>DATIDQ010000126.1:0-11222 GCA_035456205.1 Pseudomonadales bacterium
CTGGCAGAGCTGGCAGATTATCATTTGCAGTTGCGCCCCGGCACGAATGTCGCGCTGCTGAATATGATGCTGTACTTCATTATTGAAGCGAATCTGGTCGATCATGATTTCGTGGAAAATCGCTGCGAAGATTACGCCGAAGTGGCTGCAAAAATCCGGCAACTGGATCTGGCAAAAATGGAAGCGTTAACTGGTGTGCCAGCAGAGAAAGTGAAAGCGGCCGCGCTGGCGTATGCGCGTGCCAACAATGCCATGTCTTTTCACGGCCTCGGTGTAACAGAACACAGCCAAGGTGCAAAAACGGTGATGCTGATTACCAATCTGGCGATGATCACCGGCAACATCGGTCGCGCTGGTGTGGGTGTGAACCCGCTGCGCGGACAAAATAATGTGCAGGGTTCGGCGGATATGGGTTGCCAGCCGCATCAGGGTGCTGGCTACTTTGATATGTCCAAACCTGAATCACATGAATACTACAGTAATGCCTATGGTGTTGCTTCGCCCACAACCAAAGGCAAAAAAATTCCGGAAATGTATGACGCCATGCTCGCAGGCCAGTTAAAAGCCATGTGGGTGATGGGTGAAGACATGGCGCAGACCGATCCGAATACGCATCACGTTGTAAACGCACTATCAAAACTGGATTTGCTGGTGGTGCAGGAAATTTTTCTCACAGAAACTGCAAAACTCGCGCATGTGGTATTGCCCGGCGCATCGTTTCTGGAGAAATCCGGTACCTTCACCAACGGCGAACGTCGTATCCAGCGTGTGAATGCTGCAGTGCCGCCGTTGGCAGGAACAAAAACCGATGGCCAGATCATCGTCGAGATCATGAACCACATGGGTTACGCGCAACCGGATTGTGAGCCGGACACCATGCTGGAAGAAATTTCGCAAGTGGTGCCATTTTTTGAAGGCGTAACCTGGGACAATCTGGGTGAACAGGGTTTGCAGTGGCCTGTATTGAAAGGCGGTATCGATACCAAAATCCTGCATACAGAAACCTTCAAGCGGGGCAAAGGAAAATTTCATTATTTTGATTTTATTGAATCCACTGAACTGGTGGATAACGCCGGAAATTATCCGTTTATTCTCACAACGAGCCGTGATCTGGTGCATTACAACGCCGGTACGATGACGCGCCGCACACCCAATGGCGAAATTGTTGATAAAGATGTGTTATTGATCAATCCTGTGGATGCGGTGAAGAAAAATATTGTGAGTGGTGATACTGCACGGCTGTTTTCCGATCGCGGTGAAGTGGAATTGCTGGCTGAAGTGTCGGAAAAAGTGAAACCCGGTGTGCTGTTCACCACCTTCCACTTTCCGGAATTTATGGTCAACAATATCACCAGCAGTGTCTGTGATGGCGACACCATGTGTCCCGAGTACAAAGTGGTGGCAGCCGATGTGGAACGCGTAGTGGCACGCCAGATTGCCTGACAGCCGCTACAAGATATTTTCCAGCCGCCGCACAATGGTTTTCAGCACTTTGATGCGTGCGTAACGTTTATCTTCTGCTTCTACTAACGTCCACGGTGCGTGTTCGGTGCTGGTGCGATCAACCATGTCATTCACGGCCCACTCATACTCCGGCCATTTCTTGCGGTTGCGCCAGTCCTCTTCCGTAATCTTGTAACGTTTGAAACCGGTAGCTGCACGTTCCTTGAATCGGCGCATCTGTTCTTCCGGGCTGGTTGCCAGCCAGAACTTGATCACCTCGGTGCCGCGCTCGTGCATTTGTTCTTCGAATTCATTGATCTCGGTATAGCCACGCATCCAGTCGGCTTCCGAGCAGAAGCCTTCCACGCGTTCGACCAGAACGCGGCCGTACCAGGAGCGATCAAAAATTGCCACATGCCCTGCTTTCGGTACATGTTTCCAGAAGCGCCACAGGTAAGGGTAGAGACGCTCTTCCTGTGTGGGAGAAGCGACCGGCGTGATGTGGTATTTGCGCACGTCCATGGCGGGTGTGATGCGGCGAATCGCGCTCCCTTTACCGGCTGCATCCGAGCCTTCAAACACCAGTGCCAGCGAACGGTTCTGGAACTTCTTGTCGCGTAAACCCAGGCTCAAACGGGATTGCAGTTCTTCCAGTTGGGCCTCATAGCGCTTTTTAGTCAGTTTTTTGGTCAGATCCAGACCATTCAGTACGTGCACACCATCGGCGGGCCGGCTGGGCAATACAGCCACCGTCTTTTTCTGCTTGGTGACCGTTTTTTCCGGTTTCAGGGCTGCCAGTACGGCTTGCCCTACGGTGATGTGGCGATAGTTGGGATCAGCGCCGGGAATGATGTGCCACGGTGCATAGTCGGTGCTGGTTTCACGCAAGGCGCGGGCAGACACCTTGGCAAAGCGGTCATACATGTCCAATAGCTTCCAGTCGCTATCTGTGACGCGCCAGCTTTGTTGTTTGTCTTTGCTGAGTTTCTTCAGGCGCTTTTCCTGTTGGTCTTTGGATAAATGAAACCACAGCTTGAGAATGATCCAGCCTTCGTCAGCCAGAATGCGCTCCATCTGGTTGATGCGCACCAGTGCTGCATCCATTTCCAAGCGTGAGGTGCGTTTAAAAGCGTGATTAACAATGGGCATGCTGTGCCAGGAGCCGAAGTGCACGCCGATCTTGCCCTTCGGCGGTAAACGGCGGAAATGGCGGTAGTACTCAGGGCGCGCCCGCTCTTCGTCGCTGGGGGCGGAAAGGGCGTGGATATCCAGATAGCGTGGATCCAGCCAGCTGGACAAGAGGTTGATGGTGTCGCCTTTACCCGCGCCTTCCACACCGCCCACGATAATTAGCAATGAGCGCTCTTTCTTCTCCAGTAAGTCGAATTGCGCATCCAATAGTGTCTCGCGTAGTTTGGGTACTGCGGCATCGTATTGCTTGTCAGACAGTTTGTGCTTGAGTTCAGCGGATTCAAACATGCGGATCCCTCCCTGTTAGCTGCAACATTGTATTGGATAACTTTCGTATTGTAGCAGCGCACTATAAATGCGCATTGATACAGGTTAATGCAATAGATCGTTGCGCATCGTGTTGCTCATGGTGCGCAAGTGGTGCAAGACGCCACAGGATCGGGCATGCCAGCGTACTGCAATGCCAATAATCTGCGCCCAGCTGGTGCAGGGGAGGTGGTGCCAGTAAAAAACTTGCATCGCATTGATGCATAAAATTTCCAATCAAAGAAAATTCCGAGTTGGCACAACCTCTGCAAAGCAATAGCGAAACCGCTAAACCCTGTTGTCTATTTGCCGAGGTGTTTTATGAGTCACGACGATTTGATCACTAATGATGAACGGATTGATTTGCCATCGCGTAGAAAGTTTTTGCGCAACTCGATTCTGTTGGCTGGTGCGGCAGGTGCATCAGGCATGTTGGGAGGTTTATCAACCGGTGTCTGGGCGGCTGGCAGTGATGCACCGGAAAAGACAGAAGTAAAAGTAGGATTTATTCCACTCACTGATTGCGCGTCTATCGTAGTCGCTGCCGAAATGGGATTTGACAAAAAGTACGGGATCAAGATAACGCCGTCAAAAGAAGCCTCCTGGGCCGGTGTGCGCGATAAATTGACTAACGGCGAACTGGATGCATCCCATGTTTTGTACGGCCTGATTTACGCGCTGCAACTGGGTACAGGCGGGCCGCAGAAAGATATGGCGGTGCTGATGAATCTTAATAACAATGGCCAAGCGATTACTTTATCCAGCCAGTTGCTGGATAAAGGCGTTAAAGATGGAGCGTCACTCAAGAAAGTTATTGATAGCAAAGACAGGGAATATACCTTTGCGCAAACATTTCCTACGGGTACACACGCCATGTGGCTGAATTACTGGCTGGCGGCAGGCGGTGTTGATCCGATAAAAGATGTGAAAAGTATTACTGTGCCTCCGCCGCAAATGGTGGCGAACATGCGCGTGGGCAATATGGACGGTTATTGCGTGGGTGAGCCGTGGAATGCACGCGCCGTGATGGACAAGATTGGTTACACGGTGAATACCACGCAGGATATCTGGGTGGATCATCCAGAAAAAGTGTTGGGATGTACGGCAGAATTTGTGCAGAAAAATCCGAATACAGCACGCGCTTTGATCATGGCGGTGCTGGATGCCAGCATGTATATCGATGATATGAAAAACCGTGCGGCAATAGCGGCGTTGATTGCACAGAAAGCCTACGTCAATGCACCGGAAGATGCCGTGCTCGGGCGTTTTACCGGTGAGTATGACAATGGTGCAGGAAAAACCTGGAAAGATTCCAATTTCATGAAATTTTATAACGGCGGAAAAACCAATTATCCGTACTTGTCTGATGGCATGTGGTTCCTCACGCAACACAAACGTTGGGGCATGTTAACAATGGAACCGGATTATCTGGCGGTAGCGAAAAAAGTGAACCAGATTGATCTTTACACGCAGGCTGCGACGCAATTGAAAGTGCCATTGCCTACAAGCCCTATGCGTAGCAGTACGTTAATGGACGGCAAGGTATGGGATGGTAGCAATCCGTCCGCGTATGCCGCCAGTTTTGCGATCAAGGCATAACGGCTTGCACTGAGATAAATGGGGTGTGATATGGGTGTGGTCATGACGTTAATATCTGTGGATTCGACGCCGGTTGCAGTAGAAAGTAATTCGCAAAAAACTGGCGTGGATCCCGCTGCAGAAATAAAACAGGCGCATGTTGAAACTTTTCCAACCGATCTGGATCCGGAACGACGGGAAGCAAAACGGCGACAGCTGGAAACTGTACGCGCTGGTGTCATGAAAGTATTGCCGCCATTGTTGGGCTTGGCATTATTCGTGGTGGTGTGGGCTGCATTGGCGGGCACGCGACAGGATCTGCCGGGTCCTGTTGTTACCTGGCACTCTGCCGTTGAATTATTTTCTGATCCCTTTTATCAGCGCGGGCCGAATGATCAGGGTGTAGGATGGAATATTCTTTATTCCCTGAAAAGAGTAGGAATGGGATTTGGTGCTGCAGCAATCATCGGTATTCCGTTGGGTTTTCTAGTGGGGCGTTTTGCATTTATCAGTGGCATGATGGCACCGATTATCGGCTTGTTGCGTCCGGTATCGCCATTGGCCTGGCTGCCTATCGGTTTGTTGGTTTTTCAGAAAGCGGATCCGGCTTCTATCTGGGTAATTTTTATTTCCTGTATCTGGCCCATCATTATCAATACTGCGCACGGCGTATCCCGTATCCCGCAGGATTATCTGAATGTTGCACGAGTGCTGCAGTTGTCGGAATGGAAAATCCTGACAACGATTCTTTTTCCATCGGTGTTGCCGTACATGATGACAGGTGTTCGATTGTCTATTGGTATTGCCTGGCTGGTGATTGTCGCCGCCGAAATGTTAACCGGCGGCGTGGGTATTGGTTTCTGGGTATGGGATGAGTGGAACAACCTGAATGTTGAACACATCATCATTGCCATCTTTATAGTCGGTATGGTGGGGTTCGCACTGGAGCATGCATTGCTTGCTATTGCCAAGAGGTTTTCTTATGAGTGAGAAATTTGTATCCATAGAAAATGTTGGTATGGAATTTACTGGCAAGCATGGCCGGTTCGTTGCCCTGAAAAACATTAATATCGGCGTCAAGAAAGGTGAATTTGTATCCATTATCGGCCATTCCGGTTGTGGAAAATCTACTGTACTGAATCTGATTGCCGGACTTTATAGTCCCAGCAGCGGAGTGCTGCTGTGTAACAACAGGGAAATTACTGGCCCTGGCCCTGATCGTGGGGTGGTATTCCAGAACCACTCGCTATTACCGTGGATGACCTGTTTTGAAAATATCTATCTGGCTGTTGAAAAAGTTTTTTCAGGAACTGAAAAAAAACAGCAGTTGCGTGATAGAACTTTTGCTGCACTGGAAATGGTAGGTTTGGCGCATGCTGAAAAAAAATTACCTGGTGAGATATCGGGTGGCATGAAGCAACGTGTCGGCATTGCCAGGGCATTGGCAATGCAACCAAAAGTATTGTTGCTGGATGAGCCATTTGGTGCGCTGGACGCATTAACACGCGCTCATTTGCAAGATGAATTGATCAGGATTGTCAGTGAAACGGGTAGTACGGTTGTGATGGTGACGCACGATGTCGACGAAGCCGTGTTATTGTCTGATCGAATTGTCATGATGACAAATGGTCCGGCAGCTACTGTTGGAGAAATACTGGATGTCAATTTATCAAGGCCAAGAAATCGTATGTTATTGGCAGAAGAACCTGCGTACCATCACTACAGGACTTCTGTAATGCAGTTTCTTTACCAAAAAGAAAAAAGACCTGCAGCATGATTTTTATTTTTAATTTAAAGGGCGGTTATCCGCCCTTTTTTATTGCCTGAATAAATGTAATCGCACTGTTTTGGATTTAATGAATTAATTGGTTAAAAATAATGATTTGTGTTTTTGCACTGATTTGGTTTCTTATTGTAAAAATAATGATAAATATAATTTTTATCGCATTATTACAGTGCATGTAAAAAAGTTTTAATAAAAGTTTAACAATTGGCATCTTGCTTGCATTGTCATGTTGGTCGACCTAAACAAACGGAGATAGCAACATGAAAATGACAAAAATTAACACGGCTGTAACTATTGGCTCAGTTGTGTTTTCGGCATCCGCCTTCGCCTGGGATCCAGTGCAGGATGCGTTGACTACAACGGCAAAATTAAAACTGGATTTTCGTATGCGGTACGAGGAAGTTGATGATGAATCTCCGCTGAAGAATGCTGATGCTACTACTCTTCGTAGTCGTTTGAGTTACGAGTCGGGTCCTTATCAGGATTTCACGGTTGGATTGGAGATGGATGATGTCAGCAGGTTGTCGCCCGGTCAGCGATATAACGATGGTGTAGACGGGAAAATAAATTACTCGCCGATTATTGACCCTGAAAATACAGAAGTGAACCAGGCCTGGATTAATTATGCCGGCATTCCGAAAACCAATGCCAGATTCGGCCGACAGCGTATCACTCTGGACAATGAACGTTTTATCGGTGCAGCAGCATTTCGCCAGAATGAACAAACCTATGACTCTTTTTCGTTATCCAACAAGTCACTGCCTGATACAACAATCTATTTTGCTAACATTACCAATGTGAACACTGTATTCGGCCCTGATAACGACAAGCAGGGTGAATATGATACGGATACCAATTTGTTCAATCTCAAATACGAGGGGATTCCCGGCTTAACACTCAGCGGTTACGCCTATTTGATGGACTATACCGATGATGAAAACAGAGCGGCATTTATCTATTCCAATGATACATATGGAGTGCGTGCGGCTGGCAAGAATAGTTTCGGTGATGAAACATTGAAGTACATTCTGGAATATGCGACTCAATCGGATGCTTACGATAATCCTGTTAATTATTCTGCAGATTATTATCTTGGTGAAATCAGTTATGGCAATCCCGCTATTTCAGGAAAGATCGGTTATGAAGTATTGGGTGCGGATGACAATGCCAGTCTCAACGCAACAGGTGTTGGTGTAAAGCAGGGATTCCAGACGCCGTTAGGTTCATTGCATAAGTTTCAGGGATGGGCGGACCAGTTTCTGGGTGGTGGCAGCGGAAATATTGCCACAGGTATTGAAGACCAGTATTTCGGTGTTGAGGGGCTGGCTTACGGATTGAACTGGGGCGTGACTTACCATCAGTTTGATGCATACAACAGTACTGCGGCAGTTGATAACCTGGGCAATGAATGGGATGCATCGGTGGAAAAAAAATGGGGCAATTACAGTGTGAATCTGTCTTACGCAGCGTACAACGCTGATGATTCTGAAAATTTGCCGTTGAAAATCTATGACAAGGATAAACTCTGGCTGACTTTGCAAGCTACATTCTAGGTGCCATGTTAACTAAAGGTTTGGCTAATTCCGCTTGTTGTTGAGTTGTTTCTCTGCCTATCATGTCTGGACTGCTATGCCAGAGTCCGGACGTGTCACTACAGGATAAAAATGACAACTGGTTAATATTCCCCACTGTGCTAGGGCATTGTGGCGTTGTCTGGCGTGCGGATGTTGTGACGGGATTTCTATTGCCAGAAGTCACCATGGGCCGAATCTGTAAAGAACTTCAATCACTGACTGGTGCCAGCAAACCGCCTGCTGTGTGGCCCGTGTGGATACGTGCGCTGGTGCGACAAGTCAAACTGCACATGAAAGGGCAGCTGCAGGATTTCTCGAATGTGCCTGTTTATGTCGATGGTGCAACAGAATTTATGCAGCGAGTTTATACAGAAGCACAACGCATTCCAGCGGGCAGCGTCATCAGTTATGCGCAACTGGCCGAGCGTCTGGGGCAGCCCGGTGCTGTGCGTGCAGTAGGCACGGCGCTTGGAAAAAATCCTGTACCGCTCATTATTCCCTGCCATCGTATTATTACAACATCAGGTGAATTGGGTGGTTTTTCAGCGCCTGGTGGTGTCGCGACAAAAAAAGTTTTGTTGGCATGCGAAGGTGTCAGTCTTGAAAAACCGCATGTGCTCACGACTGCAGCGCAATGGCGTGAAGGTGTGCGGTATTTGCAAAATAACGCACAGATCAAAAGCCTGATTAACAACGTTGGTGATTTTCCTTTCAAGCCGCAACAGAATGCAGAACCTTTACAAGCATTGATTGCGGCCATCGTCAGTCAGCAGCTCTCCACCAAAGTCGCGGCGACTATTTTGAAGCGCGTCAATGCCCTGGTCGAGAGAAAAGGGAGACCGATCGCAAAGAGAATTCTGGCGCTAGACGATGAGACATTGCGCGCAACGGGATTGTCGTACATGAAAGTGTCTTATCTGAAAGATCTGGCGCAACATTGTATCGACGGAAAATTTCCGACGCTCGAACAAGTGCGACAGATGTCAGATGAACAAATCATCAAGTCGTTTACACAAATCAAGGGTATCGGTCGCTGGACTGTTGAAATGTACCTGATTTTTGATTTGGGGCGTGCGGATGTTTTTCCAGGCGATGATTACGGTATTCGCAAGGCCATTGCGCAGTTATATGACCTTCCGGAATTGCCGCCAGCAAAACAGATGGCGCAATATGCTGAGCCGTGGAAGCCGTATCGCAGTATTGCGTCGTTGTATTTATGGCGATTGCTGGATAATGCTTGAGGTGTGTGTTTTACAGCAACCCTGAAGCTATATTGATTGTCAGTGCCAACACTGTTGTATTAAATGCGTAAGCAAGCACGCAATGTATCATGCCTATCCTGCGCATCGATTGTGATGAAAACGACACGTCGGCTGTCTGGCCGGATGTGCCAATAATGCATGCGAAATAAAGAAAGTCGGCGTAATCAGGGTTCTCTGTTCCTGGAAATTGTAAGCCGCCATCAAAACCTTGATTTTTGTTGATATAGAAATCATGTGCATAGTTAAATGAAAACATGAGATGAATGAAACACCAGGATGATGCGACAGTCATCACGGCTAATATAATGTGTGCATATTTCAGTTTTCCGTGCAATGCACTGACGGTGACCAGATCCGCAAAGATTGCAGCAAGACAGGCAATAGTTGCCAGTATTACGCTGGTGAGTACGACCAGTTTCCCTTCGTCTTGTGCGAGCGCATATGAGTGGATGTGTTCATGCGATGATTTGATAATCATGATGCCGGCTAATAATAAATAAAGGCATACGCCACCATTCCAGGTAAGGAGCAGGCGAGTAGTGGGTTGTGATACGAGATCTGTGGACAAGAAGCAGTAAATCACTGCAGCGAACAATATGGATAACAACAGTCGCGGTCGGGCGCGTACCTGCCGCACCAGTAAAAAACGGTGTGGTAATGCGGGGTGTGGGTGGCGGTCAGATGTCATGTTTGTAATACCTGTTGTCAAGTCATCCATGATAAAAGCAGCTGACAACTATCAGCACACCCAATTCTCCCAGCTGCTGCGCGCCACCCAGACAGTCACCGGTATAGCCGCCGATGCGTTTGGTGTAATACCACGCAGCCCAATAACGCACGGCCAGTTGACTGATGATCACTGATAGCCAACTGCCGACAGGTAACAGGCATAGTGCAGGTATTGCGGTGATCAGGATAAATAACAGATCCCTGCCAGTGAAGTGAGAAATGGGTGTCTTGATTTTTGTGGGGTCTTCGGTGTCGCGCACATAAGGCAACGACAGTAATAGTGAGGTAGCGGCTGTGCGGCTGAGTACGTGTCCGGCCGCCAGTGCGCCGAGGGCAGTTGATATCGGCAGGCTGGCCAACAGGCTGATCTTGCTCGCTAATATCAGTCCCAGTCCCAGTGTGCCATAGGTGCCGAGTCGGGAGTCTTTCATGATCAGCAGCACCTGCTCCTTTTCCCAGCCCCCGCCAAATGCATCGCACATGTCGGCAAAACCATCTTCGTGGAAAGCGCCAGTGGCTAGAATAGTCAGTGCTGTGGCGATAATAACGGCAGGCAACCAGGGCAGGTATTGCGCACATAGCCATAGTATTAATGCGGCTATACTGCCAACGAGCCATCCCACCAACGGAAAAAAGCGCGCCATTCCGGCGGAAAGCGCAGGGTCGTATTTCAGGAGTGAGCTCACTGGTAAACGAGTGAGAAACATCACGGCCATGAGGAATTGTTGCCAGTATTGCGAGAGGGTCATCAGGGTTTTTGCCCGTTGTTTGTGCATGGTTTATGGGTGGCGCACCACGATAGCGCTGGTCGCTATTGGTCGGCGTTCAGTGCCGGTATTTTTGCACCAATTAAGTTAAATATCGAAGACAAAACAAAGAGACTTTACTGTAGAATCTTGCGCCAACCGAAGTCCCGCCATTGGGGAGTCCATGGTGAAACCCACCGACATCAAAGATCCAGAATATTTCCATAAAGTTGTTGACTGCCAGTATGCCTGTCCGGCGCACACGCCTGTCCCTGAGTATATCCGTCTGATTGCTCAGGAGCGCTATGCTGAAGCGTATATGGTCAATTGGGAATCGAATGTATTCCCGGGTGTGCTGGGACGTACTTGCGATCGCCCGTGTGAACCAGCATGCCGACGCGGACGTGTCGAAGAGACACCTGTAGCCATTTGCCGTTTGAAGCGTGTGGCCGCAGATAACAAAGGCGATGTCAGTGCCATGATGCCGAAAATCCCGGCTCAAAAAAATGGCAAACGTGTTGCGTTGATTGGCGGCGGCCCTGCCTCATTAACCGTTGCGCGTGATCTGATGCCGCTCGGTTACCAAGTTGATTTGTACGATGAGCAG
>DATIDQ010000127.1:0-8698 GCA_035456205.1 Pseudomonadales bacterium
AGCAGCCTGCCGGCGGTGGTTTCATGCGTAGCCAGATTCCATCCTTCCGCTTGCCGCTTGAAGTGTTGGATCAGGAAGTGAATTTTATTACTGACATGGGTGTAGTCACGCACTACAACACGCGTGTCGATAGTCTTAACAGTGTGTTGGCAAAAAGTTACGACGCCATTTTTGTTGGTACGGGTGCACCGCGTGGCCGCGATCTGAAATTGCCTGGTAGTGAAGAGGCTGCTGCAAATATTCGCATCGGTATTAATTTTCTTGCTGACGTTGCATTCGGCCACACTAGCAAAATTGGAAAACGGGTACTGGTTATCGGTGGTGGTAACACTGCGATGGATTGCTGTCGCACCGCACGTCGTATTGGCGGTGAGGATGTAAGAATTGTAGTGCGGAGCCCATTTGAAGAAATGAAGGCGTCGCCATGGGAAATTGAGGACGCACAGCACGAAGGTATTCCATTTTTTAACAACCACATTCCGAAAGAATATGTAGTGGAAAATGGCAAGCTGGTCGGTATGCGTTTTGAAAAAGCGATTGCTGCAGTCAATGCTGAAGGTCGTCGTGAAATGAAGCCGACTGGCGAGATCGTATTTTTTGAATGCGATGATGTCTTGATGGCAGTTGGTCAGGAAAATGCATTTCCATGGATTGAAGCGGACAGTGGTGTCGCCTTTGATAAATGGGGTACGCCGGTGCTGGATGAAGTGACATTCCAGTCCAGCAATCCAAAAGTATTTTTTGGTGGTGATTCTGCATTCGGGCCTAAGAATGTTATCACCGCTGTCGCACACGGCCACCAGGCTGCCATTTCAATTGATCTGTTCTGTCATGGAAAACCGGTTGCTGATCGTTTAGCGCCAGGAACAACACTGGTCAGTCAGAAAATGGGTATCCATGAGTGGAGTTATGACAGCGATATTTCACACGAACTACGCCATGCTGTGCCGCATGCCCCGAAAGAAAAAGCCTTGTCAGATCGCATGCTGGAAGTGGAATTGGGTTTCGACCGCGAAACCGGTTATGAAGAGACCCAGCGTTGTCTGAATTGCGATGTGCAAACTGTATTCACGGCAAACAAATGTATTGAATGCGATGCTTGTGTAGATATTTGCCCAACGCGTTGCATTACGTTCACTGCGCCTGCTGAAGAAGAAATATTACGCCAGAATCTGAGTGCGCCGGCAATCAATCTTACGCAAGATTTGTATATTGCAGATAATCTCGGTACTGGCCGCGTAATGGTGAAAGATGAAGATGTTTGCCTGCATTGTGGTTTGTGTGCAGAGCGTTGTCCGACATCCGCCTGGGATATGCAGAAATACCTTTATAGCGTCACAAAAGCCGGCAATGATGGTTCTACCAAGAAGTGCGCGGCTTGAGTGGCGGAGATGTGATCATGAAAAAACTCGAAGCAGTCAACGATTTCGTCGTCAAGTTTGCCAATGTTAACGGTACAGGTTCGTCGAGCGCGAATGCGCTGTTTGTGAAAGCTGTGTTCCGTATGGGCATCCCGGTCAGTCCGCGCAATATTTTCCCGTCGAATATCCAGGGTTTGCCCACCTGGTACGAAGTGCGTATCTGTGAAAAAGGCTACCTCGGCCGTCGCGGCGGCGGATCGGACATCATGGTGTCCGTGAATCCGCAGTCGATGGCAAAAGATATTCAGGACGTTACGCCTGGTGGTTATTTTATTTACGATTCCACCAAGCCGCTCGATAAACAAATGGTGCGTAACGACATCAATATCCTGCCTATTCCGCTGATGGAAATCTCCATGCGTGAGTATGTAGACCCGCGTCAGCGTCAGCTCTTCAAAAACGTTATTTATATTGGTGCATTGGCGGCGTTGATCGATATTGAATTTTCAGTGTTGACAGGCTTGATCAGTGATCAATTCAAAGGCAAGGAAAAATTGATTGCGCCGAATGTTCATGCTCTTGAGCTCGGTTATCAATACGCGAAAGATCATTTCCAGTGTCCGCTGGGTTTGCGCGTAAAACGTTGCGACAAAGTCGGCGACCGCATTTTGATGGACGGCAATACCGCATGTGGTCTGGGTGCTGTTTATGGTGGCGCAACAGTGGCGGCCTGGTATCCGATTACGCCGAGCACTTCGGTTGTGGATGCCTTTGAAAAATATGCCAGCCGTTTGCGTGTTGACGCAGGTACTGGTGAGAAAAACTTTGCCATCATGCAGGCAGAAGATGAGCTGGCCGCTATGGGTATGGTGATCGGTGCAAACTGGAATGGCGCGCGTTCATTTACGGCAACATCCGGTCCGGGTGTGTCTCTGATGAGTGAGTTTCTCGGTCTTGCCTACTTTGCAGAAATTCCGACGGTGCTGATTGATGTGCAGCGTTCTGGTCCTTCCACCGGTATGCCAACACGTACGCAGCAGTCCGATATTATTTCTGCGGCTTACGCTTCGCACGGTGATACCAAGCATGTGTTGCTGTTCCCGGCAACGCCGAAAGAATGTTTCGACATGACAGCGGATGCGTTTGATCTGGCCGAGCAACTGCAGACGCCAATCATTATGTTGACGGATCTTGAATTGGGTATGAATGACCATCTGTCTCCTCCATTGAATTGGGATGACAAGCGTTCTTATAAACGCGGCAAGACATTGAGCGCAGAGCAACTAGACAAAATTGAAAAGTTTGGTCGTTATCTCGATGTGGATGGTGATGGTATCTGTTATCGCACTATTCCGGGTACACACCCTAGCAAAGGCGCATTTTTTACTCGCGGCACTTCACGTGACACTTACGCTGTGTATACCGAAGATGGCGATAAATATGTTGAAAATATGGACAGGTTGGTGCGGAAATTTGAAACCGCTAAACAGTATGTCCCTGTGCCCGAGCTGTACAAGCAACACGATAACGCCACACACGGTATTATTTTCTTTGGCACCTCCACTGAATCTTCGTTAGAAGCGATGGATGTGTTGGCAGAAGAAGGTATTCAATTGAATGCCTTGCGTATTCGAGCGTTTCCGTTCAATAAAACAGTTGACGATTTCATTGCACGCCATGAGAAAGTGTTTGTTGTTGAACAAAATCGTGATGCGCAGTTGCGCATGTTGCTCATGGCTGAAAATGATGTAGCGCCACAGAAAATGATATCTGTACTGAATTACGATGGTATGCCAATTACTGCGCAGCAGATCCTGCGCAAAATCCGGGGTTACTTGCATCCTGCGACTGTTACGCCCATTCGCAAAAGTGTGTAAGCAAGCCTTTAACGAGAGACAGAGAGCGACATGAGTTACATCCGTAGCCGTTTTGAACATCCATCAGCGAAACCTAATAGTCTGGGTTACAGCCTGCGTGATTATGAAGGATCACTGTCCACACTATGTGCAGGTTGTGGTCATGATTCTATTTCTGCCGCGATTGTGCGCGCTTGTTATGAGCTATCAATTCAGCCGCATCGAGTTGCCAAATTATCCGGCATTGGCTGTTCATCGAAAACGCCAACCTATTTTCTTGGACAATCACACGGTTTCAATTCGGTGCACGGTCGTATGCCGTCGGTAGCGACCGGTGCCAATCTGGCGAATCGTGATCTGCTGTACATCGGGGTATCTGGTGATGGCGATACAGCATCGATTGGTATGGGACAGTTTGCCCACGTCGTGCGCCGCAGTCTTAACATGCTCTACATCGTGGAAAACAATGGTTGCTACGGTCTGACGAAAGGTCAGGACTCCGCAACAGCCGATGTAGGTTCTGTCAGCAAGAAAGGCAGTGAAAACCAGTATCAACCGATGGATCTGGTGAGCCTTGCATTGCAGCTGGGCGCCACATTTGTTGCGCGCAGTTTTTCCGGCGATAAGGAACAGCTGGTGCCTTTATTGAAAGCAGCCATGTCGCATCAGGGATTTGCGTTTATTGATGTGCTGTCACCGTGTGTGACATTCAATAATCATAAAGGCTCGACCAAAAGTTACGATTATGTGCGTGATCATCTGGATGCTACCGGTGCGATGGATTTTGTGCCGATGCGCGAAGAAATTGTTACCAATTATCTGGAAGGCAGTACGCAGGAAGTGACTCTGCATGACGGTTCCGTGGTGCGTTTGCAGAAAGCCGGCAGTGACCATGATCCACGTGATCGCAGTGCAGCACTGGCAGCGCAACGTGCGGCTATGATGAAAGGCGATATTCTTACCGGTCTGTTGTACATCGATCCGGAAGCGGCCGAGACGCATCAGTTTCTCAATACGGCCACTAAGCCGTTGAACACGCTGACAGAAAAAGAACTCTGCCCCGGCAGTTCAGCGCTGGACAGGATCAACGCCAGTTTGCGTTGATTATTTCTTCGTTCCATCAGCGATACACGCGCGCAATAAGCCACTCCTGAACAGGTAATGGTAATAGTGCCTGCAAATAAGTCGTGAAAGAATCCCTGCCTACGCGATAGCGATATTGCGGCGTAACCGCCATCATCATACCCAGAATTTTTTCGGCAGCTGCTTCAGGTGGTGTGCCTTTTTGTCTGTCGCCAAATTCACCAAATTTTTGCATCAGGCGCCCGTATAACTGCCCGAATTGTGCGTCCATCGCCACTTTTCCCTGCACGGCATTTTTGGTAGAGCCGCGCATGGCTGTGTTGATAAAACCGGGATTGATCATGCCGACATCAATCTGAGCATCCAGCAATTTCATTTCCATGCGCAAGCTCTGACAAAAAGCCTCTGTTCCCCATTTGCATGCCATGTAGATATTCAGGAATGGAAATACCAGTGATGGAATGCCAGCACCTGTCCCGACAAAATAGATGCGTCCACGCCGGTTTCTACCTTGCAGGGTCTGTTGCATCAAGGGCAAGCATTCTCGCGCCAACCGCATGTGGCCGAGCAGGTTGGTTTGTGTCTGGTAGTGCAGAATCTCTTCATTCAGATATGGCGTGGGAGCAATCATGCCCACGCCGGCATTGCTGATCACACCTGCAAGAAAACCGTTTTTCTCGATCAGCGCGTTGCGCACCTGTTCAACAGCCGTTGTCACGCTGGCGGCATCCGCCACATCGATTATCACAGGGGTAATGCATCCTGCAGCCTCCAATGCCGCCACCTTTTCGCCATCTTCCGGTTTTCGTACACCGGCAAAGACGTGAAAGCCTGCCTCAGCGAGCCGTTTTGTAGTGGCATAGCCTATGCCTGTAGACGTGCCGGTGATCAGCACGCTGCCTGCAGCTTGTGGGTAGAATCTGGATACCATGGACGTCTCTTTCCTTTGAATCGAGGCGATATGGTAACGAATGCTTGCTATGCTGTCCCTTGACTATACAGGGCTTTAGCTTCAAACTTACTCACCAGTAAGTTACTTGCATCCGAGTAAGTTGAGTGTGAATTATGTTTAATCGTGTCTGGACCAAGAGCCGTCTTTACCGCGTGCTTTTCAGTATTGAAGAATGGAGCAAGAAGCGTGTTTTTGGCTGCCATAGCTGTGGCCAGTGTGTGCTGCGTTCCACCTCTTTTGTCTGTCCGCAAACCTGTCCCAAGCAGATGCGTAACGGCCCTTGTGGCGGTTCCATGTTTGGCAAATGCGAAGTGTTTCCTGATCGAGACTGCATCTGGACGAACATACATGAGCGCGCCGATATGGCGGCCATGCAGGTATTTGATATGAGCAACAAAGTGGTAAAAATTCAGCCAGCGGTGGATTGGTCTATCGTGGGCACATCCGCTGTCGGTAGTATCCTTGAAAAGAAAACCGATATACACGGCGGTATTCTTTCGCCACATCCGATACCGAATCCTGAAATTGATCAGATTATTGCGAGCGTTAGCGTATGAGCGCTTTGAACGACACCAGCAACCTCTACAAAAAACTCAAGGCTGGCGAATTTGTTATTACGGCAGAATTGTCGCCGCCAAAAGTGCCGGACCTGTCTCGTCTTGATAAACATCTCGCGCATTATCGTCGCGGCGTCGACGCAATTAATGTACTGGATATGCCATCAGCAACCTTGCGCATGTCATCCATTGGTACAGCCATTTATGTGAAGCAGCAGGGGCTTGAGCCTGTCATGCAGATGACGTGCCGTGATCGTTCCAAACTTGGTATGCAAGCGGATTTAATTTCTGCTTACGCCCATGGCATTCGCAATATTTTATGTCTCACAGGCGATTACGTGACATTTGGTGATCACCCGATGTCGAAGCCGGTTTACGATATGGATTCCACCAACGCGATCATGATGGTGAACCAATTGCGTCGCCTGGGGAAATCGTATGGCGGCAGTGCGATTGCAGATTCTGCCAAAGAAGAACCGTTCAAGATGCAATGGTGCATCGGCGGTGCCGCGAATCCGGCGGGAAACAAGCCGGAACATCTTGCGCGCGTAATGGCGAAAAAAGCTTCCGCTGGCGTGGATTTTTTACAAACGCAGCCAGTGTTTGATCTGGATGTATTTGATAAATGGTGGACGGCGATGGATAAAGCCGGCATTACTAAAAAAGTTTCGATACTGCCCGGTATTTTGCCTCCGCGCTCACACAAAGGTCTGGAATTCATGATGACGCACGTGCCCGGCATCTGGGTGCCGCCGCATGTTGAAAAGCGCATCCGTGAAGCGACTGATCAAAAACAGGAAGCGCTGGATCTTGCACTGGAAACCATGCGCACTATCAAAGAGCGTTATCCGATTGCAGGTTTTCACATCTATCCTCTGGCATGGAGCGAGAATGTTCCCTACATTCTTGGTGAGTTGGGGTTGTTGCCACCGGAAACACCAGTAGTAGTGTGAGGCGGGTATGGCGGCGCTAATTAACCAACTGGCCAATTACCAATACCAGCTTGATGTAGAGCGCGTGCTCAATTTTATGGGTTACAGCGATCCGTCAAAAGCGCGCAAACCTGTATTAAAAATTGTTGATGAGCAGATGGCGCGTGCAGCAGATTTTGCTGAACCCTGGGCTGCCAGTATTGAAGTGCCGTTATGCGGTATCGAGAACGACAAGATTCATCTGAAATTTGGTGTGGAGCAATTGGTATTGCAGAGTGACCAGTTGCCCAAAATCTTGCGCCATGCAGAATCGGTTGTCATTTTATTGGCGAGTGCTGGCGATAAAACCACACAGGAATCGCGGCGCTTGATGAGTGAAGGAAAATCCGGGCAGGCGCTGGCGATTGATGCTGTCGGTTCAGCCATGGTGGTTGAAGCCATGAAAGCGCTGACTGACCGCGTATCAGACGATGCAGAAAAGCGTGGTTACGGCACGACATTGCGGGTGGGGCCAGGCTATACCGGTTGGCACTTTGGTGATCAGGCTATTCTGTTTCGTTTCTTTGAAGGTAAGGAAGGGTTGCCCATCACCATGAGTGATGGAGTGATGATGCAGCCGCAGAAATCGCTGTTGGGTATGGTGGGGCTCAACCCCGGCGGCAAGCGTGCGCCTGAAATCGAACCCTGTCGTCTGTGTGATCTGCAGAACTGCACAATGCGCAAAGCGCCTTTCAGAGGCAGTGTTAGTGAATAATCTGCTGATGACTGCGACATACAACCAGTTTTACCCGCACGGATCTTTGCCTAGAATGCTTGCCTTCGCCAGTTTGCCTGTGTTCAGTATCTTGCTCGGAGAGCCTTATTCATGAGCCGCCCCAATACCGCTACTTTATTGCTGCGCTGTCCAGACCAGAAAGGTTTGAATGCCGCCATTGCCAATCTGCTGGTGCGTCACAATATCAACATCCTTGACGCGCAACAGCACACGGATGAGGAAGCCGGTATTTTTTTTCACCGTGTATATTTCGATGTGTCGGATATACCCGCTGGCCGCGAGCAGTTCCAGAAAGAGCTGGCTGAAGAGTGCGCTAAATATAATATGGAATGGCGTTTGTCTTTTGCCGAGCAAAAAAAGCGCGTGGCAATTTTTGTCTCCAAATACGAGCACTGCATTTACGATCTGTTGCTGCGTCACAAAGTGGGTGAGTTGAGCTGTGATATTCCTCTGATCATTTCCAATCATGAAGACCTGCGTTATTTTGCCGATGTTTTCAAAATTCCGTATTTTGTGTTCCCTATCAATAAGGACAATAAAAAAGAGCAGGAGCAAAAAGAAATAGCGTTGCTGCGTGAGTACAAGATTGACCTGATTGTCATGGCGCGCTACATGCAGGTGTTGTCGGATGACATGATCAATACGTTTCCTAACCAGATTATCAATATCCATCACTCGACACTGCCGGCTTTCAAAGGTGCCAAGCCATACCATCAGGCGTTTGAGCGTGGCGTAAAACTTGTCGGTGCAACAGCGCACTATGCCACGGCAGAGTTGGATGAAGGTCCGATTATTGCGCAGGGCGTGGAAGGTAGTTCGCACGAAGACACAATTGATGATCTGGTGCGCAAAGGCCGGGACATAGAGCGGGTGACACTGGCGCAAGCCGTGCGTGCTCATCTGGAAGACAAGATTATTGTGTACGGTCATCGCACTATCGTCTTTTAATCCGTATTTTAATTTTCCCTTGTTTTATTTGTTAATAATCAGAAGAGGTTTTTATGGGCACAAGATTACAAGATAAAGTAGCCATTATTACCGGTGCAGCCAGTGGTATTGGTCGTGGTGTGGCTGATCTTTTTGTATCGGAAGGTGCAAAAGTGGTTGTGGCCGATATGAATGAGGAAGGCGGCAAAGCGGCAGTGGCGGAGCTGGGTGCCAATGCCCGCTTCTTCAAGTGCG
>DATIDQ010000128.1:0-18931 GCA_035456205.1 Pseudomonadales bacterium
GCATAGTTCGCCACAATATTGGACTGTGGCTTGCCATTATGCATACGCCAACTACGCAACATCAAAATAGATTGCGCATCTGGCAATTCATGCGCCATCGCCACAAAGTTGTACTGCCCTCCGACACCACTCACCACTCGACCATCATCCAGCGCATCAGAAACCGCAGCGCCGGACAATGTCACCATCATGCAGGTATTGATAAACGATGCTTTGACGCGTTGTGTGCGTTTAATTTTTTCATCAGCAAAAACATCTCCATAAAGATGGTTGATAAATGTAATGCTGGTCATATCAATTTTTTTCAGATCACCTTCCGGCATATCCCGTAGCGCCTGATAAAATGCAGCAGGGCCAATAAAAAACCCTCCATGCAACACGACATTGTTTCCTGTTCCAGGATCAAGCACTTCACGGCGGATAAGCTGTGCCTTGATCAACTCCAGCAGACCATTGACGAACATCTCCGAGCAGCCATACAAACCTTCAGAAAATATGCCTGCATTGATACGGGAAGGAAGAAAATCTCCATTCAATTTATGCAGCAGCTCACGGTAACTTTCATTGTATTCATCGCGCACAATAAGACTCTGGGCAATGGCATCACCCAATGAACCAATGCCGATTTGTAATGTGCCGCCATCCCGCACCAGGCTGCTCGCATGCAAGCCAATAGCGTAATCCGCCATACTGACTTTCATGTTAGGTGTACAGAACAATGTGTGCGTGCCAGCTGGATCAGCAATAATCCAGTCAAAAAAATCAACCGACACTTCTGCAGCGCCCGGCATAAAAGGCAACTCACGGTTGATAACAGCTACCAGATAGTTCATTTCACCATTGGCACGCTGTGTGCGCATACTGGCAACAAGATCCAGCGTCACATCCGGGTTGCAGGACAAGGATATCCTGAATTCGCCGTTCTCCTCTCTAACAGCAACCGCCTGTGCAAGAATATTGGGTTTGTTGGCTGCAATATCACGCGCAATATGCGTGTAGTTACTGCTGATATAATTCTGCTGCGCATGACTGTTATTGAGCCAGTCACCGGACTTCAAAAACAGTTCATGAACACGAACATTATCTGGCAATGAATTGCGGCGCATATCCAGAGCATATTCAAGATCCGGATAATTCCCATACAGTCGCTGAACCAGCGGCTCCAGAAATCTGTGCTCAAGGTCGCTGGACGCTTCAGGCTTCAGTAAGCTCAGCGCCGTAAAAATTTCAAGATGGAGTGCCGGATCCTGTTTCGCACGCTGATAAATCGCGTTGGCAAATGTGTTTGGCTTGCCTATACCCAACGGCATAGCCAGGCGTATACAAGAGCCCGTTTTTTCAATGACCTGATCGACAGCTTCAGGCAGTGAATGGATGATAACGGGCATTTTCATGCTACGCCTAGATCACCATTACGCCATCCATTTCCACTTGTGCGCCTTTAGGTAAACTGGCAACACCAACCGCTGCACGCGCCGGATAAGGCTGCACAAAATAGGTTGCCATCACTTCATTGACCAAGGCAAAGTGCGCGAGATCGGCGAGAAAAATATTCAACTTGACGATGTCTTTCAAGTTGCCACCCGATGCTTCACACACCGCAGAAAGATTATCAAATACCCGGATAATCTGCGCACGCATATCACCTTCCACCATCTGCATGGTCGCAGGATCCAGAGGAATCTGGCCAGACAGATACACGGTATTATTCACCTTGATCGCCTGTGAATAGGTACCGATAGCAGCTGGCGCTTTTTCTGTCTGGATAGTGGCTTTGTTAGTCATATTGTTTCCTGTTGCCGGATTGGCTGACGTTTTAATAGAAATCAGTTTTTGACGCGTGTGGTGCGGATAACTGCTCTCATCGTGCGGATACGACGCATGATGTTGGCGAGATGGAGTCGATTACGTACAGAAATAGATAGTGTAATCACATTGAAACCAGCCTCTTTTTCATCCAGTGCAATCTTGTCTATATTGGCTTCCATTTCAGTAATTTTTGTTGCCAGTTGGGCAATAATGCCGCGTTCATTATTCACTTCAACGCGCACATCAACAATAAATTCACCCCTGACATCCGGCGACCAGTTGACGATCAGGCACTTTTCCGGATTCTCACGCATCTCTGCAATATTTTTGCAATTATCCGTATGAACAACCAGACCGCGCCCGGCACTGATATGTGCGATGATCGGGTCGCCCGGTATAGGGCGACAACATCTCGCGAAACTGATGACCGTACCGTCTGCAACATCGATCATCAATGGCGCCTGTGCTCTTCGCGCCGTTTTTCCTGCGCCGGTCTGTTGTTCTTCATCAGGCGACAATCGCTTCGCAACAACATATGCCACGCGATTACCGAGGCCAATGCCTTCCAGAATATCATCCAGATGTTCAACGCCAGCTTGCTTCAGCAATTCGTTGATTTTTTCAGCAGGAATATTATCAATACTCTGATTCATACTGAGCAATGCTTTTTCCAGCAGCCTCCGGCCCAACTCAATGGATTCGGCATGACGCTGCGTTTTCAAAAAGTGGCGGATTGCACTGCGCGCCTTGCCGGTGGTGACAAAATTAAGCCAGGCGGGGTTGGGCTGCGCATCAGGTGCGGTCACTATCGCAACTGTCTGACCACTTTGCAGGGTTTGTGACAATGGTGCCAATTGACGGTTAATCCGGCACGCCACGCAACCGTTACCCACATCGGTATGCACTGCATAAGCAAAATCGACTGCAGTAGCACCAACAGGCAATTCAACAATCTCTCCGGTTGGTGTGAAGATATACACCTCATCAGGGAATAGGTCTATTTTGACATGCTCAATAAATTCCAGTGAATTACCGGCGCGCTGCTGCAACTCCAGCAAACTTTTTATCCACTCCCGGGCGCGCACTGCACTGGCAGGTGGCTTGTTATCGTCGTCACTTTTATACAACCAGTGTGATGCAATGCCACTCTCCGCCACCACATCCATTTCCCGCGTGCGTATCTGCACTTCAATCGGCAAACCATGCATGCCGATCAACACTGTGTGCAGTGATTGATAGCCATTGGCTTTCGGAATGGCAATATAGTCACGAAACTCACCGTGCACCGGCTTATAAAGACTGTGCACTGCGCCGAGCACGCGGTAACAACTGTCGACATTCTCTACTACAATCCGGAATGCATAGACATCCATAATGTCGGAGAACGATTTTTTCTTGCTGCGCATTTTCAGATAAATGCTGTACAGGTTTTTTTCACGACCGCTGACATCCGCAACATGCCCCTCCTGTTCCAGGCAACGCTTGATACTGTCCTCTATCTTGCTGACAACTTCATTGCGATGGCCGCGGGCCGCGCGCACAGCGGCAGCAATGCGACGAGCGCGCATCGGGTATAACGCCTGAAAGCCAAGATCCTGAAACTCGACGCGCAAACTGTTCATGCCGAGACGGTTAGCAATCGGCGCGTAAATTTCCAGCGTTTCGCGTGCAATACGCCGACGCTTTTCCGGCTTCAGCACACCCAGCGTGCGCATGTTGTGTAGACGGTCTGCCAGTTTGACCAATATGACACGGATGTCCTTCGCCATGGCCATGGCCATTTTCTGGAAGTTTTCCGCCTGTGCTTCAGCTTTGGAATTGAATTCGATCTGTGTCAGCTTACTGACACCATCAACCAGCTCAGCCACCGTTTCGCCAAACTGCTCGGTCAGGGTATTTTTGCTGATGCCGGTGTCTTCGATAACGTCATGCAACAACGCAGCTATCAGACTGTGGTAATCGAGAGAGTGCTCGGCAAGGATACGGGCAACAGCTAGCGGGTGGGTGACATACGCTTCACCACTGCGGCGCTTCTGGCCGTCATGAGCTTGCTCGGAGTAAAAATAGGCGCGCCGAACCTGCTGGATCTGGGCCTGGGGAAGGTACGAGGACAGCTTGTGGCAAAAAGCGTCTATAGCTTGCAATCAGGCCGTCCTCATGGGCAAAAATCAATCGGCGTCGTCGTCCGGCGCGTTAACGTTTTCGAATGCCTTCTCGGCCAGATGCTTGAAGCGGTCTTCCGGCTGCTCTTCCAGCACTTCTGGCGTAATCAAGCCCAGCTCGATCTCGCGCAATGCCACCACTGTAGGTTTGTCATTTTCCCATGGCACCATCGGTTCACGGCCCTTGGTAGCCAACTGGCGCGCACGCTTGGTGCTTACCATGACCAGTTCAAAACGGTTTTCCACATAATCGAGACAATCTTCAACGGTAATACGTGCCATGATTCAGCCTTTACAGTATTGCAGCGCCAGAACGGGGCTGCTGATATTCAAATGGGGTCTGCCAGTTTACGCAATGCCGACGGCGGCCACAATAGCATCCCCTCCGGGCAACTTCAGGCAAATCGCAGCAATTGCTCGGGAGCATGGGTGAAATTACGGTTGTTACTGCCATAACGAATGGCATCCTGGATTACAGGCTCGGAGTAGCTGTAACAGACGCCTTTGGTCATGGGGTCATCCAGCAGACCCATGCCATCCATTGGCTCGATCAGCACTCGCCGGGTGGTCGAGACCAACATGCCGCGCTGCACTACCAAGGCCAGCTCCAGCTGGGCCGGGGACAGGTTCAGCTCCGCCCATTGGGCAAACCCTTTCTGCACATTGACACCCTGCCACACCCCCGCCGTCTCGATGGTATGGCCGCGCAGCTGCCAGTCAAAAACCGTTACGCCATCGATCTCACCGACGACACGCTGTAAATCACCCACCGCGTCATGGATAGCAATGTCGTACTGACGCACCGCTTCATCGCGTAAGGCGTGAGTGACCGCCAGACCCAACAGATCAAACTGGTGCGTGCAATGTGAACGCGGATTGCTGTGTGCCGCGAGTGAGCGTGGTGAGTCTGATAGTGGCACACCGGCCAGTTGCGCCAACACAGCATCGGCACCACCGCAAGTCGTCATGGGAACACGGAGACTGTCCGCATGGATGGATGTCATAACCCGCCCGTCATGCTTCAGCGTTATACGGAATCCGTGCTGATCATCTTCCATTTCTGCCAGTACGGTGCCTGTATCAATATTTTGCAAACGCACACGGCGGCGATACATGCCGTCGCCATAGTCCGGATTAAGAAACATTGCAAAAGGTTTTGCTGGAGCGCGCGACATGATCAAACACCAAACTGGTTGATAACTTCAATGTAGCGACCAGTGACAACATTCACACTAGGTAGCGCCCGCAAAATCATGCGAAATAAACTCAGGACGATGCAGCAGGAAACCAGCTGGCAAGCCAATCCTGAAAGCTGCCTTCACCACAATCCGTTCTGCGTTCTCCCAACCACAACACCGCCCAACCATCTTGCAAAAACACAGCATCAGCGTGCGGCCACGGTTTGCGATTTGCCACTACCGCTTTTGTATCAAATTGCAGTTCAGGTTTAGAAGGCCCGTACCAATAGTGATGATCCAAACCGTGCGCCTTGGTAAGAACGATTAGCGCGTTCTGGGGATTTTCACTATCCAACTCAAACATGGAATAACCCAGCACAGAACCGCAATAACGCACCATGGGCGGAGAGACTGGATGACTGTAAGTACCCAGCACAACCGCGCCCTGGATATCCTGCTCACCATTTTGCGCGTCAAGCATTGCTATTCTCTCCTCCATCCGAGTGACATTAATAGCATCGGCTTGTTCAACCAGATATTCCGAATAAAACATCCGGTTGTTCTGGAATAAAAAAATGCACACAACCAGAAAAGCCGCGGCAGACAATATTCTGGCCGATAAGCCACGTGATATTTTCTGAGCCATAGCCCATGCTGCAAGCCATAGCAATCCAACACCTATAGAGCTACGGGGAGCAAGGCCGCCTTCGTGCAAGAAAAGCACAAAAAATGGTGACACCAATAAAATAGCAAGCAGAACCATGACAACAGGAAAATCAAGAAAAAATTTTGCATTTTTTCTTACAAATACCAATTGGATAGCGACACAACCGACAACTACAAAAAACAGCAGCTGCGCAATATGTGGAACCAGTCCGTCTGCTCCTGACAACAAATAACACACATCGTAGACTATGCTCGCCCAACGTTTCCAGAATGCAATATCAAATGTTACTGCGTAGTACCCTTCCCCTGCTGGCAAACCTGTGTACGCCAGTATAGATTTGTGTGCCATATAATAAAGCGCAGCACCCACAATAACAGTAACGGTCATGCGCGAAAAAACGGCAACCGATTTTTTGACCGTATGCTCACCGCCAGAAGCACTCTGCGAATACACCAGAGAAAACGCAAAATACAACACTGCACCAGTCACCAACACACTGATGCACCCTTGATAAATCGATATAGCAAATGCCATCAAGATACTTGCCAGCATTGATCGCCAAACAGAATTGGTCTTTGACATAAGCAGCGCAGCAATACAAAGAAAAGTTGCGAGGGAATATCCGATTTGCAAATAGGAAAAAGCCATTTGCGCAGCAAAATAAGGGAATGTAGTAAACAGTGCATAAGAGACGAAGCGCTGGCCGTCAGTCAGTTTGTGTAAATGCAACAGCCAGCCTGCAACAATTGCCGAAAGGCATTGAATAAAAATACCAATGATCAATTCAATAAAAGGTGTAATCCAGCCTCCCGGCAACAGGTATTGCAGCAACAGGCCGCCCCACATACCGCGTGATATCCAGAAACTATTCCACTCGAAGTTCATGCCAAAGTGGGTGTAGTCATCCAGACCTAAAGTCGGGTTGGTAATTTCAAAACCGAATGCCAGACAAGTAATACAAAACAGGCACAACAATAATTCACCATCGCGTCGATGCGCTTCAGGCAACACTTTCCCCGTTAATACGCAATGCAGTCCATTGACAAACCCATTGATCCAAGCCACAAGCATTACGATCTCCTTCACAATATTTATACGGGATAGAACTCAGCCACCAGGGGAGTATGGTCAGACAGCCTTGTCCACGCATGACCATCGAGCCGCATGGCAGATTTCAATTTCAGGTTGCGATAGTAAATACGATCCATCCGCAACATAGGCCAACGCGCCGGGAAAGTTTTATGCACACGGCCAACGCTATCTTGCATGACTTCTCGCAATCCTATGCCAATCAATTCTCGATGGGATTTTTCATTCCAGTCATTGAAATCACCCGCAAGAATCAACGGCGCATCATCCGGGATTTTCTTTAACAGCTGCTGCAACCGCTGGATTTGACGGCGACGCTCCCACGCCAGCAATCCAAAATGTGCGCAAAGTACGTGCACACCCTCTTCTGTCACTGCATGCAGAACACCGCGTTGGGAAAATGGCAAAATACTGACGTCATGATTATTGCAATGTGTAAAAGGCACTTTGCTCAGTATCGCATTGCCATGGTGGCCATGATCGTAAACAGCATTCTTGCCATATGCGCGATAATTCCAAATCTCATCAGCAAGAAACTCGAACTGCACATCCGCCCATTTATCAATCACTGCTGCATGGTGTGAATTCTCACCAACAACCTCCTGCAGACAAACCAGATCCGTATTAGTAGCACGAATAGCATGGCGAATGCCTTCCAGCACCAGAGCGCGATTTCCGACAGAAAACCCCTTGTGGATATTGTAAGAGAGAACTTTCATCAGATACTTTACAGCCAGTAACGCAACAAGCGAGGAATTTGCCCGAGCGCCAGCAACCAGGCATAAAATCGATTAATATTTTCCAGCGTAATTGTCCGGCAGTTTTCCATGCTCGCCATAAAGTCATCGGCAATATCTGTTTTTACCTGTGGAGAAAACAACTGGATATCCAATTCTACATCATGCAACAAACTGCGATGGTTCATATTACTGCTACCGATAAGCACACTGTCATCAATCAATATCAGTTTTGTATGCAGCATGCCTTTTTCATATTCATGAATGCTGACGCCTGCACGCAACAAATCAGCATAGTATGTACTGGAAAGCGCGGGGAAAAATCCCACATCAGAATGTTTAGGCACCATAACCCGCACATCAACACCGCGACGACTGGCTTTTTTCAGCGCACGCACAATGCGCTGTATCGGTGCAAAATACGCACTGACAATCCATATCCGGTCTTTTGCTGCATGAATTTGTTGCAGCATAACGCGCAAGCGGCGCTTGCGTAGTACCGGGCTGAAATTGGTGATGGGATGAAAAAGAAAATAGGGCGATAAACGCCTGATGTCATCAAACCATAACGCCTGAAAAAATTCGCGCAGCAACAGGCAGCGTTCGCCAGCAACGCGCGCGCCACAATCTTTCCAGTCAGGCCCCCGACCATTATTTTCAATATGGTCATCCGTGATATTAAAACTGCCAACCCAGGCCAGCTGATCATCGATCAGGCATAACTTGCTGTGCTGGCGATTATTGATGCGCAGCCAGTCCCACGGAAAAGGATGATAAATCTGAAGCTGCGCTCCACTGGCGGCCAGTGTTTTCTGCAGCAGCGCAGTGGCTTTGGCAGAACCGACACCATCCACGATGACACGCACGGTTACGCCACGCTGCGCGGCAACACACAGTGCCTGCAGCAATGGCTCCCCCACAGTATCAATATCAAAAATATAGGTTTGCAGACTGATAGTATGTTGTGCGCTGTTTATATCGCGTTGAATACCGGAAAACCATTGTGTAGCAGAAAAATAGACTTGCTCGCTACTCCAGACAGGCAGTGGCGAAATGCCGTGCCGGGAATCACTCATGTCAGGCCAGCGCCAACACCTCTTTAACCAGCTTGCCAATACCTTCATTAGCTTCGGCAATGGATTGCGCCAACATATAGGCTGGGGTGGTCACCAGTTTTTTATCGCGATCGACGCAGGTATCTTGCACCGTACATTCGCAGTGTTGCGCGCCAGTTGCATTCACAGCCGCTACCGTCCCTGCATCATTGCCAATCGTGGCTTTCACACCTGCCCCACAAATGGCAGCCGCCATGGCTGGCGCAATGCAAATCAATCCCACCGGCTTGCCGACTTTATGCATGGCTTGGGCGAAAGCAAGAAAATCTTTTTGCACTTGTAGCGCCGCACCGTTCACGGCAAAGTCAGACAGATTTTTTGCCGCGCCGAAACCACCCGGCACAATCAAGGCATCAAAATCTTTTTCGTGCGCTTCTGTGACAGCCTTGATATTGCCGCGCGCCAAACGCGCAGCTTCCACCAGCACATTGCGCGTTTCACCTGTAGAAACGTCGCCAGTCAGGTGATTGATCACATGCATCTGCGGAATATCCGGGGCAAAACATTGTACCTGCGCGCCAGCTTGCGACAGATGCAACAGCGTGAGTGTGGATTCATAGATCTCTGCACCGTCGTAAACACCGCAACCTGATAACACCACCGCTACACGCTTGCTCATACAAAAACCTCGGCTAGTCAGAACTTGGCTTCGCGCTTCTCGACAAACGCATCGCGCGCTTCCTGTGAATCCTTGTCACTGTACGCCTGCAGGGTAAAGCCCTGCTCCCAGCGGTATTTATCTTCCAGATTGCCGTCTTCGATGCCGGTCAACGCTTCTTTTGCCAAGGCAATCATCAGCGGACTTTTTGCTGCAATTTTTGCTGCAATTTCACGCGCTACATCACGCAACTGTTCTTTCGGCACCACGCGCTCGACTGCGCCGAGGCGATACGCTTCCTGCGCAGTAATCGCATCACCGGTGAAATACATATAACGCACTTTCTGTACCGGAAACATGCGCTGTAAATGTGCACCGCCGCCCATTGCACCGCGATCTACTTCCGGCACCGCAAATGTGGCGCATTCAGATGCCACAATAATGTCGGCTGCGCCGGAAATCCCGATACCACCACCGAGTACAAAACCGTGTACCGCCACAATCACCGGTTTCGGGTTGCGATGAATGGCTGCGAAGGTATCGTAATTGCCTTTGTTCACTTTGGTGATCAAGCCGCCATCTGCAGCCAATTCTTTGATATCCACACCTGCACAAAATCCACGGCCTTCCGCTGCAATAATAATCACGCGTACCTTGTCATTTTTACCCAATGCTTCAATTTCAGTGGCAATATCTGCCCAACCCTGTGAAGAAAATGCGTTGACGGGTGGCTTGTTAAAAACCAGTTCGGCGATGCCTTGGTTATCGATACTGGTAGTGAATGGCTTGCTCATGCTGACTCCTCATTTGACTGGCCGCGATATTAACAGTCCAGCCATGCCCATACCAAATGAGGCAGACACAATCGGCAGCTGGTTTGCGTTATCCTTGCACGGTTTCATTTCAGGATACTGTTCCGTGTTGCGATTGTTTATTGCCACTTTACTTGTACTATTGCCAACGCTCCCTTTGTCTGTAGCAGCATCCCCGGCGACAGATATTGCAACGCAGGTACAGACGCCTCTACATGCCATCTATGAGGCGCGCCAGTTCGCGCCGCTGTGGCTGGAGGGGGATAAACCTTCGGCACGCGCCACTCAGGCAATCGACATCATGGGTCATGCAGCAGAAGACGGTTTAAATATAGATGACTACAAGCTGCCCGCACTGCAGCACACACTGGATCAACTGAAACAGCAAACAGGCACCGATCAACAACAAGCAGCATTTGATCTGGCCATGAGCCAGACTCTAGCGCGTTTTATTGAAGATCTGTCGGTAGGCCGGGTGACACCACGCGATCTCGGGCTTGCGATTGATACCAGCACTAAACAAATCGAGCTCCAGCAAAAACTGGCACAAGTTCTGGTCGCAGACGATCTTGTGGCGGCCATCGCAGCCGTACGCCCTGCACTGCCAACATACGCAGCTCTGCGTCAGCTGTTGGCTGACTATCGTGTATTGGCAGCGCAGCATCCTGCAGCACCATCTATTCCGCCACTCCCCGGCAAAAAACTCAGTCCGGGAGAACTGTGGGCTGGTACTCAGGCCCTGGCGGATTGGTTGATTGTACTGGGATATCTGCCCACTGATACTGTGGTGACGGAAAAATACGAAGGTGCGGTGGTGGATGGCGTGAAGAACTTTCAACAGCACCACAGCCAGATTCCCGATGGCGTGATCGGCAAACAGACGTACCAGAATCTGTTGGTATCTTTACCTGAACGCGTGCAGCAAATTGAACTGGCGATGGAGCGTTTGCGTTGGCTGGATGACAATCTGCTACAAAAACGTTTCGTCGTCATCAACGTTCCGCAATTCACTTTGTGGGCTTTCGAACCCGACGCCGACGGCAAAGCCAGGCCTGTCTTGCAGATGGCGGTGGTAATAGGAAAATCAGGCAAGACTGAAACACCGTTGATGATAAAAACATTGAATTCCATGGTATTCAGCCCCTACTGGAACGTGCCGCGCAGTATTGCAATAAAAGAACTCCTGCCCAAATTGCGCGAAGACCCCTTCTATCTGGTGCGGGAAGATATGGAACTGGTAGACAACAATGGCCAATCACAGGGCAGTGAAGTGGAAGATGCAGAGCTCGCCGGCATTGCGCGCGGCACGTACCGTATTCGTCAGCGTCCAGGCCAGAAAAACGCATTGGGCGAACTCAAGTTTGTTTTCCCGAATGATGATTCCATCTATATGCACGACACGCCATCCAAATCATTTTTTGCGAAAGAGCGGCGCGATTTAAGCCACGGCTGCATACGTCTGCAAAACCCGATGGGCTTTGCATTGTTTGCACTGAAAACCCAGGGCGAATGGGATGAGGCGAAGGTAAAAGAAAAAATCGCTATCGGTAAAGAACAGCATCTGGCACTCAGTGAACGCATGCCTGTGCTGCTGCTATATATCACCGCAAATGTTGACGAGAATGGCCAGGCTGTTTTTTTGCAGGATATTTACGATCAGGATGAGAAGCTGGCTGCTGCATTAAAAAAAGAGGGCCGAGGGATCAAAAAATAATCCCTCCGGCACCTTTTCCTTTGGCACCTTTTCCTTTTGTCAGCGTTTGATCAGGCGCAACACAAAAATAAGAATAACAGCACCGACAGTAGCTACCACAATAGAGCCTATCAGGCCGCCACCTGCGGATGCACCCAGGGAACTGAACAGAAAACCACCGATCAATGCGCCGAGCACACCGACAACAATGTCGCCCACAACGCCGAAACCGCCGCCTTTCATCAACAAACCTGCCAGCCACCCTGCTACCAATCCCACCACAATGAACCACACGAATGTCATAACGGTGTCCTCCTCAAATTGTCTCCCTACTCTGAGAATAGACCCGATGTGAACATCGTGCTGCTGGATACAAAAATTGAACAAAAAAAAGCGACCCTTGGGCCGCCTTTTGTGAATTGCAAATCATATTCCGCCTCTTACCAACTGCGGACGCGTCCGGTATCAACATGCACAAAATCAGAGCTGGCGTAATACCCCACACCGCCGCGTTTCAATTCCAGTGCGGCATCGCGCACATCACACAAAGCAGCGCCAGGCAAACGGATATCAATCGCCTGCCCGGTAAGGTGCATGCTGTTTTTTGCTACGCCCGTATTCACCGAACGGCTGCGCAACATACTGTTGGTAGCCGGTGAGCGGTAGGCAGAAATAATCTGGAATGGATTGCTGTTCTTCAGGTTGCGTTGCACCTGCCAGAGCACATCCAGCAATTCCGGATCAATCGGGTGTACATCGCCGCTGCGGAAGTCACGCATCAGGTGTGCAATGCTGGTCATGGAGTTGGGCAGAAACTTGTCACCGATCTTGTAGATCAATGACATCTGTTCGCCGGTGTGTGTGTGGACAAAAGACAGCGAGCGCTTTTTACCGGCCAGTGGCACAGCATTGACCAGACCGGGTGCAGCCAACAAAGCGGCACCGCCGGCCATGGTTTTCAGCAAGCGGCGGCGGTCAGGACAGGCAGTTTCTTGTGCTACTGGGCTGGAATCGACTGTCGGGCGTTGGAACAAAAACATCAAAAAACCTCAAAACACTTCATAGACACACCCAGTCTTCAGCCGGGCAGGTCGAATCCTACCCCATGCGGCCGCAGGCATCTACCCATAAAAAATGAGGTTATTATCAGGATTAATGCTAACTGACCCGACTGGCCAATGCAGAAAGACTGGTTTCCGCCTCGCTCACGATGCGGGCAATCAGCTCCGCGCAGGTCGGCAAATCATCGATCGTGCCTGCCACCTGACCGGATGGCAGTACGCCTTCAGCCGGCAAACCATCGACCATCGCCTTCTGGATAATCATCGGTGCGTTGGCGGAAAAGATGGCCTGGGACAGCGTCATATCATCGTCTTTCGACATGGCAATGGCGGACTGGAACAGTGACAGGAAACTCGCACCGGTCAGGGCGCGATACTTCAAACCATTCTGGGCCGCGAGCACTAACTTACGCAGAGCGCCAGCTTTTTCAATGCTTGTGAGAAATTCATTGAGAATCATGCGCTGTGGCATGCCGTCCAATGCAGTAGAAACGATGATCTCAGCCGGGTTCTTGCACGCCAGATAACGTTGCTTGGTCGCTTCCGGTACCGGGCTTTCCTTGGTCAATAAAAAACGCGTGCCCATGGCGATACCGTCTGCGCCCCAGGCCATCGCTGCCACCAGACCGCGGCCATCCTTGAAGCCACCCGCCGCCAGCACCGGTACTTTGCCGGCTACGGCATCGATCACCTGTGGCACTAATAAAGTGGTTGGCACAGCACCGGTATGACCGCCGCCTTCGCCACCCTGAATCGTCACCGCGTCCGCGCCCATCTCGATAGCTTTTGCCGCGTGCTTCGGTAAGCCGATAGTCGGCATACAGATCACACCGGCGTCTTTCAGCTTTTTCACCATGTCCTTGCCCGGCGAGCGCGAGTAGCTCACGGCACGCACACCGTGCCGCACCACCATGTCGACAATCTGTGGCGCATTGGGCTGGTACATATGGAAGTTCACGCCGAAGGGCTTATTGGTCAGTTCTTTTGTCTTGAGAATGGCAGCTTCCATCTGCTCCGGCGGGATGGTCGCGCCCGCCAGAAAACCGAAACCACCGGCGTTGCAGGTGCCGGCAACCAGACGCGGATCCGCTACCCAACCCATGGCCGTCTGGATGATGGGGTACTGGCAGCCGAGCATGTCGGTGATGCGGGTGTTGAGCGAAACAGTCATGGCGTATTTACCGGCAGCGTAAAAAGGTGCGGCATGCTAAGAGTGGCTGCCGCGCTCTGTCAATTAAAGCACAGCAATACCTTGCCTACGTCCGGCGCTGTAAATGGAAGGGAATGGCCGATTTGGGCGTAAACGAGCCCAAGCCGATGCGGGATTTATCCAGAGCCGGCATCACCGTTTCCTGCACAGTCATGTCGCACCAGTTCAACAGCAAAGCTGTGACAACTTTGAATTCATTGCGCGCAAAGTGACGGCCAGGGCACATCGACAATCCCACACCGAATGGCAGCAGCGAATACTTCAACGGCTCGTTCTGGTAAGAAAAGCTGTTCGGTTTCTGTTTGCCCAGAAAACGATCCCACTGGAAAGCTTCAGGATTGGCATAGATAGCCGGATGCATATGCGCATAACGCGGATAGATTGCGGCAAACTGCCCTTTCTGCAAATGCACCGAGTTGCCAGTGACCAACTCGATGTCGAGATCCTGCATCACTTCACGCATCGGCAACGGTGAAGACACCAGCCGCAGGGTTTCAGAAATACAGCTGTCCAGTTTTTCCATACGATTCAGCACATCCAACGTCAGGTATGGTGTGCCGCGCGCGGAGTGCTTATCCGATGCTGCCAATGCAATGCGTACTTCCTCTTGCACTTGTTGTTTTACTGCTGCATCCCGCAGGATAAAAAACAAAGCAAAAAATGCGACCACTGCCGTATTGGCCTGCGCAGCCCACAACAATGAAGCATCGGTTTTAGGCAACTCTTCTGCCGCACGATAATCGAGGCTGGCGAAATATTTGAAGCGCTCTTCCATCAACCGACTCTGGCCTTCACGCGCAAAACCCATAGGCTTGATCAATCCAGCCAAGGCCTTGCGCACACCGGGTAATAACCATTTAGGAATGCCGCCCACCAATTGCGGGAAGAATTTGTCGACCACTTTGAAATCTGCCAACACTTCAGGCGACGCGACCCCTTCACCAAACAAGGCATCGCTGCCCGCCATAAAAATCAGTTCCAGTGCGTAATCAAACAGACTGCCGCTGAAACCTTGTTGATGGCGTGCATCCAGTAAAATTTCCTCAACCTTATCCTGCATACGCTCGGTCAATGGCACCAGTTCATCGCCCATCATCATGCGCTGACTCAGATGGGTTACGTGTTCAACATCCACCTTGTCTTGTAAATGCTGTTTATCAAAACCAAAAACCGGCGCGGCGATCTCGAGCGAGATATCCTCCGAACGCAGATATTTTGATTGGCGGATAAAGGCCGGGTAGTCGCGCGGATTGAGAAAGAAGGTACAACGCTTGCCCGCAAGATTGAGTTCGAAAACGTCGCCGTATTTTTTCTGACACTCATTCATTAACCGATCAGCATCGCGCCCGAAAGCGAGACCGTGCCCCAGATAGGGCACGTATGAAGGAACGCGGGGAATAGAAGAACCTGCTGGCATGTCCGTATCGTAGCAGTAAGACTATTTTTTCAAAATAACTGAAGAACCATGACCAAAAAGCCCTTGATTCGCAGTGATACCCACTTTGGCATTCGGCACCTGGCGTTCACCTGCCGTGCCGCGCAACTGCCATGTCAGTTCGCAAATTTGTGCGAGCGCCTGTGCAGGAACCGCTTCACCAAAACACGCCAGACCGCCGGACGGATTCACCGGCAAGCGACCACCGAGTTTGGTCACACCGTCGCGCACCAGCTTGGCTGCATCACCGCGCGCACACAATTGCAAATCTTCGTACCAATCCAGTTCCAGTGCAGTCGACAAATCGTACACTTCTGCCACAGAAACATCTTCTGGGCCGATGCCGGCTTCTGCATACGCTTTCACCGGCAATGCTGCACGAAATGAATGCGCTTCCATCGCCACAGCAGAATCGGTGGCAATATCCGGCATTTCAATCACAGCAGAAGCAAACGTCGGTGTGACAGTAGAAATTGCTGCCACTTTTATTGCATCACTGCGACCCAGTTTTTTGGCATATGCTGCGGAGCAGACAATCAATGCCGCCGCGCCATCCGATGTTGCACAGATATCCATCAAGCGCAGCGGATCAGCCACCATCGCCGAAGCGGCCACATCATCTGCAGTAAATTTTTTCTTGTAACGCGCATACGGATTGGTAAAACCGTGCTCGGCGTTTTTCACTTTGACTTTGGCAAAATCTTCCAGTGTATCGCCATAGATTTCCATACGGCGGCGTGCGTACAAGGCGAAGTAAGAAGGGTTGGTAATCCCCAGACGAAAACGCACCCAATCCGGATCTTCCGGTCTTTCACCCGGCGCAGGTTTCAGAAAACCTTTCGGCGTAGTATCCGAACCAATCACCAATGCCACTTCACATTGGCCGGAAAGAATTTTTGTGCGCGCAGCAGCTAGCGCCTGCGAACCGGATGCACACGCCGCATAAGACGTATTCACTTCTGCACCCTGCCAACCGAGTGCCTGTGCGAATGTTGCACCGGCAACATAACCGGGATAACCGCAACGCATCGTCGCCGCACCGGAAACAAATTGCACATCGCGCCAATCAATGCCGGCATCTTTCAATGCTGCACGCGCGGCCACCACACCGTACTCGACAAAATTCTTGCCCCATTTGCCCCACGGGTGCATGCCAACACCGAGAATGACAATATCGTTACTCATGCTGACGCTCCCACAGGTTTCCACTTCCACGTCATCTTCACTGATTGCTCATCTTCAAACAGTTTTTCCAACACCAGTTCAACAGCCATGCCGGCTTTCAGTTGCGAAACATCCACGCCTTCCACCGCTTGACCGAGCACAATCATTTTTTCTGTTTCCAGCTCGACCGCGATGATGGCATACGGCACATAGGGATCTGCCGCGACATACGGCTCTGGTGGTTGATAACAGGCGTTAGTAAATGACCAGATTTTTCCGGTGCGCGATAACTGCACTTCGTCAAACGCATCGCTATTGCAGGCCGGATTTTTGCAAAACAAAGTCTGCTTCGGAAAATAATAGGTACTGCAGCTTTTGCATTGCGTGCCGATGAGATGCGGTTTTGCCGCATCCATCGTGAACCAACCTTCCAGTGCAGGGACAATTGTTTTATTAGTCATATATCAACCCAATGCAGTCGCACGAATGTTATGCGGATCCACCTGATTCAATAGCGCCAGTTGTTCTGCCGTCGGTAACGCCGTCGTCGGAATATTCGCCGGCACATGCAGCGGGAAGCCGGTATTTTCCTGCACTTGCTCAACAGTGACACCTGGATGCAATGAACGGATCGCCACCTGATGGTTCGGGCCGCTGAAATCCAGAATGCACAGGTTAGTGATGATCCAGCGAATATCCGCCACTTCTTCCAGCTTCCAACCTTTCGCCAGACGCGCAGGGTTGTAACCAACAGAAGCCACCATGTCGCACTCGCCTTCCACAAACACTTTTTTATTGTGGTTAGGCACGAAAAAAGAGTTCGCATGGTTGATAGAGTTGCCGGGGAAACCGCGCACACCGAGCATCTGTGCTTTCGGTTTTTTGTAGTCAGAACCGATCATGGAAATATTCGCTTGGCCGTAACGATCCACTTGCGTCGGGCCTACCATCGCGTGACGTTTGCCGCCCCACACATTATCAAAAATGCGTGAGAAACCCATCCACGATTCAAATTTTGGTTTGTAGTCGCCACGCGAGCCAACCGGCACCGGCTCGGACACAATCCACGCTTCGGAATCCGTCATCATGATATCGGGGTTGATACTTTTCATGCACAGGGAAGCAGCCAGACGCGGCACTACGCCGATACCGGTCGCCAATACTTCACCGTCATCTTTCCACGCTTGTGCGGCAGCGCAAATAATCAGGTCTACCAATGTATGTTCAGTCATCGTCGGTCTCCTGATTAAAATACGGGCAGTGGCAGTTTCTTGATTGCATCAAGGCCGCCCACTTTTTCGAGATACTCTGTTTCGCTGCAAGCGATGTATTTATCAAAATACGCTTGCCAGCCACCTTCTTCTTTCACGGAGCCGTTGTACTCTTTGAAATGTTTGGCATCAAAGCCGTACATCGGTGCGCAAGACGTCGGGTGTGCGCCGCCGGCAATATGTACCACGCCGGTAGTTTCACTGCGCTCCCAGAACACAAAACGCGCTTCATCAGCGCTGTTCAGAACACTGGTGTCAACCAACTCATCACAAGTAACAAAAGTTTTTGCTGCTGCGCGCGCGAACAGATCATCCATGTAATGATCCGGGCCTTTGATCTGGCATACACCGCGTGCATCTGCGCGATCAACATGCAATAACGCCACATCAAGTTTGATGGCGGGCATCGCTACCCATTCTTTGCCGTCGGCATACGGTGACTGGATCAATTTGATGTCGGGATTGTGTTTCAAAACATCAGTACCCAGACCGATGCGGGTCGGAATAAACGGCACACGCATGCCTGCAGCTTTCAAGCCGAGCAAGAACATACCTTCGTCGATTTCCATCGTGTCAATCGCGCCCTGTTGGCGCGCCTGACGGAAATACGGTTCCAGCGGAATAAAATCCAACGACACAAAAGCGAAAATGACTTTCTTCACTTTGCCGGCCGCGCATAACATCCCGACATCTGCACCACCGTATGCGACAACCGTGAGATCTTTAAGATTCGAGCGGAGAATTTCGCGTACCAGTGCCATCGGTTTGCGGCGTGGGCCCCAGCCGCCAATACCGACGGTCATGCCATCGCGCAACTGGCTGACTACATCAGCCGCTGTCATGACTTTATTCATCATTGCTTACCTTTTTGAAAATATTGATAAAACGACAGGTTTCAAAGCAACCCGGCCAGTAATAAACCGCTACCCA
>DATIDQ010000129.1:0-4287 GCA_035456205.1 Pseudomonadales bacterium
GCCTGACTCTGGCTTTGATACTCGCGTTTGCCATTGCATCGGTCTATCTGCAAACCAAGCAATCGTTCCGCCTGCAAACCGCGCAGAGCCGGATCAGCGATGAAGGCAGCTATGCATTGGGTCTGTACCGCCGCATGCTGAGCCAGGCTGGGTATCGCAGCTGGGCTGGAACGCTGGGTAGCGCGACGCAGGAAGCCGCATTTCCCGCTGCAACACCCTATGCCGCCGGGCAAAGCTTGATCAATTCGAACGGCGAGCTGTATCTCCGTTTCAGCGGTGATCCTGATGGCAGCATACTGCGCTGTGACGAAAGCAATGATGCCAACTATCCATCGCTGAATGCGACTGGCAGCCAGAATACTGTATACAGCTACAAGCTATATCGTGATGGAAATACGTTGAAGTGCGCTTTGGCCAACGGAAATGCTTCCCGGGTCATCACATCCAATGTGATCGATTACGCAGTAGTGTATGGCATTGACAGCGATAACAATCAAATCGCTGACGATTATAAATCAGCGGCTAATGTCTCCGATTGGGCCAAGGCTTACGCCGCCAGGGTTTGCATAGTCCTGAGTTCAGAAGCAGGCAATTTGGCGCCCGAGGCAATGAAATATCAGGATTGCAGCGGCACTAGCCAGACTGCAAGCGATAAAAAATTGTACCGCACCTTCATCACGACAGTGCAATTGCGCAATCGGTATAAGTGAGATCTATCATGTATCCATCGCGCCAATATGGTTTCGTTCTGATTACCAGCATCATGTTCATGCTGGTATTGACGCTGGTCGTGGTCTACGCCGTGCGCTCTGCTACCATTTACGAGCGCGTCGCAGGTAACAATCGAAATTACAGCCAGGCTTTCCAGGCAGCTGAATTTGCCTTGCAACAGGCTCGCGGAAAATTGGTAGATATTCCGACCATCAGCAGCACAAATAGCTGCAACGACGGTATGTGCGGCAAAGACACCGACATCAGTACCTTTAACAATCCGGATAACTGGACTATGAGTGGCAACTTGGCCAAAAGCTGCAAAGTGAGCGATAGCTGCAATACAGCTGGTGCCAGTAAAGCCATCACCTTTCCTGGTTCAACCAGCGAGCACCAACCCAGATACATCATCAAGGAATTAAGCATCAGCGGCAGCTGTGCTTTTTATGAAATTACCGCTTTCGGCAAGGGTGGAAATGCATCAAGCTCGTCCATCCTTCGTTCCGTCGTCAAAGCGTGTGATAGCTGAGGGATACCAATATGAAACATGCAAGCTACATGACGCTCGGCGCAATCGTTGCCACAACCTCATTAAGTGCCACTGCAGGTGTGATCCTACAAGATGGCCGTGATCCGTATCGGCCACTGCAAACACTGAGCAGCGCCCCGCCACTCAATATGCTGGTGCTAGGGCGCGATCATAAGCTCTGGTACGAGGCCTACAACGACGCTTCCGATCTGGATGGCGATGGCCATGTCGACGTAGGTTATAAGGGCTGGGTACTAAAACCGGGCCAAACTGTAGCTGAGCGCGGCAATTTCAAACTTGATTACTATGGCTACTTCGATTCATACAAATGCTACAACTACGCAAATAATCAATTCGAGCCCGTTGCCACTACAATAGACAAGAAATGTGCATCCGTCACCGGTGGGCGCTGGAGTGGTGATTATCTGAACTACCTCACCATGTCCCGTATGGATGCGATACGTAAAGTGCTCTATGGGGGCTCCAGATCGACCGATGGCACCAGTGCAACCGTACTAGAACGCGCTTATATCCCCCAGGATGCCCACTCCTGGGGTAAAGAATATGAAAGCCTCGCACGAGACGGTTATTTGATTACCGACTACACTCCGCTCGATCAACCTGCTTTGGATAAACGCCATCTGTTTGCCAATACCACGGCAAACAACTCCAATGGTGGGGTAGGCAACCCCCCGTTGCTTCGTTATCTCCTTGACCGATCCAACCGCATCTGGGATTGGGTCAGCCAAGAGAAAGTAGTTTCTGGTACCAAACTCGGAAGCGGCACTGTTTCACCAACTGATCTCAATGTCCGGGTAAAAGTGTGTGTTGCCGAAATCGGCTTGGAATCCAATTGCAAGCGTTATGGAACCAGCTACAAACCTACCGGTCTGCTCCAACAGTACGGTGATAGCGATAATATGCGTTTCGGGTTATTGACCGGCAGTTACAGCAATAACTTGCGCGGCGGCATCGTTCGCAAAGCACTCGGAAAGTTCGATACCGAAATAAATCCGGAAACGGGTCAGTTTACCGGCAGCAATGGCATTATTAAAAGTTTGAATACACTGCGTATCACCGGCTTCAATAAAGATGCCAACCATGGGTGTGGATGGAATTTCGCCAGCAAGCGGCTCACCAACGGAAATTGTGAACCGTGGGGTAACCCGGTTGGTGAAATGCTGTATGAAACGATGCGCTATTTTTCCGGAGCAGCATCTGCAACCAGCAACTATTCGAGCGATGCTGTTGGTGACGGGCTAGGTCTGCCGCGTGTTACCACTTGGTCCAATCCCTATGGCGCCGACAGCGGAAACAATGTCTGCTCCAAGCCTTTTGTAACGTTGCTTTCCGATATCAACCCATCATGGGATGGTGATGACCTTGGTGGTGCATCGTTGAATGGACAGGAAATCAAATTTTCCGACATCGGCACCGAGTTATGGAACAAGGAATTCAGCGGTGCAGCCGACGTCATCGTTGGAAATGCCTGCGATCCATCTATCGATCCCTCCAGCTGCCCCACAACCGGCAAGGACGCACCCACAAAAAAGAACATAAATTCGTTCTGGAAAATCAATGGCCTTGCCGAAGAACCCACCAAGCAAGGCAGCTTTTCTTCTTCGATTATTGCCAATTACGCACGCACGCACGACATCAACACGGCTACCGGCACGCAGGCTGTATCAACGTTTGCGGTAGCGCTTGCATCGCCGTTGCCCAAGATCGACGTACCAATACCTAACTCGACCAAGAATGTCACTATTGTACCTTTTGCCAAATCGGTTACCGGCTCAGGCATCAGCAATAGCGACAGTGCCTACCAGCCAGTCAACCAGATTGTTGATTTTTACGTCGACACCATCCGCAATATGCCGGGATTTCCTTATGATGCAGAAAATGATGAAGTGAAAGACCGTATCAAGGGTAAACCATACTACAAGTTCCGCATCAACTTCGAAGACGTCGAATATGGCGGCGATCATGATATGGATGCCATCGCTGAATACGAAGTCACGCTCGATGCAAGCAATCATGTCAAGGTTGATGTCAAATCACGCTATGCAGCTGGTAGCATCGTCCAGCATATGGGCTATGTGATTTCCGGCACGGGCAACACTGATGGAGTTTATTTGGTTGTTCGTGACTGTGACACCGCAAATTCCAATGGTAAAGGTGAACCTTGTAACAGTACTGGCACATCTACTGATGCTGACTTCTGGATGGATAGCCCGAATACAAAGGACGTAGCCCTTCCACTTACCAGTACTAAAACCTTCATACCAGCCAATGTTTCCGCAGCCCAGGATTTGAAAACACCGCTGTGGTACATCGCGAAACATGGCGGCTTTATCGATAACGATCCCGATAACAGCGGCAATCTGAACAAACTTGACGACGTTGCCGAATGGGACGCCGATGGTGACGGCAATCCGGACAACTACTTCCTGGTGGTCAACCCGCTGAAGCTGGAAGAACAGCTGGGCAAAGCCTTCGCCAAGATTGACGCCACAGCCCGTGCCACAGCCCAGATTGGCGCTTCTGGTGGCAGTACCAGCACTGAAGCAGAAGACCTGCTGCTGTACCGCGCATCCTATGTTGTCGACAAATGGTCTGGCGAAATTTCTGCATTCAACAATAACACCAACGATACCGGGTTGGGCGCGCTGGTCTGGAGCAGCAAGGATAAACTGCTGCAACCAGACTCCCGGAGAATTCTTACCTACAATAATGCTACCGGTAATGGCTTACCTTTCCGTACCACCAATGTCCAAAGCGCCACCACGCAATGGCAGAATCTGAATACATCGCCATCCGGCACAGCGGATACATTGGCATCGGATCGCCTTGATTATCTTCGTGGTTCAAAAGCCAAAGAAGGAACCTCAACCAATGACTTCCGCGTACGCCAACAGTTAGGTGGGCAAAGCAATTATTTCGGCGATATTCTCGATTTAGCGCCGTTCTATGTGAACCAACCCATCGACGGTTATCGAACCGATACGGGTTACAAAACCTACATCCAGACTATCCTCGGTCGCGGGCCT
>DATIDQ010000130.1:0-7359 GCA_035456205.1 Pseudomonadales bacterium
ATTTGGCGCGTCGGGTGACGCCGCGGATAGTTTGATCGGGCAGGATTTTTTTCAGGTTTTGGGGAACGGGCCAGCGCAGGCTGGCATTGTTGACTACAAGGCGGTTAATTTGCTGCCCGACGAGATGTGGCTCTATCCCACGGCAAGGGGTTTCGACTTCTGGTAATTCAGGCATAGCGAGTACACCGCCTCAGGAAAAACCAATAAAAAAGCCCGGAAAACCGGGCTTTTGCAGTAATACAGGTGGTGTTTACTTGATCTTGGCTTCTTTATAGACCACGTGCTGGCGAATCACGGGATCAAATTTCTTGATCTCCATTTTTTCTGGCATGGTGCGTTTGTTCTTGTCAGTGGTATAGAAGTGGCCTGTGCCAGCTGAAGATACCAGACGAATTTTGTCACGCATGACGCGCTCTCCTCAAATTGGATGTTGGATCAGACTTTGCTGCCGCTAGCGCGGATATCAGCCAGGATTTTATCAATACCGAGCTTGTCGATAATACGCATGCCTTTTGATGACACGCGCAGGCGCACGAAACGATTCTCGGAAGCTACCCAGAAACGATGGTAGTGCAGATTGGGCTCAAAACGACGACGGGTACGGTTCATCGCGTGGGAAACATTGTTACCGGTGACGGGTTTCTTGCCGGTTACCTGACAGACTTTAGACATGGGAGCACCTATGGAAATCTTGCGGCCCGCCCACAGTAGGAAGACAGGCCACGAAAAGAGCTGCGCTTTATATCAGAGAGTGCTGTGACAGGCAAGTAAATTAAGCCGCCGATGGTCACAGCAAGCCGCGTTCTGCCATGGATAGCACCGGACCATCGCCAATAATCATATGGTCCAACACCCGGATATCCACCAATGCCAATGCATCGCGGAGTCGTAAGGTGATGCGCTGGTCGGCCTGACTCGGCTCGGCAATGCCCGATGGGTGGTTATGGGCAAAAATGACTGCAGCGGCATTCAGTCCCAATGCCCGCTGAACCACTTCGCGTGGGTAGACGCTGCTGGCATCTATCGTGCCCTGGAATAACTCCTCGCAACAGATCACCCGGTGTTGGGTATCGAGGAACAGACAGAGAAACACTTCGCGCTGATAGTCCCGGAGACGGGCTTTCAGGTAATCACGAACATCGCTTGGGCTATTAAGCACAGCCTCTCGTTGCAGGGCCTCCAGAAGATGCCGTTTAGCCATTTCCAGTACAGCTTGTAGTTGGACAAAGCTGGCAATGCCAAGGCCTTGTCTGGCACAAAAAGCTTTCTGGTCCGCCAGTAACAGGCTGCGCAGGCCGCCAAAATCACCCAATAATTCGCGGGCCAGATCCACAGCGGTTTTGCCGCGCGTGCCCGTGCGCAGGAAAATGGCGAGTAGTTCAGCGTCAGACAGGGCGGCAGAACCCTGGCCCAACAGTTTTTCACGCGGACGTTCGTTGGCTGGCCAATCGGTAATACGCATATAAACCTCCTTGTTTTTTGAAGCTTAGTCAGTGTGTGCTAGCTAATGCTTTGTGCTACGCAAATCCGTGCGTTGATGCTATCTTAACCGGCCTGCAAACCTTTGTCAGATACCGAAAGTTTCTCATGATTGCCGCACTTGCTAACCGTCAGATTTTGCTGGGTATCACCGGTGGCATTGCTGCCTATAAGTCAGCAGAGTTGTTGCGCCGTTTACAGGATAGTGGTGCTGATGTGCGTGTTGTGATGACGCCAGCAGCCACTGAATTTATTACCCCGCTCACGTTGCAGGCGCTATCGGGGCATCCGGTGCACACCACGTTGCTGGATCCTGAAGCAGAATCGGGGATGGGGCATATCGAGTTGGCGCGCTGGGCCGATCTTTTATTGATAGCACCAGCCAGTGCAAATTTTATGGCGCGCCTGGTGCAGGGGCAGGGTAGTGATTTGTTGAGCACAGTTTGTCTGGCAACGAGCGCTCCGATCATTCTTGCTCCGGCCATGAATCAGGCGATGTGGAAAAATCCGGCGACTCAATCCAATGTGGAAATTTTGCGACAGCGCGGCGTGGCGTTGTGGGGGCCTGCTAATGGCTTGCAAGCGTGTGGTGATACTGGTCCCGGACGAATGCTGGAGGTAGATGAATTACTGTCAAGAATTGCCGGGCAATTTGATACAGGCTTATTGGCAGGAAAACGCGTGCTAATCACAGCGGGCCCAACACGTGAAGCGCTTGATCCTGTGCGTTACATTAGCAATCACAGCTCCGGCAAGATGGGATTCGCACTTGCGCAGGCGTGTGTGGATGCCGGAGCTGTGACCACGCTGATTGCCGGTCCTGTCGAATTAGCGACTCCGGCAAGAGTAAAACGGATTGATGTTGTCAGTGCGCAAGATATGTTTGAAGCTGTGATGGCAAACGTTAAAGCTGCAGATATTGTGATTGCGGCAGCAGCGGTGGCAGACTATAGGCCGGTTAGCGTTTCGCAGAACAAAATCAAGAAAGCAGGATCGGAGATTATGACGTTGGAGCTGGTCAGGAATCCTGACATTGTAGCTAGCGTTGCAGCATTGGATATTGCACCATTCACAATCGGATTTGCGGCAGAAACAGAATCTGTAGAACAATATGCGCTTGATAAAATGCAGCGCAAGAAACTGGACATGATTATTGCCAATGATGTCAGTCGATCTGATATCGGGTTTGGCAGTGAAGACAATGCTGCAATGGTTTTTTGGCCAGAAGGCTCTGTCGAATACAAGAAAATGAGTAAAACGCAGTTGGCAAAAAAACTGGTTGAGAAGCTGGCTGTATTGTGTGCTGAAAAAAACAAATGAGGGAGTAAAAAAGTGGGTTATACAGTGAAGGGGCTGAAAGGGTGAAAAATATCGCCGCATTGTCAAGCAAACAAAAAGCGCTGACGACTGCTATTGTCGCCGTAATTATAGCTATAGCTGTTGTAGTTATTGTGTTCTTGCCGGGTTTTATTGGCGACATCAACAAGAAAAGAGTTCGTGAAGCAGTAGATGTGGTTGCCGCGTCCCAGGTTGCTGTGCTGAATGCCCAGATCGAACAATTGCAGCAGTCTCTTGTAGTGCCGGCAAAAGAAGTCGGCGTGGTGAGTGCATTGCAACAAGCCGACTCTGGAAGTCTGGAGTCTATGGCAGAGCAAATGCAGAGCAGCAGTGCGTCTCTTGGTGTTGTGCGTATGCGGCTTATTCCGGCTAATGGAGATTACTCTTCCATGGGGCTGCGCTTTTCACAATTGGAGCGATTGGCTGTTGTGCAGAAAGGTGCAGTTATTTATCCGGAAGCCTTTAATGAAAATGGCAAGATGTTATTTGATGTTTTGATCCCGATAAAAGATGAAGAAGGGAAGATATATGGCTACATTCTTGCAGTAGTGGACAGCCAGGTTTTTGAAAAGAGTTTCAATCAGGTTGATGTAGCAATAGCTGAAACGGTGTTACAGCAGAAATTTAATAATGGCATCACGCAAACGATATTCAGGTCTGGAAAAGGAACGGGACTTGAGCAGGCTAGTGATCCTGTAGTGAGTGTGGTGCCTCACTGGAGAGTTGTAGTAGTACCGGGGCCGAGGTTGCTTGAAGAGAACACGATTTCTTCTTTATGGCAATTTTCTGTTCAAGGATTGGCGCTGCTGGCGTGCTTTTTTGCTCTTTATCTCGTCAATAAACAGGCAGCTGTTGTTGTCAAGAAAGCGGAAGTGGAGCACACGACTCCGATACAGATCAAAGGCGCCAGAAAAATTGATCGAAGTGATGCTGCAAATATTCCCTCTGAGAGAGTGCTGGAGAACGATGATCTTGCGGATCCTTTGTTTCAGGTGGGAGATGTTTTTGATCTTGATCTGGACGATGATGTACCTGAAGTTCGAGCCAGCTCTCCAAAAACTTCCCAGCTATCAAAAGCTGCAATGGGCAATGATAATTTTGCAACGCCATCCGCAATTTTCAGGGATTACGATATACGCGGTAACGCCGATAGTGATATTTCTGATGAGCTTGCAATACGAATCGGGCAAGCATTCGGAAGTGAGTGTATTGAGAAAGGGCAGGAAAATGTTGTGCTGGCCGGCGATGGAAGAACATCCACGCCACGTTTGAAATATGCAGTTCAGCAAGGTCTACAGGCGGCGGGTTGTAACGTCATTGATGTTGGCATTGTCCCTACACCACTGATGAATTTTGCTGCTAACACATTAACTGGAGTGAAAAGCGGAATCATGGTTACGGCAAGTCATAACCAGGCCAGTGATAATGGATTCAAAATGCTTATCAACGGCCACACGCTCGCGAGTGATGAAATCCAGAATATACGAGAGCGCGTCCAGACCGGCAGTTTTTGTGAAGGTGAGGGCGGGTATCAGGAACAAGATATTATTGATGAATATATTGAACATATTATCTCTGATATTGTGTTGGCCGGCAGTTACAAGGTAGTTGTTGATTGCGGCAACGGTATTGCCGGTGTTGTTGCGCCTCGCTTGCTTGAAGAGTTGGGTTGCGATGTAGTGCAATTGCACTGTGATGTGGATGGTGATTTTCCTAATCATGCACCGGATCCGAGTGTGCTCGAAAATCTCAATGACCTGATTGATGCGGTTAAGCAGGAAGGTGCTGATTTAGGCGTGGCATTTGATGGTGATGGAGATCGTCTGGCTGTGGTGACAGCCAGCGGTGAAATTATTTTGCCAGACTGCCTGCTGATGCTGTTTGCCAGAGATGTGGTGTCCAGAAATCCGGGTACTGATATTGTTTTTGATGTGAAATCGACACGCCGACTCAATGCTTTGATCAGTGGCTGTGGTGGCAGACCTGTCATGTGGAAAAGCGGCCATTCGCACATCAAGAACAAAATGCTGGAAACTGGCGCCATGCTTGGTGGTGAATTAAGCGGGCATATTTTCTTCAAAGAACGTTGGTTTGGTTTTGATGATGGTATGTACAGCGTAGCTCGTCTGCTTGAGATTATGTCCATACGTGACCAGGATCTGGACAGCATATTTGCGGCATTGCCCACCGCGGCCTGTACCCCGGAAATTCGTATTCCTGTGTTGGAAGACGAGAAATTTTCTATCGTTAAGTCGTTGGCTGAAAATGGCGAGTGGGGCAATGGCAAAGTTACCAGCATTGATGGTGTTCGCGTGGATTTTGCCAAAGGCTGGGGTTTGGTGCGTGCATCAAATACATCTGCCGCACTGACATTGCGGTTTGAAGCTGATGATAATGATTCACTGGCCACGGTGCAGCATGTCTTTAAACAGCAACTGCAGTTGGTGAATAGTGAATTGCGACTTCCTTTTTAAACGAATCAGGTAGAAAAATAATATGGCTCTTGATCGTAATGAAGCACTTAATATTGCCAAGGTGTTGACGGAAGCGCTGCCCTATATACGTCGGTTTTCTGGCAAAACTGTTGTCGTAAAGTATGGCGGTAATGCCATGGTAGATGATGAGCTGACGCAAAGCTTTGCACAGGATATTGTGCTGATGAAGCTTGTTGGCATGAACCCGATTGTTGTGCATGGCGGAGGTCCACAAATCGGTGCGTTATTAGAAAAGCTGGGTATCAAATCTGAATTTATTTCCGGTATGCGTGTCACCGATGCAGCTACTATGGATGTTGTCGAAATGGTTCTTGGCGGTACCGTCAACAAAGCTATTGTCAGCCTGTTGAATCAAGCCGGCGGAAAGGCAATTGGTCTTACTGGCAAAGATGGCGACTTGATCCAGGCCAGAAAAATGTTAATGAAGGATATTGATGGAAAAATACTGGATATCGGATTTGTTGGTGAAGTTGAAAGTGTTAATCGTGCAGTGGTAGATACATTGGTCAATAGTGATTTTATTCCCGTGATTGCACCGGTAGGTGTGGGTGCTGATGGCCAGAGCTACAACATCAATGCGGATCTTGTTGCGGGTAAAGTGGCCGAAGCACTGCGTGCAGAAAAGCTGGTGTTGCTGACGAATGTTGCCGGTTTGCAAGATAAATCGGGCAGTGTGCTGACAGGGTTATCGACGCAACAAGTTGATGCGCTTATTGCAGACGAGACGATTTATGGTGGAATGCTGCCAAAAATCCAGTGTGCGCTGGATGCTGTAAAAAATGGTGTTACCAGTTCCCATATTATTGATGGACGAGTAGAGCATGCAGTACTGCTGGAAATATTCACAGACAGCGGCATCGGCACGCTGATCACCAATAGTCAGCAGGTGGCATGACAATGATGAGTGAAGTGGGTGCAGAAAAAATATCAAGAAAACAGCAAATCTTGCAGGCGCTTGCGCATATGCTCGAGGTGCACCCGGGTGAAGTGATCACGACAGCGGGGCTGGCAAAAGAAGTGGGTGTGTCCGAGGCTGCGTTATATCGCCATTTCCCCAGCAAGTACAAGATGTACGAAAGCCTGATTGAGTTTGTTGAAGAAGCAGTTTTTTCACGTGTTTCCAGAATTATTGAAGAGGAGGCATCGGCTGTTGTGCGCTGTGAAAAAATTATTTGGCTGGTATTGTCTTTCACCGAAAAAAACCCGGGTTTGGCGCGTCTATTGTATGGTGATGCGCTGGTCGGTGAGCGAGACAAGTTAAGATTGCGTGTTATGCAGTTTTTTGATCGCTTGAATGCACAATTCAAACAGATCATTCGCGAGGCAGAGGTGCGGGAAAATTTACGGATAGCATCGCAGCCTTCTTTGGTTGCGGCGCTACTGGTTGCTGTTCTGGATGGCAAAGTCAGTCAGTATGCCCGCAGTGGTTTCAGGGAAAAGCCGACGCAGGGCTGGAAGGAGCAGTGGCAGGTACTATCAATAGGCGTATTCGCGGAAAGAAAATCTGCCTTTAACGTATAAGTCTGGTGCTGATAATAAAAACAATACACCGGGTGTTTTAATGTTTCGGGCGATTCTTGTTAAGGATTGCGAGCCGCGCGGCGTCTTTGTCAAAGCGAATAGTTTCATCGGCAAGTTCTTGCTTTCTTGATGTGACTTGATCGTTGGTCGCTTTTAACTCTTTCTTCAAGTCGTCAATTTTCTTCAACAATATAGGTGGTACAGGCTGGCCATTTCGTTCATAGGTTGCGGCCCTTTGTTGCTCGGCGGCTATTTGTGATTCAAGCGTGGAGACGTTTGAATTCAACAACACAATCTTGTTATCGATTTCAGACAGCTTGCGTTTTTTTGCAAATTGAATTTCGTCCATTGTGCTGTAGCGCAGCAATAATTGTTTGTCATCTTCAAGTTGCTGCGCGGCAGACACTTTGTCTTGTGCCTCCTGCTCAACTTTTGCTCGCTCTTCCGGGGTGGGCTCTGCTGGTACGGTTTGCAGCACATCACCATTGATAGTAACAATCTGATAACCCTTGCGTGCGGATTCAGG
>DATIDQ010000131.1:0-8939 GCA_035456205.1 Pseudomonadales bacterium
GGGTGCAATATTTATGTTGCAATCCCGTTATCTGCTGATGGATGAGCAGGCTGTCCAGACGTCGGTAGGTAAAATGAATGTGCTCACTTTCAATGTGAAGGTAGCATCGATTGATGCACCTAGCCTGCATGCACGCAGAGAAGCTAGTCCTGCCAATGATCTTGCTGTTTTATTGGCGAAGGATATCCAGCAGGCGCCGTCAACATCCTATGCTGTGATCATGTCACATGAATGGTTTGAGCCTTACATCAAACAAAATGGTGTCCGCGTTGATGAGCGGTGGAACGGGAGATTTTTTAATAGCGCGAGTCAGGAGCAGGCTTTATTGTCCTATTTGACGGCGCATCCAGATGTAAAACATTTGTACTACGTTGTCATGCAAGAAGCTGCATTGCAGCCGTTGGTGGAGGCATTAAAAAAGCAGGCGGCGCTCGAGTGCGAACAATCGATCGAAGTGGCTGCTGGACAAGCAAGTCTTATGCGGTTCGATGTTAAAAAGCACGGGAGCTCTGCAGACACCATACCGCCAGCCTGCGTCGATTAAGCGGGTGTGGCGCAGGGGAAGGGGCTGCTCACGTTGGTTTTGGGGTTGCAGGGATAGGGTAGGTTGCGATATATCGGTATACTCTGCCCATAAAACCAATCATATTGGAGCTGTAATGGCCGCCCCTGAAAAGCAGTACGATCTGGATATTCTTTTATGCCCGCGTTGTGGCGCCAAGCCTCTGAAGCAAAAACCGGGTGGGCATGATGCAATTTCGTTGGCCTGTGCCAAATGCAGGGAGGAATACCCGGTCGTTGACGGGATCCCGCAGTTATTGAAAGATCCCTCACTGTTTACCCATCTTGAATCTATCGATTACGACGACCATCACAATATTGATGAGGAACGTCGTGAGAAAGTTGCGCGCGACTGGAAAAAAGTCTTTGATCGACACCGGTCTGTGTATGGTGCCGTGCTGGAGATTGGCTCTGGTACGGGTCAACTGACGTGGGGCTTATCAAATCGCTTTCCGTTCAAATCTGTGCATGCCTGCGACATATCAACACAATTTCTATTACAGGCTGCCAGTGTTGTAGGCAAAGACGGTGCGCCGGTGAGCTATTACGCTTGTGACGCCAATTTTTTGCCATTTAAAGAAAACAGCTTTGATCTTGTTGTGGGGCACAGTGTGCTGCACCACTTTATTGATTATAAAAAAATTATTCATCATTTGGGTAAACTGTTAAAACCTGGCGGCCAGGCGATTTTTTATGAGCCGGTTTTGCAGGGAAAGATGTTGATTGCTTTTTTTGGCGACTTGGTGCGAAGGATCGAGCGAAGGACAGAATGGGGCGTCCTGAATGAAAAAGATGATGCGCGCATCAATCATATGACCCGCCATATCATGAAAGGAAAGTGGATAGGCAATGACCGTGAGCGCCTCGCAAAAATAGAAGACAAATATATTTTTGATATTAACGACATGCGCCGTTTAGCGCATGAAGCCGGGTTTATCGGCATGGATCACAGCAATCTGGATATGCCTGAAAAAGGTTACAGACACTATTTTAACCAGCATCTATTGATGGAAGGTATTTCACCGGAAAAAATCCAGCAGTTTGCATTTATTGCGAATGCGTATGAGTCAACGATCGGGGAAATGATTCCCGATGATGTCGTCACCCCTATGGGCTATTTTGTTTTCAGGAAGTGAGTAAATGAGCATTAACAAAATTAACGATTTGTCTTTGCATAATCACGCTATTTCCAGTCGATTGCATGAAGCGGCAAGGCGTGTCATTGATAGCGGTTGGTATGCTATGGGCCCTGAAGTCACTGCGTTTGAAGGTGCTTTTGCAGATTATTGTGGCGTTGGCCATGCCATTGGTGTGGCAAATGGTACAGATGCTATCGAGTTGGCATTGCGTGCAGTGGGCGTCAAAGCGGGCGATGAAGTGATCACTGTTGCTAATGCAGGATTCTATTCCAGCACTGCCATTCGCGCTATTGGCGCAACAGCTGTCTATGTTGATATTTGTGACGTTGATCTTTTGATGGATGCTGCCGCTGCTGCTGCGGCTATAACAGCAAAAACCAAAGCCATTATCGTCACACATCTTTTTGGCCAACTGGCAGATATGGAGCCCTTGCAGGCGCTGGCCAGAACAAAAGGTGTGGCACTAGTAGAAGATTGTGCGCAATCACACGGCGCTGTCCGCGATAATAAAAAAGCCGGCAGTTACGGGGACGTTGCCGCGTTCAGTTTTTTCCCCACCAAAAATCTGGGTGCGCTGGGTGATGGCGGTGCAGTGGTTACAGCCAACGCTGAATTGGCAGCGCGCGTTCGCAGCCTGCGGCAATATGGCTGGACTACTAAATACACTGTGGCAGATAGCGGTGCCTGTAATAGCCGTCTGGATGAATTACAGGCAGCATTGCTGGCGGTGAAGTTGCCATTGCTGGATAGCTGGAACGAGAAGCGCAGAAAAATTGCCGAGCGCTATGCTGAAAAAATCCAGCACACCGCTATCCGGTTGCCCGCGATTCGTGGAGAAGACAACGTCGCACACCTTTATGTCATTCGTTGCCAGCAGCGTGATGCACTGAAAAAGCATTTGCATGACAACGGTATTGCTACCGATATTCATTATCCGATTCTGGATTGCCATCAGCCCGTTGTCGGTTCAGCATACACTCGGGTTTCTCTGCCGATCAGCGAAAAAGTACGCGACGAGATATTGACGCTGCCTTGCTATCCGGAGCTGACGCTGGAAGAGGTTGATACCATTGCAAATTGCATTAACCGCTGGGGAATATAATGTACTCGCTGGTTATTCCTGTTTATAAAAATGAAGAGTCGCTGCCACATTTATTGGCCGTACTAATAGACATGAATAACAGCCTCGCAGGAAATCTTGAAGTTGTGATTGTTGTCGATGGCAGCCCTGATAACTGCTACAACATATTGCGCGAACGCCTTCCCAACATGCCGTTTGTCTCGCAACTGCTATTACACTCGCGCAACTACGGTTCCTTTGCCGCCATCAGAGCTGGTATGCAAGCCGCAAATGGCAATTATTTTGCAGTCATGGCGGCAGATTTGCAGGAGCCGCCTGAGCTGGCGCTGGAATTTTTTAGTTTGTTAGAAGCAGACGAAGCCGATGTCGTGGTGGGTACGCGTGATGCCCGTAATGACCCACTACGCAGTCGCTGGTCATCTGAAATTTTCTGGTGGGTATACCGGAAGTTTATTATCAAGGATATTCCAGCTGGTGGCGTGGATATGTTTGGATGCAACCGTCAATTTCGTAATGAATTGTTGGCGTTGGATGAGTCGCACAGCTCATTGATCGGCCTGTTGTTTTGGTTGGGATTCCGGCGCAAGACGGTAGCGTACCAGCGCCGTGAGCGTGAGCATGGTGTAAGCGCCTGGACATTCAAGAAAAAAATCAATTATTTGATGGACAGTATTTTTGCGTTTTCGGATTTGCCAATCAAACTGCTTATATCATTCGGGGGTATTGGCGTTCTGTTTTCAGTATTCTTTGGCCTGCTGGTTGTGTTGTTAAAAATAACTGGTTGGGTTGAGGTGCCTGGCTATGCCGCCACTATTCTTACGGTATTGTTTTTTGGTGCGCTCAATACGGCAGGTATTGGTATATTGGGTGCCTATATCTGGCGTTCTTACGCCAATACACAAGGCAGGCCTCTCTCTGTCATTATGCGTGCAGAATCTTTTACAGGATCAGGTTTGTCTAAAAAATCCCCACTTACTCATCAGTCGGATGTATAAAAGGTAGAAGCATGGATTATTTTGTACACGCACAAGGTATTTGCGACAGTGCCCAAGTCGGAAAAAATACGCGTATCTGGGCATTCTCACATGTATTATCCGGCGCAAAATTGGGTAGTGAATGCAATATTTGTGACCATGTTTTTATAGAAAATGATGTGATTCTCGGGGACAGGGTTACAGTGAAATGTGGCGTGCAATTGTGGGATGGTATAACACTGGAGGACGATGTGTTTATCGGCCCCAATGCCACATTTACCAATGATCCATTTCCACGCAGTAAACAATATCCTGAACAATTTCCGCGTACTGTTATCTGTCAGGGTGCGTCTATTGGTGCTAATGCTACTATTTTGCCCGGGCTGACTATCGGGCAGCGCGCCATGATTGGCGCTGGTGCAGTGGTGACGAGATCAGTGCCATCCCACGCCATTGTTGTGGGGAATCCTGCGCGCATTGTCGGGTATGCCGATGAAAAAAATCAGCAGAATCGTGTCAGCGTTGCTTCGGCGTTTGCAGAAGACGAAAAACCGGGAGTTCGCGCAACTAATGTTAAAGACGTGACGCTGCACACCATGCCACTTGTGACAGATATCCGCGGCAATCTGACAGTGGGCGAATTTCAACAGCATATTCCGTTTTCGGTAGAGCGCTATTTTATGGTGTTTGATGTGCCCAGTGCAGAGACCCGTGGTGAGCATGCCCATAAAAAATGCCACCAGTTTCTGATTTGCGCTAAAGGAAGCGTGAGTGTTGTGGCGGATGATGGAAAAACCCGGCAGGAGTTTTTATTACAAAAGCCCAATCAAGGTGTTTTTCTGCCAGCAGGAACATGGGGCATCCAGTATAAATATTCTGCTGATGCTGTGTTGTTGGTGTTTGCTTCCGAGCATTATAACGCCAGTGATTATATAAGAAACTACGATGATTTTTTGCGTTTCTCAAGTTCAGTCACTTGATCAAGATGGGAAATATTCTTCATGTCCGCATCTAATACAGCAAATGACCTCCTACAGAAAATAAAGAATTTCGACTCCAATTTTTTTCGATTGATTGGATTTGAAAAAGCATCTGCCTTTTTTATAACTAATAAAATGCTTCTGGTATATCTGTCCATTATTGGATTGATTGCTTATGGCGGAGATGTTGTTAATTTTTCCCTGAATATAGATTCAGAAAATCATGCTTATGGTTATGGCGCGAAGGCTGCGTGGGTTGCGCAGGGTCGCTGGGGTATGTATTTCCTGAATGCGGTGTTATTGCCTGATGCAATTATGCCTGTGATACCTATGCTGATTGCTATTGCAGGCTCGATTGTAGGGGCGCTATTTTTTGTCAATATACTGTCTTCATCCAGAGGTATTGCTGATTATTTTGCAGCGCCTGTTGCCATTGCGTGCCCTGTTATTTATTTCGCGTTTTATTTCACAACATTGGGCTACGGCGTCGGCATTGCGTTTGCAGTTACAGGTTGGGGTATGTATATGTTAACGCGCTGGTCAACGCGCGGATTTTGTGTTGCAGCGGCGTGTTTCTGTTTTGGTATAGCTATTTATCAAGCGGTTCTGCCGATGATTGCGGCGCTGTTTTGCCTATATCTGACATCCTCGGTGATTGAAGAAACGGGAATAACAGTAAAGACATTAATCAAGCGAACCATCATGTTTTTTCTTGCTATGGCTGTGGCGTATGTGCTGTATGAGCTAGGCAAACGCTTTTCCCTGTACTATCTTGGGGTTTCATTTGATGCTGGATACATATCCGGTTTTGTATCCTATAAGCCCAGCATTGAATATTTTGTAAGCACGTTTAGCAAAACGCTTCCGTTAGCAATTAATTATTACACAGGAGGTTCGGCGTATTATTTATATAATTTGGTGAGCCTGCAGGTACTATTTTTTCTTACGGCTGCTATTTCTTTTGTGCGAATCATATGTGCAGCCACTTCGTGGCTTGTTCGTATTATGGGAGTGCTATTGCTGTTGGCTGCTATTGTAGCGCCAATGTCGATGCATCTTATGAACAATGGCTATATGCCGCCAAGATCGGTTCTTGGCGTATCGCAAGTATTGGCGGCGCTGGTATTTTTCGCCATGCATGGCCGCAGTAAAATATTGCAGGGTATTGTTGCTGCATTGACTATCGCTTGTATTTTTAATTTTTGTGTTATCAATAACCGCTACGCTTTTTCAGATGCTATGGTGTGGCAAGCAGATCGCGAACTGTCTGTACAAATACAGCAAAGAATTGCAGAAGTGTTGCCAAAGGTGACGCCAAAGAGCGATCGTCTCGCTGTTTATCCCATAGAGTTGGTTGGCTGGCTGGAGTACACACAAAACCCGATTATTGTGAATCGTGAAGTTATTGGTTCATCCTTTTATAAGTGGGGTGCTGGCGATGTAGAGCGGACAGAGCGACTGTTCAAGACGATGGCGGTTGATCGTTATCGCGCTGCTACACAACAGGAAAGGTTGTCTGTTGTAGAGCAGGCCCAGAATATGCCGGATTGGCCTTATCCTGGTTCAGTGGATGTCATTAATGGCGTGATCGTTATCAAATTCCGTGAATACAATAATCCCAATCAATTTCTTGCTATGTGTCGACCGCCATTCAATACGCACCCGGTTTGTTTGAAGTATTTACCGCCACAGTAGTGATGCCGGGTTATTTTTCGAAATATCATGATGTTTAACGTTGGTCAGGAGCTTTGATGTCATTCTTTGATATCGCACTGCAGTGTTGCGACGCCGACGACTATTTGATGAATGGTGAGGTATGCGCGAAAGGTGGCGTTTGCTACGGTGGTCTGCGCCCTGTCGGTGATTATCTGTGGTTTAGCATCCCGGCTCGGCTCGGTTGGCCAGAAAACTCTCTGATTGCCATGAATTTTTTTGTCACTGCTGTGTGCGTGTTACTGTCTGTCCTGGCTTTACGTAAACTGCTGGCAGCGGCTCATAATATTACGTTGGGTAAGTCGGCATTATTGATTTGTTTTGCACTCAGTGCTCTTGCCCATGCAATATTTTTATTACCTACCATATTCCATACATTGTCAGATTCACCTGCGAATGCGCTGTTGCTAAGTGGTATATGGATTCTTGTATTGGCGCATTACAACAGGAATAACAGAGCGAGAGTCCTGCTATTTTTTCTGGTGGGGATATGTTTTGGATTGGCGGCATGGCTAAGGGCTTTCTATCTTTATCCTGTTTTAGCTGGATTAGTTGTTTATATATTGCTGTGGATTTTTTCCAGCAAAAAAAAATGGCATGAATTATTGATTTTGTTGGCATTATTGCCGGTTGGGCTGCAGTATTGTGTCATACATCGTGAATACGGTACGTATGGTTATCTTGATGATAGTTCTACTAGCTATTGGATATACAACCATCTTAATACTCCCTATATTGGCTTTGACACTGTTTTTCCGCGCACAGGCTATTTCTGGCGGCCCCAGCATTGCACAGCAACATTTGGCATTCTCAACGGTTTACAAGAAGGAAATTATCATGACGCAGTGTGTGTTATAGCGGAGCGGCTGTATTTCTATTTAGGCACTTACAAAACAAAAACCTACACATTTACTAACGTAAAAAATGTATTAGATAGTAATTATATTGAAAATATAGGTGACATAAATTCTCAGTGGTTTACTGACAGACTTGCATGGCAACAAGATGTGGAGCGAGCCCCGAATGGCGAAAAGACGGCGGATAAGTTAACCATCCAGGAGACGGCGGCGGATGGGAAAGGTGATGTGTTGCAGTGGGTGCCGCTGCCGGGCGGTGTTCCATATACATTCAGTGTGTGGTTGTGGTCGCCATTAGCTAAAACAATCAATTTATCTATTTCGCGCCATTACGATCCTGTTCTTGTTGCCGTGCAGCAAGTTACATTGTCAGCAGAACCAACGCGTTATTCCGTTACGGGAATAACGCCAACGGATGGTTTATACGATATCAATATCGGGCGGACGGTTTATCCAGAAAGCACGACTACGTTTGGTACAGAGGTCGGCGATTATTTTTATGCGTGGGGAGCCCAACTGGAAGCGGGCACTAAAGTGACGGATTACAATGGATTGGAGCTGGCTAACGCAGACAGTGTTCGTGTTTGGCGCCCGGCGCTATTAGTGCTGAACATTATGATATTGATTTTCTGTGTGGCAGCATTTATCCAGCATAGGAAATTCTGGCTGCAAAGTAGAACAGGTATTGCTGTGTTATCAATGTTTCTTGTTGCTGCAGTTGAGTGTGTCGCTATTATTCCTGAGCAGCGATTTACCGTTGGTTTAATGATTTTCTTTTGGATTATTGCCGCTACATTTATTTTTATGAAGTTAAGATGCAAGAATCATTTGTTGTTTTTCCGGAATTTTTAGCGGCAATCGGGTGCTTTGATGTCATTTATTGATATTGCGTTGCAGTGTTGTGATGCGGGTGATTATTTATCGAAAGGCGCCGAATGCGCCCAGGATAATGTCTGTTATGGCGATTTGCGTCCTATAGGAGATTATTTGTGGTTCAGCATTCCATCCAGGTTGGGCTTGCCAGACAAATCATTGATTGCTGCCAATTTTGCCGTTGCTGCAATCGGTTTGTTATTGTCAGTCTTTGCGTTGCGGAAGCTATTATCAGCAGTTCATAACGTTACTTTGAGTAAGTCGGCTTTATTGATCTTGTTGCTACTCAGTGCTTGTATACATGCAATATTCTTATTGCCCACTATATTCAACACATTGTCAGATCCTCCAGCGAGCATGGCTTTGCTGAGTGGCATCTGGCTGCTTGTATTGGCTCACTATAACGCGAATGTAGCAGCAAGAATTCTGCAGTTTTTCCTGGGTGGCCTGTGCCTGGGGCTGGCAGTTTGGCTGAGGGCCTTCTATCTTTATCCTGTTTTAGCTGGATTAGTTGTTTATATGTTGTTGTGGATTTTTTCCAGCAAAAAAAAGCGGGAGGAATTGCTGGTTTTTCTTGCGCTGTTACCGATTGGAGTACAGTTTTTTGTCATGCATCAAATGTATGGTACTTATGGCTATCTTGGAGAAGAATCTACCAGTAGATGGGCTCGTGCCCATCTCAATACACCGTATATTGGCTACGATACCATTTTCCCTCGTGATGGATATTTCTGGTCGCCCCAACATTGCGCAGCAACATA
>DATIDQ010000132.1:0-15912 GCA_035456205.1 Pseudomonadales bacterium
ATGTCACAACTCACCAGTCTGTTGCAGCGTGAAGTGTCTGCGCCAGAGTGGAGTGCTGAATTACCGCTGTATCTGATCAGCCGTCGCTTGAATCACGTCATCAATTCTTCCGGGCGCGAACTGGAATCCCTGCATAAACACCAGCCGTATAATCCGGCGTATATGCATCCGGATCTCATGCAAAAAATGCAAGTGCGTGAAGCGCAGAAAATAATGATTACGTCGGCTTACGGCAATATCGAAGGTATCGCGCATGCCGATGACAGCCTGCGTGCCGATGTTATTTCCATGAGCCATGCTTTTGGCGGTAATCCGGGTAAAGATTTGCCGGTAGAAGATCATGGCAGCAACACATCGCGTCTGGTGAGTGCAGACGCCGAGTGCGACCACATCACTAATATGCCGCGCATGTCGGCTATTCCTGTGCGTGTGGCCAGTCTTTGAAAAATAAACAAGAGGGTAGTGGAGTGAAATACTGGATTTCGTTGGTTAACACCACAGAAGTGGATCAGTTTGTTGCGATTGCACAGAAGGCAGAAGAATTAGGATACGAAGGTATCACCGTGCCGGATCATCTGGTGTATCCCACAAAAATTGAAACGCCGTATCCTTACACGCCGGATGGCAAAGTGTGGTGGCCGCACAGCAATCCATGGCCTGATCCATGGGTGACTCTCACAGCAATGGGTGTGGCGACAAAAACATTGCGCCTGGCGACGAATATTTATCTGGCAGCATTGCGTGATCCGTTCACTGTGGCGCGTGCAACAGGTGCTGCCGCTATTTTTACCAATAACCGTGTGGTGTGTGGTGTATCTGCCGGTTGGATAAAAGAAGAATTTGATTTGATGGGCATAGAATTTTCTGCGCGTGGTCGCAGACTGGATGAAGTCCTGCAATGTGTGCAGCAATTGCACAGTGGTGAAGTGGTGTCACACAACGGTGAGTTTTTTCAGTATCAGGATGTCATTCATTCACCTGCACCATCACAAAAGGTACCGGTATGGGTTGGCGGCGCCAGCAATGCGGCATTCAAGCGCGCTGCAAATAATGATGGTTGGCTGGGCGTGCCATCAAAGAACAAACGTTTGGCAGAAATCGTCAAGATATTATTTGATTTGCGCAAAGCCAATGGCAAATATGATCAGCCTTTTGACGTGGTATTAAGCCCGATGGAACTGCTGACCAAAGAATTTATTGATTCACTGGATCCCGCTGGCACTTACCATTCCAGTGTATTGCCGTGGACGCCTTCACCCTGGGGGCGTGCCTTCTGGGTGGAAGAGGGTGAGGATCACCGCGAACTGGCAGTAAAATTCCGTGCGATGGAGCGTTTCAAGACCATGATGCAGCAAGTGGGTGTGTGGTAGCCAATGCGCTCCGCTATCTTTAAAGCGATTGTTGGTTCTAAAATGGCCGTACATATTATTCTGGCTGCATTATGAACTGGCCCAATCTGTTATCACTACTGCGCATCCTGCTGATTCCAATGTTTGTGGTGGCGTTTTATATCCCACTGCCGGGCATGAAATTTGTCTGTGCGTTTATTTTTGGTATGGCCGGCGTGACAGACTGGCTGGATGGTTATCTTGCGCGCAAATGGGATCAAACCACGCCATTTGGTGCATTTATTGATCCGGTAGCAGATAAGTTGATGGTCGTGGTGGCGCTGGTTTTATTGGTGGAGAGCTATGACAGCGTGTGGTTCACCTTGCCGGCAGCGGTCATTATTTGCAGGGAAATCGTAGTGTCTGCCTTGCGCGAATGGATGGCAGAGTTAGGTAATCGCGCGAGTGTTGCAGTGTCTTATATCGGCAAAGTGAAGACAGCCGTGCAAATGGTGGCGTTATTGATCCTGCTGGGATCGTTACGGGAATGGACGTGGCCGGTCAGTATCGGTGTTGTCTGTCTTTATGTGGCTGCAGGATTGACGTTGTGGTCGATGATTGCCTATCTGAAAGCGGCCTGGCCGGATCTGCTAAAAGGCATGGACAAGCCCTGATTTTTTAAACTGCTATTTGAATGGCAGTGCAGTGCAGGCATCCTGTTTATACTGTTCCACTCCTTTGCTTTCTTCGGCTAAAAAATTCTTTATCGCATCGCGAAAACCTGGATGTGCAATCCAGTGTTGCGAATAGGTGAGTGTGGGCTGGAAGCCGCGAGGAATCTTGTGTTCACCCTGTGCCCCCGGATCGAAACGCTGCAGTCCGCGTTCGATACAGAATTCAATACCCTGATAATAACAAGCTTCAAAATGCAGGAATTCCACATCCTGAATGCTACCCCAGTAGCGCCCGAACAAAGTGTCGGATGAGAAAAAATTCAGTGCGCCGGCAATGGCTTCATTGTTTTCGTTGTATGCCATCACCAGTAATAAGCTGTTACGCATGGTCTGGTGCAGACGCACAAAAAAATCGCCAGTCAGATAACCGCCGTGGCCGTTGTATTTCAGATTGGTGAGTTGGTAGAAGCGATAAAAAGCCTGCCAGTGTTCAATGGTGATCTGTTCGCCGGTCAAGCACTCAAGCCGGATATTCTGATCTGCTACCCGTCGCCGTTCCCGTTTCAGTTCCTTGCGTTTGCGTGAAGAAAAGCCGGCAAGAAAATCATCAAAATTTTTGTAATGGCAGTTGAACCAGTGAAACTGGCAGCCGAGGCGTGTATTGCTGTTTGCCTGTTGCCACAGAAGCAGTTCTTTTTCCTGGGGAAACAGTACGTGCCAGCCGGATGCGCCGATATCATGACACTGTTGTTCCAGAGCCTCGGCCACGGTTTTTATCAATAAAGATTCATCACAGTCAGTAAAAGAAAGACGCGGCCCACTGGCTGGCGTAAACGGGATAGCGCTGAGCAGCTTTGGATAATATGGCAAGCCATTACGCTGATAAGCTTTTGCCCATGAGTGGTCAAAAACATATTCCCCCATTGAATGGTTTTTGATGTACAGCGGTAATACAGCCAGTAGCTGTTCATTGTTTTCTATCAACAGGTGCTGTGGTTGCCAACCGCGCTCAGCGCAAACACTCTGGCTGGCTTCCAGTGCGTGCAGAAATTCATGGCGCAGGAATGGGTAATCAAGCCTGGTGATGCTGTTCCACTTATCTGCGGAAATCTGTTCGATACTGCTGATAAAACGCGCTTTCATTTATTGCACGCACTGACAATCGCCAACCATGGCTGCTGCTGTTGTGGCAATCCGGCGGGACGGTAGTAATGATCCAGCACAGTGAAGCCTGCCTGTTCGAGAAATGTTTTGCTGGTGTCGAATTCCATCCAGCAGCCGTAACGTTCACCGGACCAACCTTCACTGTTTCCACGTGGATTGGACGTAAACAGAATGCCGCCACTGCGCAGCGCGCTGTGCAATTGTTTCAGTACGCGCAGTAACTCGTTGCCGGGTACATGAAACAGTGATGCATTGGCAAAAATACCATCGAAGCTATCGGGTGGTAATGTCAGGTTCAGGAATGATTGATGTAATACTGTGCAGCCTGTGAATTCATGAGCCATGCGGCAAAAATTTTCGCAGCCATCCAATCCGACAGCGTGATGCCCTAATCCATTGAAGTAGTGCAGGTCACGTCCCGGGCCGCAACCGAAATCCAGAATGTCGAGTGTTTTTCCGGTTGGTAAAGCGGCCAGTAATGCTGAACGGTTTTGTGAGACATCGTGGTCTTTCGTTCCGAGCCAGAATTGCTCGGCATTATTTTCATAATGCGCGAGGGTTTGTTCTTCTATCAGTGCAAGGTCATTGGAAGATGGCCGCATACAGCTTTTTATTTGATCAGTCGCAGTGCGAAGGGCACACGGAATGGTTTGCCATCCGATGTCGACACGGCGCCCATGATGCAAAATAACAAGTGGCAACCCCAGGCGAGCGGGATAACGATAAAACCTATCAAAACGATAAGCAGTACTTTGCCAACGATTAACAGCAGCAAAAAAGTGATGCCCCAGTTCAGGGCTTCTTTGGCCTGATCCTGCACATAGGCGTCATCTTTTTTTGTCAGGTAGAATGCCAGCCCCGGAATAAAGCCCAGAATTGCGCTGCCAATCCAGCATAACAAGGCAAGATTTTTACTGTCTTGTGATGGTGACAGTGCTGCAGGCAGTGGTGCCTCAGGTGTTGGTTCGATGGGTGTATTGCTGTCATTGTTTTCCATTTGATTTCACTCCACATTGAAATATCACCGAGAGCATTATGCTACTTCCTATACAATCGTGAATACTGTTTTTAATCAGAGAAAATGTCATGCGTTTGAAGAGGGCTTTGTGCGTTGTGTTGCTGTCCGGTTTGTTGGCAGCGTGTCTCGGCGGGTTGATTGCTCAGGCTGGCACCCAGGTGTTGCTGGCGATTCTCAAGCCGATGGTGGGGTTGGATCCCAATGCCAACGGTCTGTTCCAGCAACCGATCATCAAGGATCGTATGCAAGGTTTTCTTGGCGATAAGTACGAACCTGTTATGCAGTTATTGATGACGGCTGACAAGTTGCAAGAAGAAGGCCCGCTGTTTTATGTGGTGTCGCGTTACACACCGGTGCCTGAATTGGCAGAAAAAGCGGGTTTTGTCTGGAATTCGGATACTAACCAGATGGCCGTCATGTTGGTGACTGGTGGTTCTCCGACGGTGATTGCGGAGCGTATGTTGGTTAAACAGGCTAACCAGACAATGGCAGAAGCCGTGCCGCAGTGGCCAACAGAGTTTCAAACGATTCTGGATGAAGACGCAATAAAAAAGAAAGCGGCAGAAGCGGCTAAAGAGGCTGCTGCTACCGCAACGCTGAATGCCTTGGGTGTTGATCCAGCTGTTGTTGATCCTACTGTTGTTGATCCTGCTGCTGGGCGTAGCGATGGTAACCAGTAGCCAGTATATCCAGTGCTTGTGGCATATCGTCAGTTTTATCGGCGATGCTCATCACCAAAGCTTCATTGGATGCAAAAACATCCTCCCGGATTAATCCCTTGTCCCTGGCTTTGGCAAAAATAGGCAGCAGGCCGATAATTTTCTGGCGAATAATGCCCATCTCCAGCGGATGTTTTGTGCTGTTGTGCGTCAACTGGTAAATGTGCAGCATGAAGGTATACATCAGTGTTTCTTCCACACTGTTGTCTGCTGCCATGGAGTGAATGGCGTGCCGCAGAATGCTTTTGTCCGTCAGCACTTCAATGGCCACCATTTCGTTGGCCACAGCGATGTAGCCCGGTAACAAGGCTTTCACCTTTTCGTATTGCACTTCGTCCAGTTCGGTTTTGGCGGCGACCAGATAGCCCACCAGCAGTCGTTGCAAGTGGGAAACAGATGGTGTGTCAGACATGCAGAAGCCTCGTTATACCTGTATTGCCCTCTATTCTAAAGTAAAGGGCAAGCCTAAGGTAATGGGCAGGATAAAAGGCAAGCTGCAAGTAAAAGCGGGCTGGATATACTACTCAGCGTGCAGTAATAAAAATAGCAAAAACAGAGCCAGCGATAAGCAAGAGTAAAGTGCCCAACAGTATGTAATCAGTCATCATGGTAGCTCCCCCGAGCGTTCACTCCACGATCTGATTTATACAGTGACTGATTAGAATTAACAGACTAAAAAATTATTTTCCGAAACCACTCACCCAATACACAATATGTTCTTCTATATCATTTTCTTTCACATACATTTCAGAAATGCACCGATTGCGTGCAGAAATTTTGGCGGCGTGCACGCTATTGTGGTTTCCGCTGATCAACGGATGCCATTTTGGTAAAGGTTTTTGTTGTGATAGCAGTTTGTATGCACAAGAATCGGGCAACCAGCCCAGAGATTGTTCCAGATTGTCTGGTGTCAGCACCATGCAATTTTCAACTTCTGTTGATCGATCCTGATATTTCTGGCAACGGCAAGCATTATCACCATCACTGATATCCAGTAATCGACAAGCAACATTTGTGTAATAAATTTCGCCGTTTTCTTCGTCTTCCAGTTTTTGCAGGCAGCACAAGCCGCAGCCATCGCAGAGGCTTTCCCACTGTTCAGTTGTCATGTCGGTCAGCGGGAGTGTTTCCCAGAATGGTGTCATGGTATTCACGTAGAGGTTAAGATGCCTGCCAATTATCAACTAAAAATGGAGCATTCGGCATGTCCAAGTATTCATTGTCTGTTTTTTTATTTTTGGTGTTGACACTGGTGCCTGCGCTTTCCCATGCTGAATTCCTGAGCGGTGAAGAATTAACCGAATACTTTGATGCGCTGCATAGAACCAGTATCGAAAAACCCCGTGATGGCGATTGGCAGAAAGTAGGTATGCTGCAAGGTTTCATGATGGGTGTTTCCGACGCCAGGCGCGGTGTCGCATTTTGCGCGCCAAAAGGCACCAGCCTGGGACGTTTGATCGACATTACCGGAGAGTATGTTGATCAAAATCCCGCACTGTGGGACAGGCCTGCGGCAGACATTACGCTGAAGGCTCTTGCTACCACTTTTCCCTGCAAAAAATAAATTGAGGTAGTTAATTGAGGTAGTTAATTAAGATAGTTATAAGCTAGGTCATCTGTGACTTGATCATATGCTGCAGAATCGCCATCAACGCTGCGGCACTCATGCCGAGCATCAACACGCCATTAATCGCTTCCAGTGGACCTAACAACTTCCACGGTTTTTGCATCACCACGTCGCCATAACCGAGAGCGGCAAAATTGACGGCGGAGTGATAGACCGCTTCATACAATTCCGTGAATTCTCCGAGCCAGAGAAACAATGCGCCCCACAACATCACTTGCAGAAAGGTGCCGAACATCATAACTACCATCGCGATCAACAATGGCTTCAAACCGGCGTGCAACCGTTGCTCGATTGAATAAGCCCGCATACGGCGGATGTAGTAACGCACACTCCAGAAGGAGACTGCGGCCTGCATGACCAGACAGAGCAACATCACCGGCAGGCCGACTATAAAGTTGGTGAAAATCATGCAGTGTTCTCCTTTCCAGTAACGTGAAATGCTGGTGTATGCGCGTTGCGCCAGCGTTCCAGCAACCAGATCGTACCCCAGGCGTAAAACGAGACGGCGATAAACAAGGTGGTGCGCATGATTGCACTGGCCAGCACGCTTTTACCGCTGGCGCTGTCTTCAATGGCCGGCCCGAACAGGATCAACGCGGTGATCAATGCGTTGCTCCAGAAAGAGGGCGGGTAGTGCGTGCGCCGTGCGCCGTTCATGGCAGAGCCCGTCCAGAGCGCGGCAGCCATCAGCCACAAGATGAGCATCCACAAGCTGGGCCACAGCGACAAGCCCAACCACAAAACCAGCGCCAACGCCGCGCCCATGCAGGTTGAACCCACCAGCTCTCGACCGGCGGAGCGGGTATCGGTTTCACCGGCCTGTTGGCCGAGCGCGACGGTTTTCATGATGGCCGCCATATAGGCGGACGGATTAGTCAGCGCCAGCAGGAATACCGGCATCACAATCACCGTTGCCCGCAGCGCAATCCAGCGGGTGTTCTCATTGGCAACACTATTGGTTTTGCTGACTGCAGCCGCGGGTGGATCGGGAAAAAATGCATTGGCCATAACGCTCACTACAGTGCCGACGACAACACCGACAGCGAGTGACAGCGCCAGCTGGGTGACCAGCGCCTGTTCCAGCACCCCGGCCACTGGAATCAGGGTGAAGCAGATGATCAGGATGGTGGTCAGCGGCGTACTGCTCAGCAATCCCTTGTAGAACAGACCGAAGAGAATGACGGCGGTGAGCAGCACGCCGGCGATGGCGTAGTTTTCCAGCAGCGGCACCATCAGCACGCCGGATATCACCAGCAGTCCAAATAGCAGTGCCACCACCAGCCCCTTGCCCAAAGGCAAGGCGGGGCCGGGCTTGGCGAGCAGCAGCACGGCCATCACACACACCACATAGGGCGCGGTGAGTCCGGTGCCGTAAGCCACCAGCACCGCGAGACCGAGGCCGGCGGTGAGTCGCAAAGTAGCCTTATCACTAAGGTGCATGTCACTAGAATGCATGTCGCGCGCTCTATTTAGTAAAGATAAGACAGCCAGCTCATGACGTGGATATACAGCACGCCAAGTGCATTCATCAACAGGTTGTCGCCAGTGTAGACCAGCACTTCCGCCTGCCCGCCAATGCGTGCCAGATGCAGGCGTGACGTTTCCTCTGCATCAAATTCAACCACTACCGGGATGCGCTGCGCCTGCCGCAACCAGTCGCGGTTGTTGTCGACGCTAGGCAACGTGCCGGGTTTGGATTGCTGGTTGCCGGCAACGCCGCCACCGATGCTGCGCACACGGCCCTTGAGCACCTCGCCCGGCAGAATATCGAGCACGATGGCCACTTCATCACCCGGATCGATATGGCCGAGATTGTTTTCGGTCATGTCGGCGCTGATCCAGAGATCGTGCATGGCGATCAGCGTCATCACCGGCGCGCCGGGCTGGGCAAAATGGCCGACATCCGTTTGCAGATCAGTGACCACGCCGCGCGACGGGGCAAATACATGGGTGCGCGACAGATCGAGCTCGGCTTTTTCCACCGCTGCGCGCGCGCTCTGCAATTCGGTATTGTTTTCGCCGCTGTCACCGGCCATTTCCTGCGCCTTGCGCAAATCGGCTTCGGCACGCATAGCCTTGCTGCGCGACTCGTCACGGGTGGACTGGGCAATCTCCAGCCGGCGCACGGAAATCGCGCCCGGGTCTTCTTTGTAGAGATGTTCCTGCCGGTAGGCATCGCGCTCGGCCATGTCGCGGTTGGCGATGGCAGCCTGTAGCGAGGCACGCGCTGCATCGACACCGGCGGCAGAGGCATTGACAGAACTGCGCACGGATTCGTAATCGGCGCGGGCGCGCTGCAAGGCTATTTCGTAGGGTTTTGCGTCGATATCAAATAATGCTTGCCCCGGCTGCACTTCGTCATTGTTGTGAATGTGCACCTGCGAAAACTTGCCGGCCACTTCAGCGGCCACCGGCACCACAAAAGCCTGGATGCGCGCCTGCGAGCTGTAGGGCGTGAGTCGGTCGCCGACAAAGTAGAGCAGCAGGCTGAGGAATATGACTGTGCCGAGGATAATACCGCCGCGTCGACTGCCAGCCCCGGGAGGGGCACTGCGTGTGTCTGTCTGGTTCATGACCGGTTCCTGTTTTTGTTCATAGTGCTGTTCGTAGTGCTATTCATGGCACGGTTACTGTTTCTGGTGGCGGCAACGGGGCTTCCGGTAGCGTGTTCCAGTCATTGCGCTCTTCCATCACGGCACGGGTTTTCTCTGACACGATTGGCTGCTTACGCATGGCCTGCCAGCCGCCGCCTGCCGCCTTGTACACCGCAATCAGGCTTTGGGTCGCGCTGCCTTGTGCATTCACCAACCGTTCTTGCTGGCTGAACAGGCTGCGCTGGGCATCAAGCACGCGCTGGAAATCCACCAGTCCTTCACGGTACTGGATGGTGGCGATGTCATTGGATCGACGGGCGGCCTGCACAGAATCGCGCAGGATGTCGATCTGGAGTCGACCTGTGGCAAAACTTACGGCAGCATCATCCAGTTCGCGCGCGGCGCGCAGCACTGTGCCCTGGTATTGCTCGTACAGTTGCTGGAAGCGCGCGTCCTCGACCAACACCTGATTTTCCAGTCGCCCCCAATCAAATACATTCCACGATAGCGCAGGGCCTATCGCCCAGTCTGTGCTGTGCGCTGACCAGTTGTGTGAATTGGCGGACAAGCCCACTGAGCCGATCAGCCCGATCGACGGATACAGATCCGCTTCACTGACGCCGATCAGGGCGGATTGTGCCGCCAGCAGCATTTCCGCACTGCGCACATCCGGGCGGCGCAGCAGTAGCGAAGCTGGCATATCCACGATGACGGCGAGATCGGCGGTCGGGATTTTTTCACGCCCGGCCTGCATTTCCGGTAGCGGGCCCGGTGGCCGTGCCAGCAACACGCTGAGTGCGTTCTGTGCCTGACGCATACTGCCTTCCAGTTCAGGAATGGTGGCCAGCGTGCTCAGGTATTGGGTGCGAGCCTGTTGCACATCCAGTTCGGATTCATTGCCGCTCTTGAACAGGCTCTCCGTAATTTGCAGGCTGCGCTGCTGCAGAGCCGCGTTTTCGTGTGCGATGCGCAGGCGTAACTCCAGTGTGCGGATGGTGCTGTACAGACTGGCACACTGTGAAGCGACTAACACTTGCACATTGTCATAACTGGCGATGCTGGCGAAATAGTTGGCGTCGGCGGCCTCTATGCCACGGCGAAACTTGCCCCAGAAATCCAGTTCCCAGGCGATATCGAAACCGGTTCTGTAACTCCACTGGCTGGTGTCGGGACCTTCTGATTGTGTACGGCCGCTGCGTAAATAATCGCCACTCAGCTGCTGTACTTGCGGATAGAGCCCACTGCCGGCAATGCCGAGCTGGGCACGCGCTTCGAGGATACGCAAGCCGGCGGTGCGAACGTCGGTATTCTGGTGTTGTGCCTCAGCGACCAGTGCATCCAGCACCGGGTCATGAAAATAGAGCCACCATTGATCAAGGGTTTGCTGTGCCGGTTTGGCAACAGTATTGGCAGCGGGCAAGGAGCTGCTGAACCAGCCTTTCAACCACGACACAGTCGGGCGGGTGAAATCAGGGCCGACTGGTGTGCAGGATGCACTGGCCAGTGAAACCACCAGCAGCACCAATGGCTTCATTAACGGCTTCACCGGGACACGCCGCCGGCAGGCGCGCAACATGGGATTAGTTCGCAATCGGCGTTTCTTCCGGTTCGCTACCAACAGCATCCGGGTCGGCGTATACCCACCCCATGAAAATCTGGTAGCCGAGTGCCAGTAAGGTCGCACCGACAAACATACCGAGGATGCCTTTCGCCGCCATGCCACCCAGAGCGCCAATCAGGATCACCGGCATCGGGGCATCAACACCACGTCCCAGCAGCAGCGGCTTCAGCACGTTGTCGGCCAGACCGGCAACAAACAGCAGTACGCTGTACGCGATGGCCTCGACATTCCCGTAACTGCCGCTAGACCAGATATAGCCAATGGCCGGCAAGGTCACAATCACCGCTGGTGCCTGAGCGATACCCAGCACCAGTACGATGGCTGATAGCGCGCCAGCCCACGGCACACCGGCAATGATCAGGCAGAAGCCGATGATAATGGCCTGGATCATGGCCACGCCCAGTACTCCCTGTGCGACAGCGCGGATCGTCTGGGTGGATAGCTTGGTGAATTCAGCACCGCGCTCATTGCCTGCAATTCTCGAAAAAATAGCCAGACTGCCCCGGGCGCCGGCTTGGCCAAAGGCCATCAGGATACCGGCGATAACCAGTGAGGCGATGAACTGCAGAATGCCCAGACCGATGCCGGCCACAAAGGACAACGCTCCCTTGGTCAACTCGCCAATTTTGGGTTGCTGGCTCTGTATCAACGCCGGTAGATCGGAATAAGCCTTGCCCCATAACGTGTGTATTTTTTCGCCGACAAACGGCCAACTCGCCACGCTTTCACGCGGGGCCGGAATCTCGAGCGTGTTGTTCTGCACCTGCACGACAAAATCGTGCACCGAATCACCGAGTGAACTGGTCAACACGGCTGTCGGGCCTACGATCACGACCAGGCCAAGAAGCACCAGTAGCGTTGCAGCCCGCCCCTGTTTTCCCCCCAGTTTTCCAGCTATCAACTGATGCAGCGGGTATAGCGTCACGGCCAGGATTACCGCCCAGACCATCAGACTCAGGAACGGCGCAAAAATCTTGTAGCAGAGCATGGCGAGTATGAAGATGAGTGCCATACGTATCAGCACGTCCATCAGGCGGGAGGTAATGCGTTGTTCCAGTTCAGTCTCTGACATACTCATGCGTTTCTCCTTGGGCATGGTGGCGGTGACTTCCGGCGATGCCAATCCAGTTTCACCAGCCTTGGGTATATATGCAAGTGGTGAAAGAAGTAGAGGGGATTAGCATTTCCGGATAGTGTTCAAGCCGCAAAGCCGCCATCGATCAGCAAACTTGCACCTGTGATGTAAGCCGCTTCAGGGCCTGCCAGGTACGACGCAAAACCGGCAATTTCTTCCGCCTGGCCGTAACGGGGCACCGCCATCAAGCCAATCAGACTGGCTGCAAAATCGCTGTTGGCAGGATTCATTTCTGTATCGACCGGGCCGGGCTGGATGTTATTCACCGTGATACCCAATGGACCGAGGTCGCGTGCCAGACCTTTGGTCAGGCCGACAATGGCGGATTTACTCATCGCGTAGGCTGCGCCGCCGACAAAAGGCATGCGATCAGCGTTAGTGCTGCCGATAGTGATGATGCGGCCACCTTTGTCCATGTGTTTGACCACAGCTTGCGAAGCCACCAGCACGCTGCGCACGTTGACGGCCAGTGTGCGGTCAATGTCTTCCAGACTGATTTCAGCTTCCGCGACATTGCCCAGCACTAGCACGCCGGCGTTATTCACCAGAATGTCGATCTTGCCGTAGCTATTCGCGGCCAGCTCAATAGCGGCTTTGAGTTGGGCAGCATCGGCGCTGTCGGCCTTGATCGCAATGGCGCGACCACCGGCGATTTCAATGGCCTGCACCACGTCTTCAGCTTGCTGTGCTGAGCTGGCGTAGGTCAGTGCAATGGCTGCGCCATCTTTGGCAAGGCGTTTGGCAATGGCGGCACCGATACCGCGAGAGCCACCCTGGATGAAGGCGACTTTGCCGGTCAGGTGGTTGGAAACTGCTTGAGTGCTGTTGATGTTTGACATGATATTTCTCCGGTTTCTGTGTATTGGCTCAGCGACGCGCCTGACCATGGGTTGCACTATCCGCCAATCATTAGCTTATGAAAATCCTATAATTTCTATATTCTTTTGATACTATTGGTATCAAATAGAAGGGGCAGCAGGAACAGCATGGAAACCTTGAGCAGCATCGAATGTTTTGTACGCAGCACAGAAGCGGGCAGTTTTTCCGAAGCTGCCCGGCGCTTGGGTCTGACGGCTGCTGCCGTGGGCAAGAACGTGGCCAAGCTGGAAAACAATCTCGGTGTGCGTTTGTTCCAGCGTAGTACAAGAAGCCTGACACTCACTGAAGCCGGTGAACGCTTTCTGCAGGAAGTGAGTGGCAGTCTTGCCACGATTCAGGGCGCTGTGGCCAATCTGGCCGATGCCAGCGGACGGCCAGCCGGTCATCTGAAAGTGAGTATGGGCAATGCGTTTGGTCGTGAATATATCGTGCCGCTGCTGGGTGAATTCCTGACGCAATACCCGGCCATTGTTCCAGATTGGCATTTTGATAATCGCGCTGTGGATCTGATCGCCGAGGGCTTTGATGCTGCGATTGGTGGCGGTTTTGAGTTGCCGCCAGGATTGGTGGCGCGTGAACTGGCGCCGGCGCATGTGGTGTTGGTGGCTTCACCCGCTTATCTCGCCGGCAAAGCGCCGATCAAAAAACCGGAGCAGCTGAAAGAATACGACGGAATTTTTATCCGTTCGCCGCAGACGGGGCGAATACGCCCCTTTGCTCTCACCAATAGCAAAGATACGACCAGCAAGGAGCAGATACCGATCGCCATGAAAGTGCGCATGACCATGAGTGATCCCGCTGCATCCTTGCAAGCAGCTGAATCGGGTCTGGGTATTGCTGTGACCAGCATGCCCAATGTAGTGTCACTACTGGAACGTGGCGTTCTGGTGCGTGTGTTGCCGGATTGGTACGTGGATAACGGAAAACTCTCGCTGTATTTTTCCGCGCAAAAATTACTACCGACCAAAACGCGTGCGTTCGTGGATTTTATTGTTGCGCACTTTCGTAAACAGAACCTGGCAAAGCGTTTCAGTGCTTACTGACTATAATGTAAACCGGATGGTATTTTTGTCATAAGATTGTCGCCGAAAGGCAGCTAAATTTGCCGGTGTCTCAAGTCAGGGGTGCTCATCGCAACATGGATAATCTGATGAGTAAGCGATTCGCCACGATCATGACCCTGGCTGCTGCGTTGTTTGCGATTGCAACACCGATTCTGCTGGCGATCTATGTTGCCATCAGAGAGGGGCGCGACGCTGAAACAGCCAATGCCCTGACCTATGCGCGAGTAGTGCTGAACCGCTCAGAGAGCATCACGGACCAGATTGATAGCGGCATCAGTCGTTTAACTGCAGCTCACCCGACCGACCCTTGCTCTGATGATAATTTTGCACGGATGCGGGAAGTCGATCTCGCTTCCAGTTACATCCAGGCTATCGGCCATGTGTCCGATAACCGGCTGGAGTGTTCTTCCCTGGGTAGACAGGTTGTCGGGTTTGATCTCGGTCCGGTGAATTCAATATCGCCCACAGGTGTCAGGTTGCGAAACAGTGTTGAATTTCCCTTTGCCAAAGGAACTACTTTTATTGTGGTGGAACGTGATGGTTACGCGGCAATCATCCACAAAGATCTTCCTATCGACGTGGCCACAGAATCAAAAGATGTATCGCTTGCTACGTTCTCAAGTGTTCAGCAACACATTTTGACCTCACGTGGTTTTGTAAAAGAGAAATGGATTGGTGCATTGCCCCAGGGGAGCGAAACCACGTTTCTGGATGGTGAGTACATCGTGGCTGTTGTCACATCAAAGCGATACCTGATTGGAGCGGTCGCTGCACTGCCAGTGATTTACATCAACAATAGAATACATACTGTTGCAATGGTGTTAGTGCCAGTAGGTATCGCGGCCGGTGTTGCACTGGCATTCGCGGTGCTTTACCTGATCAGATTGCAGCAGGCGATGCCTGCGGTGCTGAAAGCGGCGCTGCGACGCAATGAATTTTTTCTCGCGTATCAACCTGTTGTTGATTTGCAGACAGGCAAATGGGTGGGAGCGGAGGTGCTGATTCGTTGGCAACGTCCGGACGGTGAGATGATGCGCCCCGACTTGTTCATTCCTATCGCCGAAGACGCGGGCCTTATCCAGCGCATTACAGAGCGTGTGGTGCAACTGGTTTCCAGTGAAGTGGGCAATCTGTTTGAGCATTACCCGGATTTTCATGTCGGGATCAATCTTTCTTCAACGGATCTGCATGCCAGTGGAACCATCGAAATGCTGCGCCGCTTGTCGAAAGATATCAAAGCTGGCCCGGGCAATGTGATGGTTGAAGCAACCGAACACGGATTCACGAATCCGGATATGGCCCGGAGTAACATTCACAAGTTACGGGCGGGTGGGATACGTGTCGCCATCGATGATTTCGGCACGGGTTATTCCAGTCTTTCCTACCTGGAAAGTTTCGAACTCGATTACCTGAAGATCGACAAATCATTCGTGGATAGCATAGGCACCGATGCAGCTACGAGTCAGGTGGTGCCACACATCATTGAAATGGCGAAAACTTTACAGTTGAAAATGATTGCCGAGGGAGTCGAGACGGAAGTGCAGGCGCAATTCCTGCGCGATCGCGGAGTGCAATACGCTCAAGGCTGGTTGTTTGCCAAGCCGATGAAGTTTGCGGAACTTATCGATCAACTACCGATGCATACTCAGGATTGATATTGCGTTATCAGTCGTGCGTCTTCGACGGGACCGCCAACTGTGAAATGGTAAAGATCCTGGTAGCGGTTATCGGTGAGGCCAAGGATATCGTGCATGGGATTATCGAAGTAACAGCCAATGCCGGTGCCGCGAATACCGGCGGCTTCCGCCTCCAGATACAGCATCTGGCCAATCATGCCGGCCTCCCAGAAAAGACGCGGATAAAACCAGGATCCATATTGCTGCAATGGGCGCTGGAACTCAGCAATCATGCCAAGACTGAAACAACCATCGCCCGCAATTTGTTGGGAGCAGGAAATTTGCTCTGCTGCTTTAGTCGCGTCCGCTTCGATCAGGCAATACAGTTCCAGTGATGCAGGGCAGCCGGCGGGTTTCTTCCACGCATGGGAACTGCTGCAGGCAGTTTCCAGCGATTTTTTTTGCGTAGCATT
>DATIDQ010000133.1:0-8035 GCA_035456205.1 Pseudomonadales bacterium
GTGAAACACTTGGCAGTTATGTATTGTTGATGACAGTTGCAGGGCGCGTAGTGTGTGATGCGAAGATGCTGGAATCTGAACAGGCTGTACTAGTGCCTGTTAGTGCCGGAAGTGTGGTGTTGCAAAATCCTTCCAGTCAGCCAGTCATTATTTTGTTGGCAAGACCTGCGTAACGAACAGAAACTTAAAGACAATTATCCGGTTTGGGTAATCCGGCAATTTTTGCCGCAATTTTTGCCGGACTGCCGGGAAACAATTGTAACAGATAAATGCTGGTGGCTTTTTCTTTCCCCAGTTTTTCTTTCAGGTATTTCGTGAAGGGCCGCATGGCGGGTGATAAACCGAATTGCGCATAAAATTCGCGCAAGGATTTTATAATTTCATTGTGGGCATCGGTCAGCGTAATGCCTTCTTCTTTTGCGATGATTTCTGCAACTTGTGCGTCCCAGTCGGCCAGATTACAGAGGAAACCTTCTGCATCCCGCTTCATACAAACCAGCTCACAACCTTGTGATGATGGCAGGCGAGTTCGACAAAGCCATTGTCATCAACAATAGTGGCATCATTCACCGTGTTGTGGCGGGGATGGTTGTGCAATCCACGTGCTAGCAAATCCGCTTGCAGGCAATACAGTGTTAAACCCGCTCGGGTTATTGTTGTTAGAAAGGCGTCGTCAGTGATGTTGTAGACGCCATTTTCAAGCAACAACAAGCTATCGCCAGCTGATGCGCAGCGCAGCAAGCGTTGCAACAGTGCGGTATGTTCACGGGCCGAGCAGTTCAGTGTATGCAATGTTGCTGCAGCGCCATTAATAGTCGTGCTATTCATAAGGCAATCACGCAGTCGGCTGTTTTTATCAGTTGTTTTAATGCATTGCCACCGACAGGGCTGCAAGCAATACTTAATTGTGTGGCAGATATTCCACGTTCTTGCAGTGAAATCTCGTCAACAAAAACATCACTGATATCGTAATACTCCAGTGCTTGTAGCATCTTGCTGGTGTCTTTGCTGCTGATGGTATCAGGCTGCTGGTCTGCCAGTAATTGCCACACGCCATCGTCAGTAAATAGTAATTTGACCTGTTGCTCAAACGCAGCAGCGGCCAAAGCTGCATCCAGTGTTTCGCGGGTGGCGGAACTGCCGTAAGGTGCGTGTTGCAGAATAAACAGGATGCTCTTTGCTGTAATCATCGGCTCATCCAAACGTTAGCACGCGATCAGCGTTGATAATGGCATCGGTCAATAAACCCAATCCGGCTATCGATATATTTCCTACGTTGCTGTCCACTATGCCACGCTTGAGTGCAGCAGAGACGCATACCACAGCATCGATTGCCTGCGCTTCGCAAAATTGTTGCCAAGCGGTCGGGACATTGGCTTCATCTTGTGGCGCAACAGCAAAAGTACTGGCGTTATGCACGCCGTCACGAAAGAAAAAAACGCGTTCGATCGAATGGCCATTACTGAGGGCGGCACGGGCAAAACGCAAAGCGGTTTCTGCGCCTTGCGTACTGAATGGTGCGGCGGTAATCAGCAATGCAAATTTCATGCAGCACGTTTTCCCAATAGAGTCATTGTGGCGTTGTAGATCGCTTTGCGCTGGAGAATAAAATCAAGACGCGAACCACCCAATTGACGCCAGAGCAGTGCAGCGCGAACGCCACCCATTAATGCCGTGCGAATCTGGCTGGCAACATTATCCTGCTGTAAATGTTGTGGGTTGCCATTGATCTGGATGCGAAATTTTAACGTGCTCAGCGTATCGCTGTAGAGTCCTGCAATACTGTTGATTACCTGGCTATTGGTTTCGCTGCCATGTATATCGACCTGTTTCTGGATTTGCAGAATACGGCGACCAATGGTATCGAGCATTTCACGATTTTTTGCCAGTTGGCGTTGCAGATGCAACAAGCTGGCACAGTAGCGCAGGATTTCTGCGTTGGCGGCGGTGTCCCGCTCGAAAGTATCGCGGACGGTTTGCAAGCCTTTGCGCAGGTGATCTTTATCAATAAAAATACTTTCGGTATTGTCAGCATCCAGCATCAGTATGCTGTGGACAGTGCCAGCCATAGCATTGCTATCAGCACTGCCTTCGCGTGCTAATTGACTGGCTAATGTAGCCGCCTGAGCGATACCGGCCAGAGCCAGTGTCTGGTCAGTGATTGAAGCTCTGCTCATGTATTCTCCCATTGAGCGGTATGACTATTTTCAATAATTCCACCGCCAAGACAGACATCACCATCATAAAATACGATGGATTGCCCCGGTGCAATGGCGCGTTGTGGTTCGGAAAAGTCTACTCGCAACCGTGCATCCGGTAGCGGTGTAATTCGACAAACCTGGTCATGCTGGCGATAACGTATCTTGCAATGCAAGAGCGTGGTACTGGATGGCATTTCACCACTGATCCAGTGCAGTTGTGAGCATGCCAGTGCCGGTGCATACAATGCTGGATGATCGCCTTGCGCAACGATCAGTATATTGTTCTCCAGATCCTTGTCAGCCACATACCACGGTTCTTCCGATCCATCTTTTGTGCCGCCGATGCCCAGGCCTTGCCGCTGGCCAATGGTGTAGTACATCAAACCACTGTGTTTGCCAATTATTTTTCCATCAGTGGTTTTCATATCGCCGGGTTGAGCTGGCAGGTAGCGTTCAAGAAAATCCTTGAAGCGTCGCTCACCGATAAAACAGATACCTGTGGAATCTTTCTTTTTAGCGGTAACAAGATTGTGTCGTTCCGCCAGTGTACGCACAGCCGGTTTTTCCAGTTCGCCAATCGGAAACAGTGTTTGTGCGAGAGCGGATTCTGTGACGGCATGCAAAAAATAGCTCTGGTCTTTATTCGGATCCAGGCCTTTCAGTAATTGTGTTCTGCCATTGCTATGGTTGACGCGGCAGTAGTGACCTGTAGCAATTTTTTCTGCGCCGAGCAGGGTGGCGTATTCCAGAAAGACTTTGAATTTGATTTCGCGATTGCACAGGATGTCCGGATTCGGTGTGCGTCCGGCTTTGTATTCGGCAAGAAAATGTTCGAAAACATTATCCCAGTAGTCACTGGCAAAATTAGCGGTATGGAGTTTGATGCCGAGTGTGTCAGCCACGACTTGCGCATCAGCCAGATCTTCTTTGGCTGTGCAGTATTCACTGCCATCGTCTTCATCCCAGTTCTTCATGAACAGGCCTTCCACGTCATAACCCTGTTGCAACAGCAACAGTGCAGTAACGGAGGAGTCTACGCCGCCGGACATGCCGACGATGACTTTGGTTCGTTTGCTATGGTTTTGGGAGTCAGGAGTCACGCTGGCTATTATAGCGGCGTATGCTCGTACAGGGATTCCAGTGACAAGCGCCGCCCACTGCGGTAATCCTCGATGACTTTCAGCACCAACGGGCTGCGCAGTTCGCCAGCTGCTTCCTTGGCGAGAATGGTGTCGTAGTCCAACCATACTGCTTCATGGATCCCTTCATCCAGCGGGGTGTCCAGATATTGGAGAGCTGTGCCGACAAATGCTATTCGCAGGTACATGAAGCCATTGCTGGGAGCCAGATAGCTATATAGCCCTAGCCAGTGCGTGAGTTGTACTTCCCAGGCTGTTTCTTCACGTGTTTCACGGATGGCGCCGGCCAGCAGTGTTTCACCTTCATCCCAATGACCTGCTGGCTGGTTGTAGACCATTTGCTGACGGAATGTATCGAACTCATGTACCAGCAAAAACTTGCCATCGCGCTCAACAACCGTGGCGACGGTGACGTGGGGTGCCCATTCCATACGGTGTGCCTGCCATTAATCAACGGCATCCATTTTAGCAAAAACTGTCGGGCTGGAATTGAACTTGTGTGTTGCGACCACCACCGCAACCAGAATGAATGCCAGCACCATTGAGGAACCTATAGTGCCAAATCCCAAACCGCCGCGTTCCGGCATTTTTGTCAGTACATCACCAAACGTGGCACCAAAAGGTCTGGTGAGAACAAACGCCACCCAGAACAATACAATTCTGTTTATGTTGGTAAATTTATACAGCAGAGTGGTCAACGCAATAGTACTGCCAACCAGCAACGCTCCGCCCATAAAGCCGAGCCCTGAATCATCAGCAAGATAATCGCCTAAAGCCGTTCCTAATGTGTTGGAGATCAATATGGTGAACCAATACAGTATTTCGGCCTTGGGCGTTGCAATATTGCTGACAGACAAATTGCCCATCATGAAGCGCCAGATGATGAGTGATAAAACCAACAGGGAGACAAGAATTAAAGACCCGGTTGCATAACCCAGTGCCAGTGTTCTATCCATAAAGTCTGACATTGTCGTGCCAGCTGTACTGGTAGATAAAATCACCAGCCAATAAATATAAGGATGAAACGATTTTGATTTCAGCTGCCATATCAGTGTGACCAGAAAGAAAGCGAGCAAAATGACAGAACTCAAGGCGTAGCCAACATCCATTGTCATGGAAAGTAAATCGCCCGCTGTTTCACCTAGCGTTGTAGCACATATTTTCATCACCCAGAAAGCAAAGGTGACTTCGGCTACTTTGTTGTTGCTAATTGTGTCGGTAGACATTTTCATTGCGGTACCTGGCTTGTGTTTTTAAGAAGATCTTCATAAGAATGTCGATTGTTTCCTATGCCAACCCAGCGTGGCTGAGCCTCGAATTTATTGCTGAGCAAACTGTTTTTCTCTTTGCATTCACGATAAGTAATGGAGGCAAGGCTGCACCAGCTATGTAAAAATAACGAGAGACTGGAAGGGCGGTGCACGGTATTTTTCAGTGCGCTCATATCATGTTGGGCAGTCCAGCGTGGTGACGGCCAGATGATAAATGGCACTTCGTACATATTGATGGTGGGTTTTGACATATCGCGGCCATTGAAATCACGCGTATCAAAAACCTCTTCACCATGGTCTGAAAAATACACCATAAAGCCATAGGGATCATGTGCTCTGTAGGTTTCTATTAATTCGCGCACAATGTGGTCGTTGTACAGTACGGCGTTATCGTAGGCGTTGTAATTAAAGCGGTCTTCATCTGTGTCTGTTAATGATGATGAGGGGGGATTCTGGTTGTCGAAGACAGAAAATGATTCCGGATACCTTAATCGATATGAAAAATGTGCCCCCAATAAGTGCACGATGATGAGTTTTTTCGGGTCCTTGTCTTGTAAGGCGGCTTCGAATGGCTTTAATACCTTTTCGTCGTAGCTTGTCGCGCTCTGGCGCAAGTTATTATTGAGATACACGTGTTCGTCTGTCAGTCCTGAAAATGCATTCAGCATGGTATTCCGGTTAGTCAGGGTTTGCTGGTTTGTAATCCAGTACGTCTTGAAACCAGCGTTCTTCATCATTGTTATGATGTTCATGTGGCTGAATGTTGCGGCGAGATCCTCCGGGTTGGTGAAACTCAATGCGGTTGACAAGGATTCGATAGTGTAAGGAATATTGGATACCACATTATCGTAAACCAGCAGTTCATTGCTTATTTCCTGTAGGCGAGGGCTGGTAGGCCTTGCATAACCATACAATGACAAGCGTTTGCGGGAGGTAGATTCCCCAATAACCAACACATAGGTTTTTTCTGCGTTTGTATCACTGGTCACGATGTTCTCGCGCTGTGCGGCAGCTTGCATATTGTCTTGCATGTGGCTGGAGTTCAGTAAGTTATCCCGATAGTTGGAGTAATTGATCAGCATTCCCCAAGGTTCAACCGGAATAAACTTTCGCGAAACCTGTTTTATTCCTGCGTCTCCCATACCATGGCTGATATAGGGATAGCTGAGCAAGACCAGACTGATGACAGCGTATGTGACACGCGGCATTGGTTGCTGATTCTGTACAATCTGGCGATAAAAATAGATAGCAGGAAGGCAGTAGAGAATGGCTGCTGGAATCATGCGCCATGAAAAATACTGTTGTAAAAACTCCCTGACTTCCTGCGGATTACTTTCCAGTGTTGCTACGAAAACACTTTGCGATAATTCCTGGTGAAATACCCAATAGTTGCCCAGTTTGGCCAGTGCACACGCAGCCATCAAACATCCCACTGCAGCTAATGTTGTGGGCAACCATTTCTTTGGTAATACAGCGGGCAGTAATAACCAGCACAGAGTGTAGAGAGTGGCGTCACGCAGCCCTGTCCATCCAGTAAACTCCTGGAATATAAACAGCATTTGGGGCGTCAATGAAAACCAGCCAAAAAACAAGTAGATGGCCAGTGTCCTGTTTAGTGTGCCGGGTTGCCTGAGAGATAGAGAACGGGATTTCAACAGCTCTGAAATACGGGACAGCAAAAACATACATCCGCCAGATAACAAGAATGCTGCATTGTCTGGTTTTGTGTGTCTTGTAAGCGTCAAGGGAATGTCAAAAAATGGTGAAATACCCCCGCTTGTCGCAGTAGATGGTCAATCCGGTAAAGCAGTGAGTTCACAATATTTCCAAGAACTGATGACGTTTCCTTGAAGTAGCAGGGGTGAAGATGCAGAATTGGCGCTGGTTCAATCTGGAGTTTTATAGTGTCTGACCAATCTTCCAAAAATATATCGCTCGAATTTTCTGATAAATACGATAAATCGCATGCCGAGCATTACTTGTCGAAGCATCAGGCTACCTTGGCTAGCAGGCTTTCTCATTGGCGTGACGTGCAACTGGGGCGTAAAGCCCTGAAGATGGCCGGTGATCCGAAGCGGGTTCTGGATCTGCCTTGTGGTGCAGGGCGTTTCTGGCCGATGTTGGCTGAGCTGCCCGGCCGGCAAATTGTGGGTTCAGACAATTCAGAAAACATGATTGCAGTGGCGATGCATGCTCAACCCAGGGACGTTGTCAGCCGTGTCGAACCTTTGCATACTTCGGCTTTTAATATTGATCTGCCGGATCATTCAGTCGACAGTATTTTTTGTATGCGTTTGCTTCACCATATCGGTGATGTGAGCCACAGGGCGCAAATGTTGAAAGAGTTTTATCGTGTGACAAAAGACACTGTGATTATTTCGTTGTGGGTAGACGGTAATTACAAAGCATGGCGCCGTCAGAAGCTGGAAGAAAAACGCATTGCCCGCGGCAAGAAAACCGGTTATCAAAATCGCTTTGTGTTGCCAGCTGCGCAAGTGGAGTCAGAATTTAACCAGGCTGGATTCTCTGTGATTGGCTCACTGGATTTTTTACCGTTTTATGCGTTGTGGCGTGTTTATATCTTGCGCAAAAAACCAGCGGCTGTCTGACTCGAGGTAGCGGTAGTGTCCATGCCTTTCTTGAGTACTCTGCCAATCGATTTTGATGGTTGGTGGCAAGTGCAGGGTGAATCTGTCGAGCCTGCGAATGTGCGCCGTAATGGTGAAAGCGGTGTGGATCGCCTGAATACTGATGCTGGCGTGCTGTATGTCAAACGTCAGCGTAATCATCTATTCCGCAGCTTGCGTTATCCTCTCGGTTTGCCCACGTTTATGCGTGAAAAATTTGCAGTGCAGGCCTTGCAGCAAATTAATATTGCTGTGCCAGAAATCGTTTTCGCCGATGCCAGAAAAATCTCTGGCGGATGGCAGGCGATCCTGGTGACGAAAGAACTTAAAGGCTATACCGATCTGGAAGACTGGTATCGCAAAGGTGGTCGTGAACGTCTGGGTGAGCATCAGCATGAACAGTTTCTGGTAAAACTTGGTCGTGTTCTAGGTGTGCTGCATCATCACCGTTGGCAACACACTTGCCTGTATCCCAAGCATATTTTTGTTACCCCCGGCGATTCAGTACTATTGCCGGATATTGCGTTGCTGGATCTGGAAAAAGCCAGACGCCGTCTTTTTAGTGCTCATGCTGCGCGGCGTGACCTTGATCAATTACGTCGACATAGTCTTATGTGGAATGATCAGGACTGGAATGCATTACTGAAGGGGCATCAATAACTATGCGTATTTTGCTGGTGGAAGATAACCACGATATTCTGGCCAATCTTGCGGATTATCTTGAGTTGAAAGGCTACACGGTTGATTGTGCACAGGATGGTCTGACAGGTTTACATCTGGTAGCAACGCAGTCATAT
>DATIDQ010000134.1:0-28371 GCA_035456205.1 Pseudomonadales bacterium
TAGCGAATCGGTTTGGATAACAGCTCTGTAATAAAACCAAAACGAAATACGCCGGCCATGATGCAGACCAGACCGGACACAATCGCCATCATGCTGGCCAGTGCCACAGCGCGTACTGGATCACCGTGTGAAAGCGGTGCAACGACTGCGAGAATCAATGCCGCGAGCGAGGAGTCCGGCCCCAACACCAGAATGCGGCTGGGACCAAACAGTGCATAGGCGAGCAGTGGAATAATGGTGGCGTACAGACCATAAATACCGGGTACACCGGAGGCTTCTGCGTAAGCAATGCCCACCGGCACCAGCATGGTGGTAAGAACAAGACCGGCCGCAAGATCACTGCTCAACCAGGTGAGCTGGTAGTCGCGCAGGGTTTGCCAGCCGGGCAGCCAGTGTATGAGGGAATGCGTCGTGCGTTTTTCCTGGTTCATATTTTCTGACTCAATTTTTCTGATTCAACAGGTATGTGCGTCAGGGTGCAGGAACAATCGGTACAAAGAAAAATGTCAGCCCAAGAATCAGGTAGACGGCGAGTAGCTGTATTCCTTTAAGCCAGTCTGAGCGGCCGTCGCCTGCCACTTGCCCGGTAATCAGCACAGATAACATCACACTCAGTACAAGACCGCCAGAAAAAGCCAGATCCATCGGCTTGGGGCCAATGACCAGGCTGGCCAGTACCAGCACCGGTGCAACAAACATAGCCACCTGTACGCTGGAACCAATGGCAATCGAGAGCGATAAATCCATTCTGTTTTTCATGGCGGCGGTGATGGCGCTGGCATGCTCTGCTGCATTGCCAAGAATGGCGACCACGAACACGCCGATAAAAATATTATTGAGCCCGAATTGATGCGCGGTGGGTTCAATGGCGCCGACCAGAATTTCGCTCACCCATGCGATAGCTGCTGTGGCTGCTGCCAGCACCAGCACCGATTTTTTTGTCGACCATGGCGCGGCATGTGCCTCATTAGCATGTTGATGGTGTGATCCATTGAACAGCGATTTGTGTGAACCCAATGAAAAAAACAGGAACAACACATAAACCGCGAGCAGTACGATGGCAATGGCAATACTCACCAGCAGGATGCCTTCTGGAAAGACAGCACTTACCGATTTTTCATAAGCGGCGGGCACAACCATGGCGATAGCCGCCAGTGTGAGCAGGGTAGCTTGTGAACGTGCGCCGACGGCGTTGTAGGTCTGTTCGCTGAAACGTAAGCCACCCGCCAGCATGGAGGCGCCAAGCACCAGCAGGATATTGCCAATGATGGAACCGGCAATAGATGCCTTCACTACATCATGTAGACCCGCGCGCAACGCTGCCAGAGCGATGATCAATTCTGCGGCGTTGCCGAAAGTGGCATTGAGTAAACCTCCAATGCCTTCGCCCAGTTTTTCGGCAAGTTTTTCGGTGGCGTGGCTCATCCAGCCGGCTAAAGGGAGAATGGCCAGTGCCGCGGCGATGAATATCGGAAGGTGTTGTTGCGGAGCGAGGTGTTCCAGTGCAATGGCAACGGGAATAAAAACCAATAACCAGTTAAACATAACGCATCATTCCAATGGTGGCGTCCGGTTTCTACAGTGTGGCTTTTTACAGTGTGGCTTTCTAGGGTTTGGCGTCCTAGAGTGTGACTTTCAATGGAGCTTCTTGCAAGGTAGATAATTGTTCGCGCAGCTCCAGAATATGTTGCCCCCAGTAACGTTCGGTGTTGAACCAGGGAAAGTGTAGCGGAAAAGCCGGGTCATCCCAGCGGCGCGCCAGCCAGGCGCTGTAGTGCATCATGCGCAAGGTGCGCAACATTTCTATCCAGTGTAGTTCGCGCAGATCAAATTCACGGAACTCCTGGTAGCCTTCCAGAATTTCTGCCAGTTGCGTGGTTTGTTCATTGCGGTCACCGGATAACAACATCCACAAATCCTGGATCGCCGGCGCCATACGCGCATCATCAAAATCCACAAAATGCGGCAGATCATCACGCCACAGCACATTGCCGGCATGGCAATCACAATGTGTGCGAATAAATTTTATTTCTTTTTGTTGTTGCTGTTTTTCTTGCAGGAGTTGCAGCAGATCGTGCGTCAACGTGGTGTAAGCCATTTTTAATGATGATGGAATAAAGTGTTCCGTAATAAAAGCGACACTGTCTGTGCCGTAAGAAGTGAGATCAAGCGTTGGTCTTTCGGTAAACGGCCGCACAGCGCCGATATTGTGCAGCCGTGCCAACCAGCGCCCCATGATCAGTAGATGGTCGAGATTGTCGAATTCCGGTGCACGTCCACCCTTGCGGGGAAACAGGGAAAACCGGAATGCCTGCCCGGCGATGGTTTCTGTAAAGAGGCTGTTGCCGTCATGACGTACAGGTGTCACCACCGGAAATTCGTCTTCCTCCAGCTCGAGGCAGAAGGTGTGTTCTTCCAGAATCTGCGCAGTGCTCCAGCGATCCGGGCGGTAGAATTTGGCAATCAACGGTGTGCCATCCTCAATGCCGATCTGGTACACACGATTCTCATAGCTGTTCAATGCCAGGATGCGCCCGTCGCAAAACAGCCCCTGGTCGGCCAACTGGCGCTCAACAGCATCCAGAATGCACTCTGGCGTGAGGGCTGAGAACGGATGACCATTGTTCTGGTTGGTTGGCAGGGAGTCAGGTATAAGCTCGGACATGAGAGTCGACCGGGGATCTGGCAGGGCATGGTATGCCAATTCACACCAGGGTGCTCGGTTGCGCCTTCCCCTTTGTTGTTGCGCCTCTTGGGGCTAATCACGATAATAGCGCCTCTTTTTTCCCCACTAACAGTCCACACAGATAACAGGTGCAGCGCGATGGCCGAAGAACAGAAACGCCCCAAACCCGCGGATTATTTCTCAGACTGGAAACAGCGTGAAGCGTTGGCTGAGGACATGATCCCGCTGATTGGCAAATTGCATCGCGAAAGCAACGTCAACACCTACATCTACGGCCAGCAGTTATACAGCCGTTCGGTGATCGACATCATGAAAGCGCACCGCTTTGTGCGTCAGGTCGAGCAGAACGAGCTCTCTGAATTTGATACCTATCCTGTTATCAAGGCGCTGGCTAGTCTGAATCTTGGTCGCGCACATATTGATGTGGGCCGCATTGCCGTCAACTTCACCAAAAATGGCGCAGGTGTGTCGGTAGAAGATTATGTGAAGCGCGAAGTTGCAGATGCTGTGGGTACCGATGTAAAACCGATTCCCGAACCGCGCGATGTTGTTTTGTACGGTTTTGGCCGTATCGGTCGTTTGATGGCGCGCCTGCTGATTGAAAAAACAGGTGGTGGTGATGTGTTGCGTTTGCGCGCCATTGTTGTGCGTAAAGGCAAAGGCGATAACGATCTGGAAAAACGTGCATCATTGTTGCGTCGTGATTCTGTGCACGGTCCTTTCCGCGGCACTATCCGCGTTGATGAAGAAACACAGAGTTTTATTGCTAACGGCAACGAAATCAAAATCATTTATGCCGATAAGCCGGAAGACATTGATTACACCCAGTACGGTATTCACAACGCTATTGTGGTGGAAAACACCGGCAAGCTGACTGATGAAGCGGGTCTGTCCAAACATTTGCAAGCCAAAGGTGTGAGCCAGGTATTGTTGACAGCTCCTGGCAAAGGCAATGTGAAAAATATCGTGTTCGGTATCAATCACGACAGCATCAGCCCGAATGACACTATTGTCTCTGCAGCTTCTTGTACTACCAACGCGGTAGTGCCTGCATTGAAAGCCATGAACGATAAATTTGGTGTGAAATCGGGCCACATTGAAACCGTGCATGCTTACACCAATGACCAGAACCTGATCGACAACTACCACAAGTCTGATCGTCGTGGTCGCAGTGCGCCATTGAACATGGTTATCACTGAAACGGGTGCAGCCAAAGCGGTAGCAAAAGCGTTGCCGGAACTGGCGGGCAAGCTGACAGGCAACGCGATTCGCGTGCCAATTCCAAACGTATCCATGGCGATTCTGAACCTTGAGCTGGAAAAAGAAACCAGCGTTGAAGAACTGAATGAATACATGCGCTACATGGCACTGCATTCACCATTGCGCAAACAGATTGATTTCACTAACAGCACGGAAGTGGTATCCAGTGATTTCGTTGGTTCGCGCCACGCCTGTATTTTTGATGCCAAGGCAACGATAGTGCGTGGCAATCATGCGGTAATGTATCTCTGGTATGACAATGAATTTGGCTACTCTTGCCAGGTGCATCGTGTGCTGGAGAAGCTGGCTGGTATTCACTACCGCATCTATCCTAAAGAGTGATGCAATAGTGAATAAAAAGCCCGCCGTGTGCGGGCTTTTTTGTTTCCGCTGACGGTTTGTATTGGAAAAGCTCATGACAACACTGACTATTGAACGACTTGCCCACGATTTGCGTGGCATTGCCTATGCTGATGGGGTTACCTGGTTTGTGGAAGGTGCATTGCCGGGCGAGCAGGTGGAAGCACGTAAGTTGATGAAACATCAGCAGCGCGTCGATGCAGAGACGATCACGGTCGTGCAACCTGTTGCAGAACGTGTTGTGCCTGCATGTGAATATGAGGGCCAGTGCGGTGGTTGTGGATTGCAGCATGTGGGGCACGCTGCACAAGTGACGCTCAAACAGCAGGTACTGCTGGATCAATTGTCTCGTATTGGCAAAGTACAGCCTGTTGAAGTTTTACCTGCACTGGTAGCCGAGCCGTGGGCGTATCGCCGTCGCACACGTATTGCTTGTAAGTGGTCATCAGAAAAAAAACATTTGTCAGTGGGATTTCGTGAGCGCCATAGCCAGACGATTGTCGAAATCAAGCATTGCGCCGTGTTAGTGCCGGCATTACAACAGGTATTGCAGCCATTGCGCGAATGTCTGTCGCGTTGGTCACAGCCGCGCCAGTTAGGACACATTGAATTATTGGCAGCGGATAATGGTGTGGGTATGTTGCTGCGTGTGATGGCGCAACCATCCGGGATTGATACTGCGTTGTTGCAGGAGTTTTCAGCACTCACTGCGGTTAGCGTGTATCTGCAGTTGGAAGACAAGGATACTGTGCAGTATTTTTGCGGGCCAGAAAAAACACTGGTGTCGACACATATTGCCAGCAATAGCACATTGGCTTGCTTGCCCGGTGATTTTTTGCAGGGCAATGCAGCGATAAATACTTTGCTGATTGATGCGGTGTTGGCTGCATTACAACCTGCAGCCAGTGACAGTATTCTGGAAGCATTTTGTGGCTTGGGTAATTTCACATTGCCACTATCAAAACAGGTAAACAGTGTTGCTGCAGTAGAATTGAGTGAAAGTATGCTGGCGCGTGCAGCGGCTCAAACCGCTGCACAGGGTTTGGTTAACATCACTTGGTTGGCAGGTAATCTGGATCAGTTTGATGAACGTAAGCTGAAGTTGCCAGTGGTGAACAAGATATTGCTGGATCCGCCGCGTGATGGCGCGCAGGGATTTTGTAAACAGGTCAGCTTGAAAGGCATTGAGCGAATTGTTTATGTGTCTTGTAATCCATCTACTCTGGCGCGTGATGCGGCTATTCTGGCAGAGCGTGGATTTTCTTTGCGCAGTGCACAAGTGATCGATATGTTTCCACAAACATCCCATATCGAAGCTCTGGCTATTTTTGAATGGAATGAAGCGTTATTACGCCAGATGAAAAAACAGAAAGTGGCTGTCGCAAAAACAGTGCAGAAGCGTTTAAAACGATAACAAGGCAGGAAGCCGGAATCAGCGCAGTGGGTAGCTACACTGTGCTTGCTCATTCAGTATGCCCACTGCAATCAGAGGTTCGCTCGCTTGCAGGTGATTGGCGTGTACGAAGGCGCGAAAATGACTGGACTCGGCTGGCTGCCATATTGTCGGTAATAGTGAATCATCCGCTCCTACGGATGTCCCTATGCCAACCACGCTGCCATTTTGTAGCAGCGCAATATCACTGCTTGCTTTCCCATCTGCCAGTAGTTGACCGTCAACAATCCAGCTACTGGCATCTTCGTCAAAAAGCATGCTGGCGTATCCGCTGCAAATGGGCAGAGTGGCGCTGATATCCGGCTTTGCATCCAGTGCAAATTGCGGAAGTTTGCGAAAATAACCAAGGTTATTACTGCGCAAAAAAACATCGTTATCTTTTACAGAATTGATACCGTTTTTAATCAGCGGATATGACAACGTCGCTAATATATAGGGTGGTTCGAGTACGCCGGCGCGCGCTGCTGTATGCGCCAGGTTAACGCGCTGGCTGAGCATCACCATATCTCGCGCGCTGACAGTTTGTGTTGGCAGTAAATAGCAGCCAAAAATTGCTGTCCACATGAGTAAAGTGGCAATGTTATAGCGCGACTGCCGTGCATCAATCCAGATCAAACCAAACAGGGCGGGTAGCCAGGGCAATACCAGCGTTTGATAACGTTCAGCGGTAGCGGAGTTGGGGTAAATAATTCGGCCAAATGCTGTAAAAAAAGCACTGGCGATAATGCAGGTCGAAAGATAAAGGCACAGCCGTTGCCAGTTTGATAATGAGCTGATATCCCGCAGATGCTTTATCCAGTAATACAGCGTAATGGCAATGCCTGTAACGGACAATACATAACCCGCCAGTTGCCATTCGCGTGATAATGGGCTGGCCAGGTAGCGCAGCATGTAAGGTATTATTTTTTGTAAAGTATCGAACACGATGTACAGTGAAGTTTGCCAGTTATCGCTACGGCGCAAGGCGCTGAATATAAATTGTTCACTATTTTTTTCATGTGAAACATACAACCAGCATATCGTGGCGATGAATAACACCAGGGGCCAATGTAATTTTTCTGGTTTTTTGCTGGTTAATAACACCAGTGCCGCCACTGGCAGCACCATCAGGCCGGTAAAATTACACAGTGTCGCAGTGCCGCCGAACAGCAAGATGGTTAACCAGCGTCGTGGTGCATGCAGTGATTGCGCCAGTGCGTACAGGCTGAGCAAGCCAAACAGGTTCGACATATACCATTGCACATCCATTGCATACAAAAAGTTATTGATTTGTGTGGTGCTGAATAATGCCAGTGCAAAAGATGCGGTAAGAATAGTGCGTTCGGTTGTGCTCAGTAATGATTGCTGCCGTAGAACGCGAATAATTAAAAACAGATAAGCAAACTGACACGATAGTGCTGTTGTGATAGTTAGCCAGTTGCGCCCGCCTAGCCAATAATAGTCAGCAAAAAACAGCAGCTTCGGCAGAAAAATCCGGTGGGCGCCGCCATACGCCTCCAGTAGATAAGACCATGACCATTCACCCTGAAACTGGCGTTCGATGTCATCGACAAATTCCCACAAGTCACGAAATGGACCCTGCCATTGCAGTATGAAGGTCAGATAGATGGAGAATAGTGCAAGCAGAATAGCTGTTGTTGCAAAGAGCACAGCTACACTGGCCAACACGGCATTGCTTTTGCCCGGTTGATCCCGTTCAATGCGTTCAGCGTGCTCTATTGGATATTGCTGTTCAAGATGAAAAGACACTATTTTTATGCTGCACTATTGTGGTGTTCAGGGTTGCTTGCTGAGCCATTGGCAGCAGAGCCTCTGCCAGTAAAAAATCATCAGCCCAATATCCTGCTGATTGTTGCTGACGATCTTGGTCTGGGTGACTTGCGCAGTTTTAATGCAGCTGCGGCAGTAGAAACTCCGAACCTTGATACGCTGGCAGCGCAGGGCATGCGCTTCGACCGATTCTACACAGACAGCACTTGCTCAGCCAGTCGTGCGGCATTGCTGACCGGGCAGCATCCCGCACGTCTTGGTTTTCTCCCTGTGGCACGTGGCGTTGATCCTGCTATCACGACCATGCCTGAATGGTTGCGTGCACAGGGTTACAGCACGCATCACATCGGCAAGTGGCATATCGGGGAGCTGAATACAGAAGCGAAACCTGCCGCACAAGGATTCGATACCAGTTTCGGATTTCTCAACCAATGGTTCTTGCAAGGGCCGGATGCCGATGGCAAACCGGTGTTACGCCAACCGGTTTATCAGGATCCGTGGTTGGAAAATGAGCGGGGGGAGTGGAAACAGTACAGCGGTTATTTGCCGGATATCCTGACGCAACGTGCCAGTGAAGAGATTGCTGCACTGGCAGCAACACAGCAACCCTGGTTTCTCTGGTACGCAACCTTGCTGCCACACGCACCTTTGCATGCGCCTCCTGATGCTGTTGGTTATGAAAAAACTGACGATGCAAAAACGGATGACGACCAGAATGATAATAAAAAATATGCTGCGATGATTCGTCATCTGGATAAAAATATTGGTGAATTACTGTCAGCGCTGGATAAATCCGGTCAGCGTGACAATACGATTATTATTTTTCTCAGTGATAACGGCGCACCGGAAAAACGCATTGGCAGTAACGCAGGTTTTAGTGGTGGCAAAGCGCATTATAGTGAAGGTGCAGTGCGCACACCGATGATCTGGGTAGATCCTGGCCATACTATGCCGTCATCACTGGATGAGCGTGCCATCACAATGATGGATATTTTCCCGACGTTGGTAGCGCGCATTGGTGCGCCACTACCTTTCAAAACAGACGGTCTGGACTTTAACGATATCAGGAGCCTTATCACAATCAGGGAAAGGCCTCTTTACTGGATGTCGCGTGGCAGTTCTTCCATGTTGTCCGGTGATAAACTCTGGCGAATTATAGAAGAGTGGGTGTTTCGTGAAGAACAATCTTTCCAGTTTCTTCGTATTAATGCTGACAATGTGAGCGGTGAGAGTTTCTGGCGTTTCCGGTATTTCTGGCGATTGCTATCAATGCAGAAAGATTTCAAGGCATGGCTGGAGCAGGTGGCTCGCACGCAGGTCAAAGAAGAATTGCTGGCAGATGGTATCAAAATTACTGGCAATGATTTTTTGCGCACACCATTAAAGGAATGGGATTTGTATATTGCCGTTTCGTTACCGAATATCACTGAGGCAGAAACTTTATTAGCGGAGCAGAAGAATATCTGGTCGCTGCGTTACAACAAGGAAAAGCAGCAGTTTTTAATCGAGATGTATGGTCATCAATGGCAAGTGCCGTTTGCCATGACTGAAGGTTGCACGATGATAGGTTTGAATGCCGATGTATATGATCGTTACACCAATATCGGGGACAGGGTTAATCCAACAGAGTTATTGTTGTCAGTGAATGGCAAGGAAGTGGCGCGTACAGAATGGCAGATTGATTCGTTAGCAGACGTGAAAATTACTGAGCCAACATGGTTGATAAAATCATCGAGGCCGGTTTTTTATCATCGCGCCAATATGGTGGGCGAGTGGCCTTATCTGGTAGATGAGCTGGCGCTACAGAAAGAGCTGTGCGCCAGCTTTGAAGGTGCTGATTAACGTTGCAGTTGTGCCAGTTTGCCCGGCTTGTCCTTCCATTCTTCAGCATCAGGTAGTGCTGGCTTCATTTCCGTGATATTTGGCCACTGCTTAGCCAATTCACCATTCAGTTCAATGAATGCTGCCTGGTCAGCAGGTACTTCATCTTCGGAATAGATGGCATTTACTGGACACTCTGGTTCACACAGGGCGCAATCGATGCACTCATCCGGATGGATAACCAGAAAGTTAGGACCTTCATAGAAGCAGTCGACCGGGCACACTTCTACGCAATCAGTGTGTTTACAGTTGATACAGTTTTCGCCAACAACAAATGTCATGGTGGACAGCTCCTACAAAATCAGGGGCGCAATTCTAATGGGCTTTGCCTTTTCAAGCGAGTACATGATCTACGACAAACGCTGAGAAAACGGCTAAAACAGTCCCTATAGTTCGTTTTTCAGGCGATAGAGCAGCTCCAGTGCTGCTTTAGGCGTCAAATCATCGGGATTGATGCCTTTCAATGTGTCGATGCAGCGTGGCAGGGGTGCAGCGAACAGATCCGGTTGGCGGGGAGCCGGAGCCGCTGCTACTGGTTGCTGCGGTACCGCTGGTGCGGCGTTTTCCAGTTCGTGCAACTTGTCTTTCGCTGCCGCCAGCACTTCCCGTGGAATGCCCGCCAGCTTGGCGACTTGCAGGCCGTAGGACTTGTTGGCCGCGCCACGCTGTACCTTGTGCAGGAACACAATGCCATCGTGATGTTCACTGGCGTCCAGATGCGCGTTGGAGACGCCTGTGCATTCTTCCGGTAACGATGTCAGTTCGAAGTAGTGGGTGGCAAACAGGGTAAAAGCACGTACGCGTTCAGCCAGAAAATGCGCGCAAGCCCAGGCCAGTGACAGGCCATCAAACGTGCTGGTACCGCGCCCGATCTCATCCATCAACACCAGACTTTTTGGTGTAGCGTTGTGCAGAATATTCGCGGTCTCTGTCATTTCCACCATGAAGGTTGAGCGCCCGGATGCGAGATCATCCGATGAACCGATACGCGTAAAAATCCGGTCGACAATCCCGATGGTCGCACTGTCTGCCGGCACAAAGCTGCCGATGTGTGCGAGTAACACAATCAAAGCTGCCTGACGCATGTAAGTGGATTTACCGCCCATATTCGGGCCGGTAATAATCAACATGCGTTGTTGTTGATCCAGCGCGAGATCATTCGGCACAAATGCTTCGCCATTGATCTGCTGCACCACTTGTTCAACCACAGGGTGGCGGCCACTGATGATGTCGATACCGGGTTGTGCGGTAAGTGTGGGTTTGCACCAATTCAGTTTTTCAGCGCGTTCTGCCAGCACTGCTAGCACATCCAGTTCTGCAATCGCCTGCCCGGTCGTTTGCAGTGGAAACAGATCTTCATTCAGGCGATCAAGCAATTCGTCATACAGTTGTTTTTCACGCGCCAGTGCGCGGCTTTTTGCCGAGAGCGCTTTGTCTTCAAACACTTTCAATTCCGGCGTGATGTAACGCTCGGCATTTTTCAGTGTTTGGCGACGGATGTAATGTGCGGGAGCCTGTTTTGATTGCGCAGTGGGTAATTCGATGTAATAACCTGAAACGCGGTTGTAACCGACTTTCAGGTTTGGCAAGCCCGTGCTTTCACGTTCTTCGGTTTCCAGTTTGACGAGGAAATCGCCGGCGTTTTGCTGGATGGCGCGCAGTTCATCGAGATCGGCATCGTAACCCTCGGCAATCACGCCACCATCGCGCAATACCATCGGCGGGTTTTCTGTCACTGCTTTGTTGAGCAACTCGACTATTTGTGGAAACGCCGTGATGGCGTCGGCACGCGCAGAAAGATTCGTGCTGTTACTGGCGTGCAAACAGGTGAGTAAATCCGGCACGCAGGCCAGCGATTGTGCGAGGCGTGTAAGGTCGCGCGGTCTTGCGGAGCGCAGCGCAACCCGCGACAGAATACGTTCCATGTCGCCGATATTGCGCAAGATGTCGCGCAATGGTTCAAAGCGATAATCATTGAGTAAATCAGCAACACTGGTCTGGCGATCGTTTAATGTATTGATATTGGCGAGAGGGCGGTGCAGCCAGCGTTTTAGTAAACGTGCGCCCATCGCAGTCGCGCACTGGTTCAATACGGCAAACAATGTGTGATCTGTTGTGCCTGCAATATTGATATCCAGTTCCAGATTCTTGCGGGTGGCGGCATCCATTTCCACGGCTTCGCCACGGCGTTCAACAGCGAGTGCGCGAATATGCGGCAATGCAGTGCGTTGAGTTTGTTTTACATAAGCCATCAGGCAACCGGCGGCACGCAATGCCAGTTCCAGATCGGCGCAACCGAAACCGGCTAGATCGCGTGTGGCAAATTGTTGTGTCAGTAAACGCTGCGCCGTTTCCAGATCAAATTCCCACGGCGCCAGTTTGCGCACACCGGGGCGGCGCACAATCACATCCGGCAGTGTGATGTCATCCTGCAACAATAATTCCGCCGGATTCAGGCGCTGCATTTCACCGAGCAGTGCTTCAAGATTGTCTACTTCCTGTACGGTAAAACGGCCGCTGGTGATATCCAGTGCGGAAATTCCCGTGCGGCCATCACTATGAAAAATGGCCACCAGTAAATTGTCGCGGCCTTCGTCGAGCAACACTTCGTCACTCACTGTACCCGGCGTAACAATGCGCATCACTTTGCGTTCAACCGGGCCTTTGGTGGTAGCTGGATCGCCGATCTGCTCAACGATGGCGACGGATTCACCCAGTCGCACTAACCGAGCCAGATAATTGTCGGCAGCGTGGTAGGGCACACCGCACATCGGGATAGGTGAGCCGCCGGATTTGCCGCGCGCAGTGAGCGTGACATCCAGCAAGCGCGCTGCTTTTTTCGCATCATCAAAAAACAGCTCGTAGAAATCGCCCATGCGATAGAACACCAGCTCATGCGGATGCTGGGCCTTGATGGCCAGATACTGGGTCATCATGGGGGTATGGCTATCGAGTGTGTCGCTGCTGTTCATGCTGTGAGTCATGTAGGAGAGGCTGTGCGAGAAAAGGAGCATTGTAAGCAAAACAAACCCAGAATCACGCCAATCCAGAAGCCAGCCGCCAGATAGGCTGTGATGATCACAGCCGCCAGAGGCCCCCAACCGCTGCCGCCCAGGCTGAATGCAAGCGGGAACGCCAGCAGGGTTAGCACAACCATTACAGCCAGCGATTTGTTACGGGAAACGCCAGCGCGTGTAATGGCTTGTACCAGAGCGGCGATGATGATGCCAGGAATCGTGCCTGTGAGCATGATGTGTATCAACGAGACCAAACCCTCGAATGGCGCAAGACGCGTTTTCAGGCAGTCGCCACGTTCTTCACAGCTGGTGAGATGCGTGACAAGTGTTTGTGGCGTTGCTGAAGCAATAAAAACGGTAGACGTTTTTTCTGATGGATCGTGGTTGAATTCTGCACTGACCATGTTGTCACGCAGCTGCAATGCAGAAAATAGTGGCGAATCGGGTAATGTCAATTCCAGTTGTTTTGTCCACACTTTGAAATGCAGCGCTCCGTTACGAATGTCATTGAGAATGGTGACAACGCTGCTCGCCTGCAGCGGCTCAACGCCACCACCGCGCACTTCGCACAATAATGGCATGGAGTTGCCAGCGGCGAGTGCGTGAGGGGTTGCAGACATCGATTGGTAGCTGCACCAGAAATAGCTGTGTTCTGGCAGTGGCAGCGGAACAGTTTTTTCGTCTTTATCAACGAGAACCGGATAAAAATCGAATGACTGCAGTGAAGTTTCTGTCAGTTGATTGCGAACATTCACCACAAAATACAGTTGGCGTGCCGTAGCGAGGGATGCGCTGCCATCAGTTCCCATTTCCTGCCACACGCCATCGCCGAGTGCAGAAAAAGCCAGATTGAAATTGCGACCATCACGTCCTGCTATGGGTGGAGAAAAATCCGCTGCAGCCAATTCAACGGCAATGGATTTCGCAAGAACGTCTTGCGTCAATTGGTCCATGCGATCCGGATACTGGTTTGCCCATGCGCGGGTTGCGCCTACGGTTGGCACTGCATCCGGCTGTAATCCAAGAATGTGTGCGAGTACTTGATAGCGTGAGTAGAGATTGATGGATTCAAGCAGTGCTGTCTGGCCGAGTTCGCCCAGCCTGGTGTTGATGTCCTGCAGCTCGATGGCATTGGCTGGCATCGGTGTGTTTTGCAGCTCGGCAACAATGGGTGCCGATGATGGCGGTTGTGGCTCAATACGCCAGCGCACGAGTTGGTTATCCAGTGCGTTGCTGCCATACCAACTGATGCAGGCTATGGCTAACAGCAAGAAGTAGCGAATCATGATGTGGCTGTATCCATTCGGAAGGCGGTCAGTGTAAGCCATGGCAATCGATGGGCGTATGGGATCTCAGGATTAGTGGTCGCTGCTTTGCAGGCCAACTGTGCTATGGTCAGGGGGCATACGTTTGCTGTTTGATGAGGTTGTTGCCATGACTATTCCTTTTTCCGGACTGTATAGCCGTTTTTGTGCGGTTGTTTTGCTGTTGTTATGTTTCGGCATGCCTGTGCAGGCGGCGGGAACATTTCGTTTCCTGACGACTTCTGTGCCTCAAGGTACAACAGACAGGGAATACTTCGCCAAGATTTTCACCGCCAATGCTGCCGGCCCGGTCACTTTTTCTATTACTGCCGGCGCTCTGCCTACCGGTTTGAACCTGAATACCCAGACCGGTGCTATTTATGGCAAGCCCACGGTGGTGGAGCAGCCGGATGTCACTATTACTGCAGATGATGGTGCGACGACAATCAACCTGTCTATCGTCAAATTCAAGATCACTGCCAGCGGTGGTGGTGGCAATAGTGGTGCATCATTTGTGACGACTTCCTTGCTGGATGGGCGTGTAGGAGAGGCTTATACGCTGACGTTGCAATCACAGGGTGGCACGGGGCCCTTCATCTGGGGCGCACAGGATTTGCCGATGGGTATCACGCTGGATGGCACCACCGGTGTTATCAGTGGTACGCCATTGGTCGCAGGCACTTTCTATGTAACGTTTACCAATAACGATACCGGCGAAAGTAAAAACGCGACCACGATATTACCGCTGACAATTTTCCCTGCTGACGCAGCTTTGCCGCCTACCTACAATTTTAAATTTGATACCTACATGCTGAATAACGGTGAAGTCGGCACGGCTTATTCTGATACCTATCTGGTGACGGATGAAAACGGTACTGTCACGTATTCTGCTACCGGTTTGCCTACGGGGCTTACGCTGGATTCTGCGACCGGTGTTGTCAGTGGTACGCCCACTGTTGCCGGCACGTTTTATTTGTTGATCACCGCCACTGATGATGACACGACGATCAGTATCAATTTGCCGATGTGGATTGCGCCTTCCTCTACCAGCACTTTTATCTGGAATTATTTCGGCGTGCCAGCTGCGCTGTATGGTATGAGCTATCAGGGTTCAGTGCCGATCGTGGTGAATACGGTCAATGGTAACACCGTGACGTACACGGCATTGGGTTTGCCACCTGGTATTACGTACAACAGTGGCACAGGTGAGTTAAGTGGAACACCGAGCGAAGTGGGTCTGTTTCCGGTGGTGTATACCGCAACCAATTCTCCTGGCGGCCAAGTGCTGACTCTCTCTACCGATTTCGTTGTATTGCCACCCGGTGGTGGCGATGTCAGTCGTCTGGCAGTGAATTTGTGGATCAAGAAATTGAGTGCGAAAGTCAACGAAGATGTAGACAGCGCGCCGAATGACAGTTGGCAAGCACAGTACATCTATAACGCCGACCGTCGCACTGGCAAGATTTTTAATCCATTGACGCAGTCAGTTTTGCTGGCGTTGGGCAGCAGCACGACCACTATCCTGGCACCTGCTTTTACACAATCTTCCAGCGGTGTGTTCAGTTACAAATCTGCGAAGGGCGTGAAGCCAGGTTTGTTAGTAAAGGGCACGCCTACTAGCCAGAGCCTGACGTTGAAATTCACCGGTACGGAGTTGGGTGCCAGCTCGTTCCCTGCCGATATGGTGGACAACAATATTATTCTTGGCAGCAAAGGTTACAAGCTGAAAACCTTTCTGGATCCAAAGGGTAAATTTCTGCCAACCTCTTCCTATCGCAATGCGAGCTTCGTGATGGCCGTCGCTGGCGTGAAAGATACTGGCAGCACCAAGGATAATGCAAAGTTCGGTATGTATCTTGCGGATCCTTCGCTGCTGGCAGATTTTGTTTTTCTGGATTGCCCGAGTGACAACAAGAACTGTAACCAGCCGACTGTGCGAATCAAATTATACGATGGCGTTAATGTATTGCTCGACAAAGACCTCACTACTTTGGTAGCGACTACACGCACAGAAGATAAAGATGAGCTGCCGATCTACAAAATGAAAAAGGTAGTGAAAAAAGATCCAGCCATAAATAACGTTCTCACCAGTTTCAGTTTTGACAGCAAGAGCGGTTTGCTAAAAATTGCACTGACAAATCTTGTGTTGGCATCATCGCTGGATGCAGCGCAAGCACATGTCGGTGTGGAGTTGAAAATTGGCAGCATGAGTTATTTCACATCTATCACATTGTTTGAAAGCAAGCAGAACAGCAACACTTACAGCAGCAAGATCAGCAAATACGCCTCGCCGTTTCCGTGATGCTGCAATATGACAAACATTGCAACCGAGACCCTAAACAAGAGACCCGCTATGAAAAACCAGAAGTACTTCGCCGCGTTCATGCTCACGCTGTTGTTGGCATCGATTCCCGCTGCCCAGGCTGCGCCCGCAGATAAAGATGGCGATGGCTTTGCTAACAATGTTGATAACTGCCCGAATGACTTTAATCCGGATCAGCTGGATACGGATCAGAGTAGTGCAAACCCGGATGGCAAGGGTGATGTGTGCGACACCGATGATGACAATGACGGCGTGCTGGATACGGATGAGCTGCTGAATGGTTCTGATCCGCTACTAGCGGATACTGACGGTGATGGTCTGTCTGATTTAGCTGACCCTGCACCAATCGACAAACTCGGCGTATTGCAGGAAATTAATGGCGATGGTGCTGGTGAAAAATGGGCGGTAGCACTTGCTGCTGGCGATATCGACAACGATGGTATTGACGATGTATTGGTAGGTACGCCGTATGACCGTGTCTATACCTATGTGAACGAAAAGCAGATTGCCCTTAGTCACGCAGGCACGGTAAGAGTGTATTCCGGTGCTGATGGGCAGGAAATCGTGGCGTCAAGAATATCCGGCGCCGTAGCCAATCAGCGGCTGGGTGCTGCCATTGCCGTAGTACCTGACCAGAATTCCGATGGCAAACCGGATATTGCCGTAGGAGAACCGCTTGCCAATGTTGCTACTTTCGTCAATGAAAAAGCTGTCGCGCTTAAAGGTGCTGGGCGTGTTGCGCTGTATTCTGGTGCGACAGGTGCATTTATCCGGATTGTTGCAGAGGGCAAAAAAGCTGGTGACCGTTTTGGTTCCGCACTGGCGGTAGGCAATGTGAACGGTGCAGGAAGTGATGATCTGATTGTTGGTGCGCCGATGGCAGATGTGCAGACAATCATCAACAGTAAACTTGTAACGCTGGCTAATGCTGGCCAAGTCACAGCATTTGACGGTATCAGTGACGTAGAAGTCTACCATCGTGATGGCACCCAGAAAAACGCATCTTTTGGTTCGGCGCTTGCCATGGATATTGATGATCACTTGCTGGTTGGTGAACCACTTTTTGATGTGTTGACGGTAGTGAATAGCAAAAATGTTTTACTTGCGAATGCGGGTCGTGTGCAGATGTTTGCTGGTGACAACGGAGTTAGTGCGGCCAGTTTTATACTAGAGGGCACAGTCAGTAATGATTGGTTGGGTTCTTCATTGGCGGCTGTATCCGAAGACATAAACGCTGACGGCCAAGCAGATTGGTTGGTGGGTGTTCCGAGGGCGAATATCACGACCCAACGCAACAAGCCATTGGTTAAAAACGATGCAGGCAAAGTCATGTTGTTGTCGGGGCAGAGCGATACGAGTCTGTTAACCATGACAGGGACACTGGCTGCTGACAGATTAGGCGTTGCTGTTGTATCGGGAGATTTCGATGGCGATGGCACGCCGGATCTGGTATTGGGCGCGTCGCAATTTGATGTTTCCACAACCGTGAATGCCAAAATCGTCAAGTTATCCAATGCGGGTAGGGCGATGGTTTATTCAGGCGCTGTGTGGCTACCTTAATAAAAAAACCGGCTAATGCCGGTTTTTTTAACGCTGTTTATCTAAGGAGCCTGATATGAAAATCCTGAACTTGTTTACCCGTTCTGTTCTGACTGCAGTCTGTTTTTCCAGTGTGTCGTTTCTGGCAACTGCTGATGAAATACAGGTGGCGGTTGCATCCAATTTCACCGAGCCTATGCAGGAAATTGCTGCAGCGTTCGAGAAAGAAACCGGACACAAGGCACAACTGTCTTTTGGTGCGACAGGGAAATTCTATTCACAGATAAAAAACGGTGCGCCGTTTGAGGTGTTTCTCAGTGCAGATGACACCACGCCAATCATTCTGGAGAAGGAAGGGCAGGCAGTGATTGATAGTCACTTCACTTACGCCACAGGCAAGCTGGTGTTGTGGTCAGCCAAAGCGGGTGTGGTGGATGATAAGGGGGAAGTGCTGAAACAAGGGCAGTTTGCCCATGTCGCGATTGCCAATCCTGTCACAGCGCCTTACGGTGCAGCCGCTGTGGCAGTCTTGAAAAAACTGGATTTGCTCAATGCTATCCAACCCAAATTTGTGCAGGGCGAAAACATTACCCAAACATACCAGTTTGTCAGTACCGGTAATGCTGAACTGGGTTTTGTGGCGCTGTCGCAAGTCTACAAGGATGGAAAAATCACCAGCGGTTCAGCATGGCAGGTCACGCCGTCACTGTATGAGCCACTGCATCAGGACGCGGTGCTGCTCAGTAAAGGCAGCGCTAAACCGGCGGCAGTTGCCTTGTTAAAATATTTGAAAAGTGAAGCAGCTAAAAGCATTATTCGTCGCTATGGCTATGATATTTGAACAGCTACGATATCTGACACGTTGTGAACACTGACGATCTAAATGCAATCTGGCTGACACTAAAACTGGCCACCGTTGTCACTGTGCTGCTGTTATTACTGTGTACGCCGCTGGCATGGTGGTTGGTGCGAACGAAGTCACGGGTTGCAGGTGTCATCAACGTCATTGTGACATTGCCGTTGGTATTGCCGCCGACAGTGATCGGTTTTTATTTGTTGCTGTTGATGGGGCCGCACGGTGCCGTCGGCCAGATTACGCAGGCGCTGGGTATCGGTTTATTGCCGTTTACATTTGCTGGCCTGGTTGTCGCGTCGGTTCTGTATTCCATGCCGTTTGTGGTGCAGCCTTTGCAAAATGCATTTGAATCAGTGGATGAACCTTTATTGGAAGCAGCAGCAACATTGCGTGCCAGCCCGTTCGATACTTTCTGTTATGTGGTATTGCCGTTAGCGGTGCCGGGTTATGTCACGGCAGCGACTCTCGGTTTTGCACACACCGTCGGTGAATTTGGTGTGGTGCTGATGCTCGGTGGCAACATTCCCGGCGCTACGCAAGTGTTGTCTGTGCAGATTTACAACCATGTTGAAGCCATGCAATTTTCCAGCGCCCACTGGTTGGCGGGTGGTATGTTGTTGTTCAGTTTCGTGGTGTTGTCACTGTTGTACGGTGTTCGCAAGGTGGGCTTGTTCCGTGTCTGAAATGGTCAATGTTTTGCGGGCAAGATTGTTACATCGCTATGAAAAGCTAACGCCTGATCGCTTTACGCTGGATTGTGATATCAGTTTGCCCATGCAAGGATTCACTGTGATATCCGGTCGATCCGGTTGCGGCAAAACCACTTTACTGCGCTGCATTGCTGGTCTTACACGCTCTGAAGGAGAAGTCCATTTTCGGGAGCAATGTTGGCAAGGTGCAAAAAAATTCCTGCCGGTATATCAACGTCCGTTAGCGTATGTATTCCAGCAGCCGGCATTGTTTCCGCATATGGATGTGCGTGGCAATCTGCAATTTGCATTGGATCGCGTAAAACCGGATGCAAGAAAAATAGTATTTGACGATGTTGTTTCCTGGCTGGAGCTAGGCAATTTTCTCACGCATAAACCGTCACAATTATCCGGCGGACAGCAACAGCGTGTTGCGATAGCACGCGCATTGCTCGCCAGTCCACAGCTGCTGTTAATGGATGAGCCACTGGCCAGTCTTGATGTTGATAGCAAGGCAGAAATCCTGCCCTATCTCGAGCGGTTACACACACAGCTTTCCATTCCTGTTTTGTATGTGACGCACTCGATGGATGAGCTGGCGCGTCTGGCAGATCAACTGGTGCTGCTTGAAAACGGTAAGGTGCGTGCAGTGGGCGATGTGCATGAATTACTCACTCGTCCTGACTTGCCGTTGGCGCATCTGGATGATGCCGCTGCTGTGCTGGAAGCCTCTATTTTGCAGCACGATGAACACTATCACTTGAGTCAGGTGAGTGTTGAAGGTGGTTCACTAACGGTGGCACTGTCAACGCTGGCTGTCGGCAGTAAAACCCGTGTGCGTATTCTGGCACGGGATGTCAGTATCACTCTGCAACCGATAGAACGGAGCAGTATCCAGAACAGCTTGCGAGTGCGTATTGCGGAAATTGGCCCGGACAAGGATGCAGCACGTGTGCTAGTGCGCCTAGAACTCGGCAGCTCTTGCATACTTGCACGGATTACGCGGCGTGCATCTGATCAGTTGGCGCTGGAGGTGGGGCAATCAGTTTATGCGCACATCAAAACTGTTGCCCTGATTTCTTAATCCGATTTCTCTTTTTTATTTCTGTTTTTTAATTTCAACGGTCTGCGTTCGGCCTTGATGCGATCTGCATCAGCTCCTATGTGTTCTTCACCGCGCAATCTGGCGAGTGCTATCTGCTTTTCCCGTTCTTGCAAACGTTTGATGCGCTCGGCATCTTTTTGTCCGTGACAGTGGTGGCAGCTTACGCCTTGTTCGTAATGTGAGTGTTGCTTGTCTTTATCGGTAATCGGCATGCGGCAAGCGTGGCACTGATCGTAAATACCTTTTTCAAGAGCGTGATTCACGGTGACGCGGTTATCAAACACAAAACATTCACCTTCCCACAAACTGTCTTGTTGTGGCACTTCTTCCAGATATTTCAGGATGCCGCCGTGCAGGTGGTATACCTCATCAAATCCTTGCTCTTTCAGATAAGCAGTGGATTTTTCGCAACGGATACCGCCGGTGCAAAACATGGCGACTTTTTTGTGCTTGGCCGGATCAAGGTTCTGTTGAACATAGGCAGGAAATTGACGAAAGCTGGTGGTGTGTGGGTTCAACGCATTTTTAAATGTGCCGATCTGCACTTCATATTCGTTGCGTGTATCCACCAGTAAAACATCAGGCGAAGAAATCAGCGCATTCCAGTCTTTGGGATCGACATACGTGCCGACAATCTGTTTGGGATCAATCCCTTCCACGCCCATGGTGACGATTTCTTTTTTCAGTTTGACCTTGGCGCGATAAAACGGCTGGGTGTCGTCATAAGAAAATTTTACATCCAGCCCGGCGAGGCGCGGGTCCTTATCAAAATAAGATAACAGAGCCTGAATGGCGGCAGGGCTGCCGCTGACCGTGCCGTTAATGCCTTCATGTGCCAGCAGCAATGTGCCTTTGATGTTATGGCTATGCAGAAAGTCCTGCAAAGGTTTTTGCAGGGACTGGTAATCGTCGAGGGTGACGAAACGGTACAGGGCGCAAACAACAGTCGTGTTTGCATCCGCCGGGGATGGTGTAGTGGCCATGGTTACCTGCTCTCTGGAACGTAAATCCAGTGCATGAAGTGTGGGTGGAAAATTTCAGGCGCAGTATACTAAAAGTCGCCCATTGAGGAGCATGATCCATGTCAAGAATATCTTTGCCGCCGGGTGATGCACCGGAAAGTTACCGCTTGTTTTCATTGCAGCCTGCGCTGGGTAAGGCGTTGGCCGGGTTGTCGGAGGCCATTTACGGGCAGACAACGGTAGATCTGCGGGTGCGGGAGGCAGTGCGTATGCGCATTGCCCATATCAACCAGTGTCTATTGTGCGTGGGTTTCCGGTTTCCGCAACAGGCTGCAGAGTTTGCGGCTCAGAATATTGATGAAGCTTTCTATGCTGCCATTCCGCAATGGCGTACGAGTGCATTATTCAGTGAGCGTGAAAAACTGGCGATAGAATATGCAGAGCGATTTGCAGAAAACCATTTATCGATTGATGATAATTTTATTGCAGGTTTGGGCCGGTATTTTAGTGATGCAGAAATATTTGCATTGACCACGGTGATTGCCGGGTTGATCGCCAATGGTCGTATCCTGCAGGTTTTGCAAGTACAGCAAGATGCCTGTGCTGTATAGATAGCAAAACCGCAATGAAAAAATATTTCTTTATTGCTTTGTTGGTATTTTTTGCCTGGCAGCATTGGTCTTCACGCAGCCAGTTTCAGCCGGATGGTGTCCTGGCGGCTGCAATGCCGGAGCAGCGAGACATCGATAATGCAAAGCCTTTTGAGTTGAATGGTTACACGATTACACCGTTGGCGACGTTTACTTTAAACGGACGTGTTTTATCTAAAACCGACTATTTTTTCGGGCGCGAAGCGGATCTTGCACCAGTAGATATCGCGTTTGGCTGGGGCAAGATGTCAGATTCTGCCGTGCTGGACAAAGTGTCTATCTCGCAAGGCAACCGCTGGTACACCTGGCATACCGATAAGCCGCCAATTCCCTTGCGTGAAATTGAATTATCCAGTGCGAATATGCACCTTGTTCCTGCGGATGCGATAGTGAAGCGTGCCATACAGAATGTGCGTGCCGGCCAACTGGTGAATTTGCAGGGAAAGCTGATCAAGATTGCGGCGCCGGATGGTTGGCGCTGGCAAAGTTCGTTGACGCGGGAAGATGTTGGTGGCGGTGCTTGCGAATTGGTTTATGTGGAAAGTTTTTCTGCGAAGTAGGGCGTGGCAGCAGTAAACCGGAACAGCCGGATCAGTAACAACACAGACGCGCTGGCAATGCCTGCAATCAACCCGATCCAGAAGCCTGCAGCACCCATAGCAGGCACTAGAATATTGGTGAATGTCAGCAGGTATCCCAACGGCATGCCCACACCCCAGAATGATAAGAAAATAATCAGCATCGGAATGCGGGTATCACGAAAACCGCGCAAGGCGCTGATTGCTGCCACTTGCAGTACATCGGCTACCTGAAAAATAGCAGCGAGCGTCAGTAGTTTTACCGCGACGTGTTGTACTTCTGCATCATTGGTGTAGAGCGCAGCGATCAATGATTTGCCGAGTAACAGTAACGGTACATAAAACATCGCAATACAGAGTGCGAGTAACAATACGCTGCGTGCCAGATGGTGCGCAGTATGCAATGCGCCTTTACCCACCAGAAAACTCACGCGCAACGTGAGTGCCATGCCGAGGCTCAGTGGCACCATGAACATCAGTGATACCGCATTCAGCACCAGTTGATGGCCCGCCACTACAACAGGCCCCAATGGTGAAAGAAACAACGCAATCACGGTGAACATACTGACTTCAAAAAACAGTGTGAAGCCGATAGGAATACCGAGTTTCAACAACTGGATAATTTCGCGCCAATACGGGCGTACCCGGCCGTGCAGTAGTGAGAAATGAAATACAGGGCTTGTATGCAGATAGCCCAGTAACGCCAGCATAGCGATCCAGTTAGCCAATGCCGTGGCCCAGCCACAACCGATGCCACCCATTGCCGGTATGCCCAGCTTGCCGTAGATAAATATGTAATTCAGCGGCAAATTCACCACCGTGGATAACAGCGACACGCCCATCATGACGCGAGTGTGTCCGAGTCCATCCGTCAGGCCACGCAACGCGACAATAATCAGCATGGCTGGGATGCCGAAGATAAAACCGTTCAGGTAACCTTGTGTGATCGCAGCGGTTGGTGCATCCAGTTGCAGCCAACCCAGAGCCGGTTCGATATGGCGCAACGCAAACATCATCAACACAGCAGAGATGGCGGCAATGTATAAACCCTGCCAGGTGACGGGCACGATGCGCGCCAATGTCTGTGCGCCGCGATGGCCGGATATCGTGGGTTGCAGTGCGCTGAGAATGCCGACAAAAAACAGGAACACGGGCATCCAGAAGCTGTTGCCAATCGCCACACCCGCCAGATCACGGGCGCTGTAATGTCCGGCCATGATCGTATCGATCACGCCATTGGCCATTTGCGCCAATTGGGTGACGAGGATAGGCAAGCCCAAGCCTGCCAGTATTTTCCATTCGGTTAATGTGTGTTTGATCGTGTTCACGTTATGCTGTTGTTGTAATTGGCAAGTTGTAATTGGTGAGTTGTAGTGATTGAGTAAAAACGAACGCCATCGTAGCCTGTCCAGCGTTCTTGTCCAGCGATAGAATGTAGGTACTTTTTCAGATGATTCAAACGTATGACTAACAGCTCTGTCATCATCGTACAGCGCCAGACGCTGGATTGGGCTGCGTTGACGCCAGATGCGTTCAAACCATTGTCGGTTGATTTTTGTCGCTTGTGGGGCAAGCCGGATGATTATGTTTTTCGTTTGATGCAATTATGGGATAAAACATTTTCCGTCGGCTATTTTGAAACGCGTGCAAGATTGAAAGCGATTTCAGCACGCAATCTTTTATCAGTCAGCGGCGTTGAATTTGTGCCGTATGACGGTTATCACAATATTCCCGATAAAAAAGCTTTTTATCTATTCATGGATGATGATGACTGGGCTGCTCCGGATCTGGGTGCAGTGCTTTCTGCGCAATCTCCGGATACACACAAGGCACTGTTATGGCGTGCAGTGAACATCGGCAGCCCACAACAGGAGTATCCGGCGTTTGTGTGGGGCCTGAATGGCCGCTGTATGACAAATAATTATGCAGTGAGCAGTGTGTGGCTCAATCATCTGCAACGCTTGGATGAAGTCACACAACACGCTGCCGCTGCAACAACCCTGGCAAAGTTTCCGGATATTGTGCAACTGGATGTTGCGATCACCGCCAGCAATAAAAGCCCGTGTTCGAGTGTGTCACTGGATCGTGGTTTGAACGGGGATTTGTCGCCAGAAAAACTGGCGGCGTTGGTGGAGGATTATCTCGCACGTATGGCGACGTTATTGCCGGAACACATCTGGATGGCACAGTGGGTTGCGCCACTGGTAACAGAAACTGTGGCGCTGTTCAGTGAAGTCAGCGCCAGCAGAATTTCCTGACTGTTATCCGGTATAAATTTTTATTTGATACGCATGCCGGGTTGGGCGCCGCTATCCGGTGTCAGCAAGAAAATGTCTTCACCGCCGGGGCCTGCGGCAATCACCATGCCTTCCGACATGCCAAACTTCATTTTGCGCGGTGCAAGATTAGCCACCATCACAGTCAAACGACCAACGAGTTGTTCCGGTTTATAAGCGGATTTAATGCCGGCAAACACATTGCGCTGCTCAAAACCCAGATCGAGCGTCAGCTGCAATAATTTATCTGCGCCATCGACATGTTGTGCGTCGATAATTTTTGCTACCCGCAAATCCACTTTAGCAAAATCATCAAACTGGATGGTGTCTGCCAGAGCATTGTCATCTATTGCCGGTTTCTCAGTTTTCTTTTTTACGGGTTTTTCTGCGGCAGGAGCAGAGGGTGCTTCTTCGGCCAGGATAGCGTCCACTTGTGCCATCTCCACACGCTGCATCATTGGCGTAAACGAATGAATGGTATGATTGAGTAATGGTGTAATAGCATCACCCCAGACCAGTTTGTCATTAAGAAAGTCAACTGTTTTTTGCGCAGTCACCGGCAATACCGGTTGTAAATAAATCATCAGTACGCGGAACAGGTTGATGCCCATGGTGCAGACATCCAGCGCGGCAAACTGGTGGCCTTCTTTTGCCAGTACCCACGGCGCCTTGTCATTGATGTAGGTATTGGCTTCGTCCGCCAGCGCCATAATGTCACGCATGGCATGGCCGTATTGGCGCGATTCATAGAGTGAAGCGATATGTGGTCCGGCATCAACAACGCGCTGCCATAATTCGGGGTTGTCGAGATGGCTGGACAAAGTTCCGCCTGCTTTGGTGATAAAGCCCGCGCAACGGCTGGCGATATTAACCAGTTTCCCGACCAGATCAGAATTCACACGTTGCACAAAATCCGCGAGATTCAGATCGATATCGTCCACGCCATTGCTGAGTTTCGCTGCGAAATAATAGCGCAGGTATTCCGGTTGCAAATGTTTGAGATAGCTTTGTGCGCGAATAAAAGTGCCGCGAGATTTCGACATTTTCTTGCCGTCGACTGTCAGAAATCCGTGTGCGCAAATTCTGGTTGGTGTGCGGAAACCGGCATTGTGTAGCAGGGCAGGCCAGAACAGTGCGTGGAAATTGATAATGTCTTTGCCGATGAAGTGGTACAGTTCAGTAGCAGAATCCTGCTGCCAATAGCTATCAAAATCGAGCTTGTTTTTTTCGCAGAAGGCTTTAAAGCTGGCCATGTAACCAACGGGTGCATCCAGCCACACATAGAAAAACTTGCCGGGCGCACCGGGAATTTCAAAACCGAAATACGGTGCGTCGCGTGAAATATCCCACGGTTGCAAACCGCCTTCTAGCCATTCGGCCATTTTGTTTGCCACTTCTTCCTGCAAGTGGCCTGCACGTGTCCACTGTTTCAGGAATTCTGTACAGGCAGGCAAATCAAAAAAGTAATGCTCGGATGCTTTGGCAACTGGCTTTGCACCGGAAATCACCGAGACGGGATTGAGCAGATCCATTGGTGAATACGTTGCGCCACAGGCTTCACAGTTATCGCCGTATTGGTCTTCTGCTTTGCATTTCGGGCAACTGCCTTTGATGTAACGGTCTGCAAGAAACAGGTTTTTTTCCGGGTCAAATGCCTGGGTAATTTCTCTGGTTTTGATGAATCCCAGATCGTGCACGCGCTGGTAGATCAATTCGCTGTAGTGGCGATTTTCTTCCGAATGTGTGGAGTGGTAGTGATCGAAACCAATCAGGAAGCCGGCAAAATCCTGCATATGTTCAGCGTGAACATCAGCGATTAATTGTTCCGGTGTAATGCCTTTTTCTTCGGCTTTCAGCATGATGGCTGTGCCGTGTGTGTCATCAGCGCAGACGTAAGTACACTGTTGACCACGTGCTTTCTGGAAACGCACCCAGATATCGGTTTGTATGGTTTCCAGCAGATGGCCCAGGTGCAATGAGCCATTAGCGTAGGGCAGGGCGCTGGTAACGAGAATCTTGCGGGGGTTGCTTAAGGGGGTATTCATAAGAAAAAGCCGTTGTGCTATGTGTGCAATGAGGCGTGGACTATAGCGGGTTAAACAGGCTTTTTCGAGCTTGCCAGTCTGCTAATATGGCCGCCTTTACAGGTTTACGGGGTTGCACCATGAGTATCAAGGCAGACAAATGGATCCGGCGCATGGCGGCAGAGCACGGCATGATCGAGCCCTTCGAGGCTGGCCAGATGCGCGAACCCGAGCCGGGCAAGAAAGTGATTTCCTACGGTACATCCAGTTATGGCTACGATGTGCGCTGTTCGGACGAGTTCAAGATTTTTACCAACGTGCATTCGGTAACGGTTGACCCGAAGCATTTTGATGAAAAAAGCTTTGTCGATATCAAGAGTGATGTTTGTATCATCCCGCCCAATTCATTTGCTTTGGCCCGCACAGTGGAATATTTCCGTATTCCGCGCAATGTGCTGACAATCTGTCTCGGCAAATCGACCTATGCACGCTGCGGCATCATCGTGAATGTCACACCGCTGGAGCCCGAATGGGAAGGGCATGTGACGCTGGAGTTTTCCAACACTACCAATCTGCCCGCAAAAATCTACGCAAATGAAGGCGTGGCGCAGATGCTGTTTTTTGAATCTGATGAAGTGTGCGATGTGTCGTATCGTGATCGCGGTGGCAAGTACCAGGGCCAGCGCGGTGTTACTCTACCTAAAGCATAGATTGTCTAAAGCATAAACTGCCTATTTACGTCGATAGATAATGTAATCGCCATCGTGCTTTTCGGCGATTACATAGTCCTGCTCAATCATTGCAGCTAACGACTTGAATTCCTGCAGGCGATTGCCACCACCCGGGTGCAGGAATTGTTCTACGTACACAATAAAACGCGGTTTTTTTGCAGCCAGATCCTGAATAAATTCTTCCCGAAGTGCTTTTGTCGCCGCTGAATCCGGTTCCATATACAGCGGCACATCAATCAAGTGACGTGTCGCAGTGGTCGCTTTGGCTTGCAACAAGGCTGCTTGGCCATCACCGGTTACATCCAGTACCTGTACGGTGTCTTCAGCTTGTAGATGTTGAGCCTCCAGAAAAGTCGCTATTTGCCGTGCACGCCATTTTTCTGGTGTCTGTACTTCTTTGTTGTGCGCGGTTTGCATTTGTAAAAAGCTGGTTTGTGCAAAGCAATATCCTGAAAGTCCAACCGGAACCAGAAAAATAATAGCCAGGATTTTCGTCCGGGGCCGGGCATTATCTTCTGGCCTTGTCAGCAACAAGGCCAAGCAGAGCAATACCCAGTAAGCAGAAGGAAGCATATGGTTTATCCAGAACTTTCCTGCTATCAATTCATAAAACGTGAAAGCAAATACCATGAGCGCCAGTTGCATGATGCGCTGTCTGGTCAGGGTGTTGCCGGCTTTTATTGTCCATGCCCAGATCAGGCCAGGCAGTGACAATAGCAGGGCTCCGCCACCATACATCAGATAACTTTTCAGAAGGTTATCCAGTCTTTCTGCGTTGCTGCTGTAATGAAAAAGATCGTAGCGACTATTGGCGTAGATCGGGAAAAATGATTCATATATACCGATAAAACTGGTATAGCCACCATTTTTAATAATCCATAAAAAAGGGACGGTTGCAACCAATGCC
>DATIDQ010000135.1:0-2678 GCA_035456205.1 Pseudomonadales bacterium
CAGCAACGTGCGACTGCACACCCGCCACCGCAGACTGCAGCAGGAATGCCGACACCAATAACAGACAAAGCCATCGTTTGATCATTTTTTTATCCTAGCGGATAGGCCGCTCAATTGCCAGCCTTGGTCTGCCGCAGCAAACGCAAGCCATTGAATACTACTAACAAACTGGCTCCCATATCCGCAAATACCGCCATCCACATCGATGCCCCATCAAACAAGGCCAACAACAAAAATACCAGTTTGATACCCAATGCGAGTGAGATGTTTTGCCACAGTACGGCATGCGTGCGCTGTGACAGTTTGATGGTTTCAGCGAGACGACGTATGTCATCATTCATCACCACCACATCAGCAGCCTCCATCGCTGTGTGCGTGCCAGCACCACCCATCGCAAAACCGATGTTTGCTTGAGCCAATGCAGGCGCATCGTTAATTCCATCGCCAGTCATAGCAGTGATACCAAATTCTTTCTGGAGTTCAGCAATCGCATTCAGTTTATCTTCTGGTAATAAATTGCCACGCACTTCTGTGATGCCAGCTTGTGCAGCGACTGTGTGTGCGGTTGCAATATTGTCACCGGTCAACATCACCACCGCGATATTCATTGACTTGAGCGCTGCTACTGCTTGAACAGATGATGGCTTGATCGTGTCGGCTACAGCGCAGACAGCCAACACGCGGGTAGTGTTAGCCAGCAACGTAACGGTGCGTCCTGCCTCTTCATGGGTTTTGAGTTGTGCTTCCAACTCACTGGAACATTGGCTGCGCTCTTCTATCCAGCGGTGATTGGCTAAAATATATTCCTGTCCATTAATCACACCTTGCACACCACGCCCTGACATCGCCTGAAAATTATTTACTTCGACGGTTTGAGGTGGGAGTCCTGCCGCAATGGCTTTGGAGACAGGATGATCAGAGCGGGATGCTAAACTTTTTGCCAACTGTTCCAATAACAGTTGGCTGATAGTTGTGTCGACTGGCTCAAAACTCACCAGCCTAGGTTTGCCTTCTGTGACCGTGCCAGTTTTATCGAGTGCAACCACTTTAATTTTGCGCGCTTCTTCCAGGTACACTCCACCTTTTATCAAAATGCCGCGTCGGGCAGCCGCAGCTAATCCGCTGACAACTGTCACCGGTGTTGAAATCACCAAGGCGCACGGACACGCAATCACCAGTAATACCAGTGCTTTATAGAGTGCTTCCACCCAGCTCCAACCCATCGCCCACGGTGTAATTATTGCAACGGCAACTGCCAGAAAAAATACAGCAGGTGTGTAGATTTCCGAGAAGCGATCAACGAAACGCTGTGTCGGCGCACGCGATGATTGCGCTTGTTCCACCGCATGAATAATGCGAGCGAGCGTGCTGTTCGATGCAGCAGCAGTCACGCGAATTTCCAGCGCAGCAGCCTGATTGATCGTGCCTGCGTACACTTCATCGCCCACGGTTTTTTCAACAGGTAAACTTTCACCGGTAACGGGTGATTGGTCGATAGCACTTTGTCCATTTGTCACCACACCATCCAGCGGAATACGCTCGCCAGGTCGGATACGAACAATGGCATCGACCAGTATTTCTTTCACTGTTGTACGAATCCAGTTGCCATCCGGCTGGCGCACTTCTGCTTCTTCCGGTGCTAATGCCAACAGGCTTTTGATAGCGTTGCGCGCTCGATCTACTGCGTAGGCTTCAATAATTTCTGCAATGGCATATAACGCCATGACCATTGCTGCCTCAGGCCACTGCCCAATTAAAAATGCACCTGTCACAGCGACGGACATCAGTGCATTGATATTCAGGCGGCCGTTACGCAGAGCTGCTAATCCTTTGCCATACACAGAGAATCCCGCCAAACCAATCGCTGCTGCCGCAATCCCCATTCCCATCAACTTGAATGGCAAACTGGAAGGAAAAAAGAAGGCTAGCGCTTCTGCTGCAATCGCCAATACCAGCGCTGCTGCAAGCTTGCTTTTTTCGCTCAGTAAGCCAGTGGCAACCACTATTTTTTGAGTTTGATCCGTCACGGCTGCCGGTTTGAAACCGGCTTTGCGAATAGCAGAGAGCGCTTGTTGAAGGGCGTCGTCGTCAGCATCAATAATCAATTGGCGATCACCAAGATTGAATTGCAAACCACGAATACCGGCTATTCCATCAATAGCATGCCGAATTTCACCTTCTTCGGTCGCACAGTCCATGTTGCTGACAAGAAACACTGAGCCGATAGCTGAAGTTACTGGTGAGGCTGTTGTGGCACTGGCCTGATGTGGGCTGTGATCATGCCCGTGACAGCATCTTTCCTCGGACTCATGGCTGGTCTGATCGTGCTTATGGTCGTGGTCGGTAGCGCCAGAGCTTTTCATGGTGGTCTCCTCAATATCTACCATTTAAAACCCTGTAGTCACTACAGGGTCAAGAGGCTACAATCAAGGCATTGTTTGCAAGGTATCTGGCATGTCATCGAAAGAATATTGGGAACAGGTATACGCCACCAAGCCAGCCACTGCTGTGAGTTGGTACCAGGCTGAGGCCACGCGCTCTTTGGCGTTGATCCAATGCATTGCCCCTTCGCAGGATGCCAGCATCATTGATGTGGGCGGTGGTGCATCCACGCTAGTAGACGGCTTGCTGGAATCCGGTTACCGGAACCTGACTGTTCTCGATTTAGCCGGTGAAGC
>DATIDQ010000136.1:0-25098 GCA_035456205.1 Pseudomonadales bacterium
ATTCTAAAAAACTCACAGAGAAAAAACGCGAAGCCCTGTTTTTTGAAATACAGGAAAAGGCATTATGCTGGGCCATTGCACGCGCCACGCCAGATGAAATTGATTCAATCAATATTCTGCAAGCCAGTTTATTGGCAATGAAGCGAGCGGTGGAGCAGTTGAGCATCCAGCCGGAATATGTGTTGGTGGATGGCAATCGACTGCCGCGCTGGCATTACCGTGCAGAAGCTGTAGTAAAAGGAGATAGCCGTGTGGCGGCCATCAGTGCAGCTTCCATTCTGGCCAAAGTTCAACGGGACAGGGAAATGTTATTGCTGGATAAGCAATATCCAGATTATGGCTTTGCCGATCATAAGGGCTACCCGACAGCCAAGCATATGGATGCTTTGCATCGGTTAGGTGTTACGCCCTTGCATCGTCGTTCCTACGCGCCGGTGGCTCGTGTTATTTCCGCAGAGACTGAATAACAGATTCCAGTGCTCGATCAAAAAATACTGCGTCATCCACTATTTCAAGTTCTCTGGAACGCAATAGTGCAGCCACGCCCGATTTTTGCGTGGTGATAACTTTAACACCTTCGCGATTTACAAAAATATAGTTGCCATTGTGTTTGATAATGGCAGCCAGTTTTATTTTTGTTTTGTCATGGTTTTCGTTGGTCAGTTTGAACCAGCTTTCAGCTCTTAGTTTGCCAACTTGCTGATCAAAAATATCTTCGACGCTGTCTGTAGAGGGTTCTTCTGCGATTAATTCCAGATCATTTGCTGCTTCCAGAGCTTCGCGTGCAGCCTGTTCTTCTGCAGCTCGCAGTCGTGCAGCAGCTTGTTCTGCCGCGGCTTTTTTGGCGGCTGCTTGTTCTGCCGCTGCTTGTTCTGCCGCTGCTTGCATCCTTGCTGCAGCTTGTTGTGCTGCCCTTTGTTCAGCAGCAGCCTGTTCTGCTGCTGCTTTAAGTTTTGCGGCGGCTTGTTCTGCTGCTGCTTTTTCAGCGGCCTCTTGCATGGCAGCTGCTGCTCGAGCTGCTGCAGCCTGTTCTGCTGCTGCTTTTTCAGCAGCTGCTTGCAATCGTAAGGCGGCTTGTTCAGCAGCAGCCTGCTCCGCCGCTGCCTGTTCTGCTGCTGCTTTTAGTCTTGCAGCTTCTCTCGCTTCTGCAGCCTGTGCTTCTGCCAATGCGGCTGCGGCTGCGGCTCGTTCTGCTTCGGCTGCCTCAATTTCAGCTCTAGCCTGATTTCTGAGTTCTCCAATTTCCTTGCGGATACTGGAAAATGTTTGTGGGCTGTTTGCCACCTCCAGTCTCATGTGGTGAAGGTGGGTTACCAGTTGTTCAAAAATATGGTCAATATCAGTATCAATGTTCTGGGGGGTGGCAACGAGCAAGGTTTTCATCAGTTCCAGTGCTTGTTCCTGCTCTGGAGAATTAAATTCATCGTCCTGGTTGATATAGAAAAAAAGTACTTGCGTCCAGTAGTCGTGCAGGAAAGTCGCTGTATGCGGTTTTGCGTTATGTTTTTCTATTCTTTTCTTGATGATGGTTTCGGCTGACCGTCTGGCAGATTCTGTACGCGCTTTGACAGATTCAGCCTGAATGATACGTTCTTCCAGAAGCGCAGAGCGGCGTTCTTCTTTTTCAAGAAAGTCTTTTAGCGACAGTAATTTTTCATCAAATATAAATTCATTATTTTCGTCTGATTCACTGGAAATGCTGATGTCGTCGACTATTGATGATATTTTCTTGTAGAAGGGGTCCTTGCTGATATTTTGTTTTGGTGTCCAGTGTGTGCCTGCTTTCGCAATTTCATTGACCAGTTCTTGCGCCGGGTTGTCAGAGTTGGAAAAGAAATCCTGATTGGTCACTGCCATTTTAAGGATAGGCAGTTGCAGCTCATTGATTAAAGGTTTAATGGGATCCGCAATCTGTTCTTCCTGTTGCAGACGGTCAAACATCATAGAGAGCAGCGAAATGGAGTTCTGTGTCTGGTCGTCAAGTGCTCTGGATTGCAGGTTGGTTAACGTCTGGATTTTTTCTGCTAGCGTTTTTTCATTTGCATCGAGTTCTCTGTAGCCTGTTTCCGCGTTGATCACAGGTGATTGCGTAATCTGGCGCAGTGTACTCAGAACTTCGTCTTTGCTGGCAACAGGGCCGTGGTTTGAGCCGCTTACCAAATGCCTGTTGATATCTGGCCGTTGCAGTGCAGCATCATTAACAAGCGCTTTGATGCTTTGCATCAGGTCGTCATCACTGACTTCTGCATTGGCATCCTGGGGTTTACCGGTGATGTCTGCAATCAGGTTCTTGCGCATCTCACGCGCTTTGTCCTGCCCTTTTTTCTGATAACGCTGGTCAATATCGTCCAGATCCAGACGGGGCAGGATATGTTGTTTTATTAATGACTGGTTCAGGTGTTGCAGCAATTGTGGATAAGCTTGTTTCAGTACCTTGCCCCAGTTTTCAATGGCGACATCGCCGGAATGCTTACTAGGCGATAATGCGTCGCAGCTCTGGCGAAATACCAGTGTCAGGTGTCTTGCTTGTATCGGGTTTTTTTCTCGTTCAAAGGTGATGCCGCAGAATTTTTCCAGACGCATTCCCAGGCTATCAATATCAAACTGGTTGTCTTGTTCGAGGTTTTTACACAGGCGATCTGCCATCAGTTGTGCTTCGAGCAGCTCGGTATCCATCAAGGAATATTTACTGATTCTTTCTTCCATTTCTTCTTTGGTCGCCCTTTTTTTTTGTTGGGCGGCTTCTTTAGGATCTGGCTTTTCCAACATTTGCTGGAAAAGACTGGCCATTCCATTCCTGAAATGCTGGACAAATATGGCCCGCTTGTCGGGCGCATTGTCATCATTGGCCCGTTTGAGGTCCACCAGCACGGGGCCAGCAGCTTTGATGGCTGCCGGCTGGATGATCTGGGTCACCTGCTCAAGCATTTTCTGGACTTTCTGTGGTAGTGCGTTATTCATAGAAATTCCGGCATGTGTGTGCAAGTGGTTGAGTATAATGCTCGTCAGCTCTTTGATGTATACGGGCAACTATTAATAGGTACAAATTGTGACTGCTTCGACGTTTGTTCACCTTCGCGTGCACACCGAATATTCCCTGAGTGACGGGCTTGTGACAATGAGTGCACTCGTGCCTCGCCTGCATGAACTGGGCATGCCTGCGGTGGCCATTACAGACCTGTGCAATTTTTACGGACTGATCAAGTTTTACAAGAAGGTGCAGGGCAAGGGTATCAAACCGATTATCGGTAGCGACCTCTGGTTGTGTGACGGTGAAGACGTTTCACAACCTGCACTAGTGACAGTATTGGCCCAGAATAATCTGGGCTATCGCCATCTTACGCAACTGATTTCCCGAGCCTACCAGCATGGGCAATCACAGGGTAGGGCGATCGTACAGCGCCAATGGCTGAGGGAGTTGAACGAAGGGCTTATCGTGCTCTCCGGTGCCCGATTGGGCGATGTTGGGCGGGCATTACTATATGGCCACCCTGACGAGGCACGCGGACTACTGCGTGGCTGGCAACGGGATTTTCCTGATCGTTTTTATCTGGAAGTACAGCGTACAGGACGGGTGGGCGATGAAGATTACCTGCATGCTGCTGTTGCCCTGGCCGCTGAGTTTGCTTGTCCTCTGGTTGCTACTAACGATGTGCGATTTATCCTGCGTGAGGAGTTTGAGGCACACGAAGTGCGCGTATGTATCAATGAAAGTCGAACGCTGGACGATCCACGCCGCGAACGTCGATACAGCGATGAGCAATACCTGAAATCTGCGGATGAAATGGCCGAATTGTTCAGTGATCTGCCGCAGGCATTGGCCAACACAATTGAAATTGCAAAACGCTGCAATGTCACCATACAACTGGGTAAACCCTTCCTGCCCGCTTTTCCTGTGCCAGCGGGCATGACCATCGAAGAATATTTTGAAAAAGTATCGCGTGAGGGATTAGAAGAACGGCTGCAAAAATTGTTACCGGCCGGTTCGGATAGTGATGGGAGCAAGCGTAAGGTCTATGTAGATCGTCTGGCTTTTGAGTTATCAGTTATTAACCAGATGCAGTTTCCCGGTTACTTTCTGGTGGTGATGGATTTCATCCAGTGGGCTAAGAACAACGGTATTCCTGTGGGGCCTGGTCGGGGTTCCGGTGCGGGCTCGCTGGTAGCGTATGCACTCAAGATTACCGATCTTGACCCGCTTGCTTACGATTTGCTGTTTGAACGATTCCTGAATCCTGAGCGGGTATCGATGCCGGATTTTGATATCGATTTCTGCACAGAAGGGCGCGATAAGGTTATTGCTTATGTTGCGGATACTTACGGTCGTGATGCTGTTTCGCAGATCATTACTTTCGGTACTATGGCAGCAAAAGCTGTGGTGCGCGATGTGGCGCGTGTGCAGGGCAAGTCTTACGGTCTGGCAGACAAATTGTCAAAAATGATTCCTTTTGAAGTGGGCATCACGCTTGAAGATGCTTACAAGAAAGAAGAAATTCTGCGTGATTTTCTGGCGCAAGATACAGATGCCAAAGAAATATGGGAGATGGCATTACAGTTGGAAGGCATCACGCGTAACGTCGGAAAACACGCTGGTGGTGTGGTGATTGCGCCAACGAAACTGACGGATTTTGCGCCGCTGTATTGTGATGAGGCCGGTGGTGGTCTGGTTACCCAGTTTGATAAAAAAGACGTTGAGGAAGCAGGTCTGGTGAAGTTTGACTTCCTTGGACTACGCACACTGACAATTATTGATTGGGCATTGAAAATCATTAATGCACGCGCCGCTGAAAAACAGCAAGCAGCACTGGATATTGCGGACATCCCGCTGGATGATCCAGCGACATTTGATTTGCTGAAAAAAGCAAAAACCACTGCGGTATTCCAGTTGGAATCCGGCGGTATGAAAGGTTTGACCGAGCGCCTGAAGCCGGATTGTTTTGAAGATATTGTTGCGTTGGTAGCATTGTATCGTCCTGGGCCACTGGAATCTGGCATGGTGGATGATTTCATCAACCGTAAGCATGGCAAAGCGAGTGTGGCGTATCCGACTGTCGACCTGCATCACGATAATCTGGAACCGGTGCTGAAACCCACGTATGGGGTTATCGTTTATCAAGAACAGGTTATGCAGATTTCGCAGGTCATGGCCGGTTACACATTGGGCGGCGCTGATATGTTGCGCCGCGCCATGGGTAGCAAAAACCCGGAAGAAATGGCAAAACAGCGTGCAGTGTTTGTAAGTGGAGCAGTGAATCGAGGTATCACTGATGCGCATGCCGGTGGTTTGTTTGACTTGATGGAAAAATTTGCCGGTTACGGTTTTAACAAATCGCACTCGGCAGCCTACGCATTGGTTTCCTATCAGACGGCGTGGTTAAAAACGCATTATCCCGCTGAGTTTATGGCAGCAACCATGTCATCGGATATGGATAAAACCGACAAGGTGGTGACATTTATCGAAGAATGTCGCGCGATGGGGTTGGTCTTGCTGCCGCCCGATGTCAATCGCGGTGATTTTCATTTTACGGTCGATGCTGACACCAGGATTGTCTACGGCTTAGGTGCTATCAAAGGTCTGGGCGAAGGGCCGATTGAGTCGATTGTTGCCGCGCGGAAAAATGGTGGCGATTTTGTTGATCTGTTTGATTTTTGCGCGCGGGTTGATACGCGCAAACTGAACAAACGCGCACTGGAAGCACTGGTGCGCTGTGGTGCGTTGGATAAATTAATTGCTACTGAAGATGTCGATAAGGCGCGCTCGATATTGATGGCCGCGCTACCTGATGCTGTGCAGGCGTCTGACCAGAAAAACAAGAACCAGAGTCTGGGTATGACGGATATGTTCGGAGAGGTGGTATCGACGGCAGCTGAGGCCAGTGGTGACACGTACGCGGATTATCGTCAGGTGCAAACGTGGTCACTGCGAGACAGGCTGCAGGGTGAAAAAGATACGCTGGGCTTGTACCTGACCGGTCATCCCATCGATGAATATCAGGAAGAATTGCGGGTGCTGGTAAAGCGCCGGATTGCGGATCTGCAGGCAGACCGCGCGCCGCAGCGTGTGGCGGGTCTGGTGGTTGATGTGCGGCTGCGTAAAACCAAGAGTGGCAAGAATATTGCCTCGGTATTGCTGGATGATCGCAGTGGACGTATTGAAGTCACCGTATTTGCAGATGAGTACGATCGGGCTCGCGATAAATTAGTGGTGGATCGTGTGCTGGTGATAGAAGGGACAGTGAGCCAGGATGAATACCGTAATGCGCTGGGCATGAGAGTGGCGCAGATTCGTGACTTGCTGGATGTGCGCAATGAGCAGGCCAGATATTTGCAGATTGCCCTTGATGCTGAGACACTGGCCGTGCTCCAGACGGGCCGTGACGGCACGGTTTCCCTGATGAGCAAATTGATACAGCCTTATCGACATGGGCAGGGTCAGGGAGTGTGTGCCTTGCGGTTTGTCTATCAGGGGCAGTTGGCACGCGGCGAAATTGTTGCTGGTGAGAGCTGGCGCATCAGCCCGACTGATGAATTGTTGCGCGCATTGCGCGCACGTTTCGGATTGTCTGCAGTCAGGGTGCAATACTGATGAATGTGCTAGTGATAAATGTATTACTGATAAATAGTTCAGGCGGGGTAAGCAGTGGCATATAACTATCTTCAATTTGAGCAACCGATTGCCGAGCTTGAGGCTAAAATCGAAGAGCTTCAATTGGTGGGCAACGATTCAGGTGTCAATATTGCTGATGAACTCATGAAGTTACGTGAGAAAAGTCACAAGCAAACAGAAAAAATTTATAGTGATCTCAGTGCCTGGCAGATCGTACAAGTGGCGCGCCATCCGCAGCGGCCATATACGCTGGATTATATTCCGTACCTTTTTACCGATTTTGATGAATTGCATGGTGATCGGCGTTTTGGTGATGATAAAGCTATCGTCGGTGGCGTTGCGCGTCTGGAAGGTAAGCCGGTTGTTGTTATCGGACAGGAAAAAGGCCGCACGGTACCTGAAAAAGTGGCACGCAATTTTGGTATGCCAAAACCGGAAGGTTACCGCAAGGCACTGCGTTTGATGGAGATGGCAGAGCGTTTCAAATTACCCGTGTTGACGCTGATTGATACGCCGGGAGCTTATCCAGGTATCGATTCGGAAGAGCGCGGTATTTCAGAGGCGATCGCGCAAAATCTGGCTGTCATGTCGCGCTTGCGCACACCCATTATTTGCACGGTGATTGGTGAAGGCAGTTCTGGTGGTGCGTTAGGTATCGGTGTGGGTGACCATATCAATATGCTGCAATATGCCACGTATTTTGTTATTTCACCGGAAGGTTGCGCCAACATTATCTGGAAAACAGCAGAGAAGGCGCCGTTGGCTGCGGAAGCCATGGGCGTCACCTCAAAGACTTTGCTGGAACTGGGTATTGTCGATCACATGATTCCAGAGCCACTCGGTGGTGCGCATCGCAATGTCGAAGAAATGGCTGTGCGCTTGCGTGAAACATTAGCAAAACAATTGGACGAGTTATTGCAGAAACCGCTGGATGCATTGTTGGAGCAAAGGTATCAGCGGTTAATGAGTTTTGGCAAACCATAAGGATGATGATGCGTGGATAGCGCTCTGCCCGAGTTATTGCGAGAGAAACTGGACGGTTTCCGTGATGTGCAACGGTTTGTAGTGGCATATAGTGGTGGTGCTGATTCTCATGCGCTATTACATGCACTGGTCTCTCTTGAACTGCCTCAGGATATTCTTGTCTTGCACGTTAATCATGGATTGAGCCCGAACGCAGATAACTGGCAAACACATTGTGAATCGGTTGCGCGTGCCCTGCATGTAGATTTCTATGCCGAACGCGCCAGTGTTAAACGTAACGGTAGCGGCCTGGAAAATGCAGCCCGTCAGGCACGCTATGATATTTTTGCGCGCCATGTGGGGCCCGGTGATGTGTTGTTGATGGCGCATCATGCAGATGACCAGATAGAAACGTTTTTCTTGCGTCTATTGCGCGGTGCAGGTGTGCGCGGTCTTGGGGGTATGCCTGAGTGGCGTGCTATTGGGAGCGGTTGTCTCTACCGTCCGTGGATTGCCTGTTCACAGGCAGACATACGGCATTATGCGCGTGCACATGAATTGGTATGGGTGGAAGATGAATCCAATGCAGATTTGCAATTTGATCGCAATTATTTGCGTGAGCAAGTACTGCCCATTTTGCAAACCCGTTGGCCTCAGGCCGGTCAATCTATTGCGCGTAGCATGGCATGGTGCGGCGAAGCGGATGCAGTCACCGATGAGTTGGCCGAAATTGATTATTTTGCGTGTTATCCCCACGCGGAACGTTTTGGATTCTCGCTAGCGTTTGCATATTTGTCCGGATTGTCCAGCGCGCGCCGTCGCAATGTATTGCGGTTGTGGTTAACGCGTTGTGGTGTTCCTCTACCTGGTCATCGCATACTGGATTCAATTCAGGAACAGACTATTGATTCACGTGTGGATGCATCGCCACAGATTTTGTGGGAAGGATGGCAATGTCGCCGTTACCACGGACGAATTTATGTGATGCCGCAATTACCTGTACTGGACAACGAGCGAACTTGGCAGTGCAGTGCTGATGATTTACTGAGTAATGCCAGCTTTGGAGAATTGTCATTTACGCATGGCATCGGGCAGGGAATGCGTCTGGACAGTTCTCGCCCGCTGACAGTCAGTTTTGCTCGTGAGGGCGTGCGTTGTCGCCCGCTTGGACGCAGCCATTCGCAATCGTTGAAAAAATTGTTTCAGGAATCTTCAGTGCCACCCTGGTTGCGTGAACGCACGCCATTGATCTATCAGGATGACCGGTTATTAGCGGTTGGTGACTGGTGGATTTGTGCAGACGCAGCCGTTTCCGAAAATGAAAAAGGCTACGTACCACAGTGGGAATTGCCGGGCTGATTTTTATTTGCTGGCTTTTACAGTCACGGCCATTGCAGATGTTAACCGGAAGACTACTTCGCGTCCGATCTGGTGTTTATTCAATACAACATCTTCACGCACGTTAACGGTTTTGCTGGAGCCATCGGCAAATTGTAGTGTCGCGGTATGTTTCTTCAGATCGATTGCTTTCACAACAGCCGTCATCTCAGTGGTATTTGCTACCAGCACAGCAGGCTTTTCGCCAGGAGCTGCTTGGGCTACGACACCTGCCGAACCATCGTTTTTGGGTGCATTTTTTTCACGCAGGTATATCGCCAGTTCTTTAGCTACTTCTACAACAACGTGATCCCCTTTTTTTACATTCTGGAAGTTAACAGCTGTAGGACTAATATCCAGAGTGAGTTTTTCTCCTTGCTCATTTTTCAGCGTCACAGTGCGTTTTTTATAATCAATATCGATGACTACAGCCGTCACTTTGATAACGCTGCTGGTGATGCCGCCAGGAACCCCGGGTTTGACAACAGTCAGGCTGCCTGCGCTAGGTGGAGGCGGGGTGGATGAAGCGCTATCGGTCTGACAGGCGGACAGTAAGCTAATGCTCAGCGCAAGCAGCGTAATCTTGCTCAATGATTTGATTGTGTTTGCCATAAATAACACCTCATGTGTTGTGAAAAATTCTGTTGTGCTCACGGTTTCCAGATTTCTGGTGTAATGGCTACGTTGCTGTTGGCATCACTGACCCATGCCTGCCCATCCTGAATCGTGATCTGTAATTCCATATTGCGTGCTGCCATCGCAGCTAATGCATCGGTAGAATCTTTTGGCAGATATATCACACGCAAATTATCAAAGCGCATGAGTTTGTCCCGGTTCTTTTCCCACCATGGTAAGGCATTGCGTGGGTTGTAGGTAAAGAGTGTGGCGTGATCTGCACGATGACAACCTTTGCGAAGTCGCGACTCATCGGGCACACCAAGTTCTATCCAGTGAGTGATATGGTCGGTCAGGTCTTTGTCCCACAAATCCGGTTCATCTTCGGTGCTGATGCCTCGCGTGAATTGCAGCGATTCGCTCGCGTACAAGGCAAATGCAAACAGCCGTATCATCAAACGTTCTTCGGTTTCAGACGGGTGGCAAGCCAGAGTCAGTGCGTGAGTGGCGTAATACTGGCGATCCATGTCCGCAATGTTCAGGGAGGCTTTATAGATTGTGGCTTTGGTAGCCATGATGGTGTCTCGGTGTGCATTTAGAAGCGGTTATTGTGACATGGGTCAATGACTGTACATTGACTAGGGTATAGAGAATTATTATCATTTGATTATGATTCTCATTTATTTCATCGCTTGAATGCACGCAGGAGACGTTTCATGAAGAGAGCCGTGGTCTTACTGGCAATGTCCTTTTTCGCTGTGTCAGCTTTTGCTGATGAGGTGCCTGAATTTACTTTGGTGATTAAAGATCACGTGTTTGTTCCCGCCGAATTGACGATTCCAGCTGGCGTGAAGGTCAAGCTGATTGTGGATAACCAGGATGCCACCCCGGAAGAGTTTGAAAGTCATGAGCTGAATCGGGAGAAGGTGATTCCGGGTAACAGTCAGGCCAAAATTTTTGTCGGGCCACTGGAAGCCGGTGCATATCCGTTCTTCGGTGAGTTCCATGGGGCGACAGCGCAGGGTAAATTAATTGTTAAATAATAGTTTATATAAATCCAATATCATGTTGATTTAAAAGAGATTTTTTGATGTTAGCTACCGCCATTATTGTGTTCAGGGAAATTCTGGAAGCCGCGCTGATTATCGGCATCGTCGGTGCAGCTACGCGGGGCGTTGCCCGTCGCACGTTGTGGATCGTGCTGGGGGTTCTGGCAGGGACTATCGGCGCGGTGATTGTGGCTGGGCTGGCGGAAGTGATCGTCGGGTTGGCAGACGGCATGGGGCAGGAGTTGTTCAATGCGCTTATCTTGCTGGCTGCGGTGAGCATGCTGGCATGGCATAACATCTGGATGGCCAGTCACAGCCGCGAGTTGGCGGCACAGATGAAGCAGGTGGGTAGCGCGGTCAAGGAAGGTGGAGAGCCGATGTTTGCCCTGTTGCTGGTGGTGGCGCTGGCCGTGCTGCGTGAAGGGTCCGAAGTGGTGCTGTTTCTGTATGGACAAGCCGCACAGGGTGTGGGCATCCCGACCATGGCCAGCGGCGGCGCTGCGGGTTTGCTGGCGGGTTTGTCCGTTGGTGTGGCTATGTATTTTGGCTTGTTACGCATCCCGACCAAACATCTGTTTACCGTTACCGGTTGGATGATCTTGTTGCTGGCTGCGGGTATGGCTTCCCAGGCTGCCAACTTTCTGGTGCAGGCCGACATGTTGCCAGCGTGGGGCAGGCTGTGGGATATCTCGGCAATCCTGGCCAATCAATCGATCCTGGGCAGTTTGCTGCATACATTGGTGGGGTATGACGCCGCGCCTGTGGGCATGCAATTATTTGTTTATGTAATAACCATCACACTGATAGGAGTGGCAATGAAGGCAGTTAATCAATCCCCAAAAACAGATGGTGTAACACTCGCATCGGTGACAAAAGTAGCGGCAGCGGTCGCGATATTGCCATTGCTGATCAGTGGTGCTCATGATGCCAATGCCGGCCCCGCTTCGAAAGTTTATACGCTGAATATCGAGCAGGGAGAAATCGAGCTGGAATTGTTGGGTGGTGCCTATAACGATAGCAATGAGGAAGTTGATGGTGAGCGGGGTGGAAAACTGGAAATTGGTTATGGCATCACTGAGTGGTGGAGCAGCGAAGTAGAATTTGAATGGCTGAAACCTGCCAATGAGGGCACAGGTTATGACGCAACAGCCTGGACGAATGTGTTCCGTTTTACAGAGCCAGGCCAATATTGGGTGGACATCGGCTGGTATGCAGAATTTGCTTTTCCGGATGCACATGAAGAAGCTAAAGCGTTAGAAACAGGACCAATGTTCCAGAAAGAAATCGGTCGTACAGTGAATAACCTTAACCTGATCTGGGTGCGTGATTTTGGCAGCCAGGCAGATCATGACACCGAGTTTGAATACACTTGGCAAACGCGTATCAAGGGAAATCCTTTACTCGAATTCGGTGTGCAAGGGATGGGTGAATTAGGTGACTGGGATGATACTAACCCGGGTCATGATCAGGAGCATAAACTGGGCCCTGCAATATTTGGTGAGTACAAACTGAACCACAGCAAAATCAAGTACGATGCCGCGATACTGGTCGGTGTCACTGATGATACGCCAGATGAAACACTGCGCTTCGCACTAGAGTACGAAATGTAATACTGGATCAAAGATCACCCCGCTAATCGCGGGGCGATGAACGCAAAAAATACTCCGACAGCAAGACACAGCACTGACGCAATATAAACGCGCAGTGCTGTTTTTCTTGTACGTAAACAAATATCCCGCAGCGCGGGATCAGCAGGACAGGGTGCGTAACGCCCTTGCCATTGCAACCAACCGGCTAGAACCATCGCCGTAGTGGCGAAGCCAAATACCAGTGGTTTGTGCTCACTGAGCCACACAATTTGTGGAAACGTGGCCACCAGAGATGACAACGTCGCTCCCGCTCCCAGTGTGACCAATAGTGCAGGAATTGCACAGCACATCAGAGTGCTGGAACTGGCGAGCAGAGAAAACAATCCGCCAAACCAGCTCTGGCGATGTCGCGCTATTCCCGCCTGTAAAAATTCATCAGTCGGATTCATTTTTTATTCTCCGCGGTTTTCTTGTTTTCCATCGACTGCTTGATTGCTGCTACTGATCCATCAACGGTTTCTACTTTACTGACATCGTATCCGGCATCTTTTATTTCAGCAGTGACCAGATTGGCATCGACTGCTTGTCCAGATCTGGCTTCCACTGCCACGATTTTTTCTTCCAGGCTCACATATACCGCCTGTGTTTGTGGCAGTTTAGCCAATTTCTTTTCTATTCCCTGGGCGCAAAATGCACAGACCATGCCGTTGACAGTAAATATGGTGGTTTTCGTGGTCGGTTCGGCAGAAGCCAGAAGTGAAAAGAATGAAAGAGCAGTTGTCGCCATAATTAACTTTAGTGTCTTCATAAAAATTTCCTCAAAAAATATACATGATGTTAAATCGTGCTTCGTCCGTACTGCTGTAGCCAAGCTCTACAAAATAGCGTTTGTTGATAAAGCGCAACATGGGGGTTATTTCGGTTTCATCTGACAAGTCATGCATTCTTCTTGCTTCAACAATCAACCAAGGCTGTGTTTCGTTGTAGCCGGTTTCATAAAAAGAAAAACCGCTACGCACGCTGGAAAAATCGTGGTTAATGTCTTCGGCGCGATAAGCGCGGTAGTTGGTGGCAAAGTAAATGCGCTGTGTTTCAAAATCCATTTGCAAGCCCGGTGTGAACACCGTTCTCCTGTCGGAAAAATCATTGCCACGTATTTCACCTGCGCCAACGGGTAGCCAGATATTCAGTTGTGCAGAGGGAAAGTTCCAGCGTTTGAGCAGGCGGGTGTAGGTCAACTCTGCCATTTCACGTGTGAGCGTTTTGTCATCATTACGCATATATAGCGTACTCATGCCAAGCGCATCGCGTGGTGTAACAGCGTAATTGGCCGATGCTTCACGCCAGTTGCTGCTGAAATCTCCCATGAACATGGTGCTGTCCTTGAATCCCATCGGTCCTGCCAATGCAGAATTGCCAATAAAGAGCGAGCAGACAGTGGCTAACGCAAGGACGGTTTTTCTGCAAAGTACTGGTCTGCAATGTGTTGGATAGGGAGACGAGCTCATCAAGCTGATCCTCTGCTAAAAAATAATCACCATCGCTGCGTGCGAGCTGCATTCAGACAATGGAATATTGTTTTTTACAGGCGCCGTTTTTTAGACGGAATACGCCTGGGGTCAGCTAAAAATGGGTGGGCGATAGTTGATGCGCGTAACGTGCGAGGGAGAGAGTACGGTGGTTTCCTGATAGTCCTGCACGGGTTTTATAACTGGCACGGCGTGGCTTGTAGTGATAGCAAGAAAACTCATGCAGCAACTGGTTTTGCAGTGCTCACGCTGGTGCTTGCCTGCGGATTTTATAGAGTGCTTGTCCGCGTTGCTCATGCCCGGCATATCGGTGCAATGGGGCATCGCTGATGCCTGAATTGGTGCAACGTGATCCACTGTCACAATCATACCGGCTGACGTTTGTAACGACACCAGTAGGGAAACAATCATCAACAAGCGGATGGCAACAGGTTTCATAGTAGACAGGAGTCTATGCGATGTTTCAGCTGTCAGCAAATGTCGGGATAAAACTAGGCCAGCATCGCCAGTAATTTCTCGATCACCGCGGTACGTGCGCTGGTTTTGCGCCACACCAGGCCAATAGTGCGATAGGGCGCCGGTTTCTTGAAGGGAACATAGCAGATGCCGGTTTCATCGGCCCGGATCGCAATCTGTGGCATAAACGTCATACCGCTGCCCGCTCTTACCATCTGTCGCAATGTTTCCAGACTGGTGGCGCGAAAATCCTGTTCTTCTTCCATGCCCACGCGATGACAAACCTCTAGCGCCTGATCGCGCAGGCAGTGGCCTTCCTCCAGCAGGAGGAGTTTGCTGTTATTCAGGTCGCTCTGTTCGATCGCCGTCTTTTTTGCCAAGGCATGTTGTGGTGGCACTGCGAGAAAAAATGCGTCATCAAAGAGTGCTTTTACACAGAGTTGATCATCGTGTAGCGGCAGGGCGAGCAACGCGGCGTCCAGTTCACCGCGTTTTAGTCGATCCAGCAACGTCTGGGTTTTTTCTTCTACCAACACCAATCGTAATTGTGGCAATGCTGCAGTAATTTTTGGTACCAGTGACGGAAAAATATACGTGGATAAGGTAGGAAAAGCGCCGAGGCGAAATTTTCCAGCCAGCGGATCCTGCGCGCTTTGCGCCACATCGTGCATTGCGTCCACTTCATGCAACACGCGCCTTGCCAGTGCAATGATCTGCTCGCCGGTCTCGGTAGGCATCACACGTTTGTTGTTACGTTCGAACACGACGACACCGAGCGTTTCTTCCAGTTTGCGGATCTGGTTGCTGAGAGTGGGTTGGCTCACACAACATTGGCTGGCAGCCTGGCTGAAATTGCGCAAGTCTGCTACGGCGATAAGGTATTGCAGGTCACGCAGATTCATAACTTCTCCCGGTATTGGCCTATTGGCGAATCATATAATCAAAAGCACCGAGTGCGGCCGTTGCACCTGTGCCCATTGCTATGATGATCTGCTTGAACGGCACGGTGGTCGCATCGCCAGCAGCAAATACACCGGGTACGTTTGTTGCGCCGCGTGTATCGATCTCGATTTCACCTCGATTGCTCAACGCTACTGTGCCTTTTAGCCAATCGGTATTGGGCACGAGACCGATCTGCACAAAAATACCTTCCAGCTCGATGGTTTTTGATTCGCTGCTGTTGCGGTCGGTATAGACCAATGCGTTCACCTTGTTGCCATCGCCAAGCACTGCTGTGGTTTGTGCTGAGACAATCACATCCACATTCGGCAAGCTCGCCAGTTTTTTCTGCAATACAGCATCTGCACGCAATTGTGAATCAAACTCCAGTACAGTGACATGCGCCACCACACCGGCGAGATCAATCGCAGCTTCGATGCCGGAGTTACCACCACCGATGACTGCAACACGTTTACCTTTGAATAAGGGGCCATCGCAGTGTGGGCAGTAGGCAACACCGCGACCGCGATATTCCTGCTCGCCCGGTACATTCATTTCGCGCCAACGCGCACCGGTAGCGATAATCACGGATTTGCTTTTAACACTGGCGCCATTTGCCAGTGTCACTTCAATCATGTTGTCGATATTTTTCAATGATTCTGCGCGCTGCAGATTCATGATGTCCACGTCATAACTGTTGACGTGCTGTTCCAGTGCGGCTGCCATTTTCGGGCCTTCGGTTTCTGGCACAGAGATAAAATTTTCGATAGCCATGGTATCCAGCACTTGTCCGCCGAAACGTTCGGAAACAACACCGGTGCGAATGCCTTTGCGTGCTGCGTAAATAGCTGCAGCTGCGCCGGCGGGGCCGCCGCCGACAACCAACATATCGAAAGGTGCTTTTGCATTGATTTTTTCGGCTGCTTTTTCTGCGCTGTTGCTGTCAAGCTTCGCAAGAATTTCATCGAGTTCCAGGCGTCCCTGACCAAATTGTTTGCCGTTCATGAATACGGTTGGCACTGCCATAATCTGGCGTGTGCCTACTTCTTCCTGAAATAACGCTCCGTCAATCATAGTGTGGCTGATGCGCGGATTCAGCACAGCCATGACATTCAATGCCTGCACAACATCCGGACAAATCTGGCAGCTCAATGAAATGTAGGTTTCAAACACCGCATCAACATCCAGCGCCTTGATCTGTGCGATTTGTTCATCAGAAATTTTGGGTGCGCGGCCGCTGGTTTGCAGCAATGCCAGTACTAATGAGGTGAATTCATGCCCCAGTGGAATTCCTGCAAAGCGAATGCGGGCCGGCTCACTCGGTTTACTGATGGTAAAAGAGGGCGCGTGGCTGTGACCGCTGTCAGCGAGACGCAAACTGATCTTGTCTGACAGCGAGGCGATGGATTCCAGCAAGGCCTGCATTTCGCCGGATGCTGCGCTGGTATCCAGCGCCAAAGTCAGCTCTATAGGGCTTTCCAGCAAGGTGAGGTATTGTTGTAGCTGGGTTTGCAAGTTTGCGTCGAGCATAAGGTTTCTCCAATCCGGGTTAGCGGTGACCAGTATCAATATCTATAGTGAGAGTGCTGTGTGGCTACTCTATGCCGGCTTTGTTAATTGGTAAAATGGATTGTTTTTATTGATTTGATAGTTTTTTACTATTTACAGAGGGCAGGGCATGAAGAATTTACGGCTAGGGGCCGTTATTGCGGCAATGCTTTTACTGGCCGGTATTTTGGCCGGTTTACTGCTCAAGCGTTCCGACTCAGCGCCTGATGAAGCTGCAGTTGTCGAGCCGCAGTCACAGCCCGCCCAGACCATGCCGCAACCGGTGCCAGCGCAACAAACCAGTCCTCCCGGGGTTGATTCTGTTCCGGGCAGTCCTGATGCAGGTGAAGAAACGCCGGAATTTGTTACGGAGCCTGTTACAGAACCGGATGAGGAATCTCATGACGAGCAGGCTGTAGCGCCGTCAGCGGAAACCATCAATGCCATTCGGGAGATGAGAAAACCGGTTGAGGGTGAGGGACAGGTTATCCAGCATGCAGATGGTTCATCGGAAATGAAACTGGGTAATCGTTATCAGTCTGTGGCGGTAGCCACTATCGGTAAAGATGGGAAAGTGCATGTGGAGTATCACGGCGAAAAATATGTGCAAGACAATCCAGTGTCAGAACAAGGCCAACAAAATAAAGAGCCCCCCAATAAAGAGACACAGAATAAAGAGACACAAAAGCCATGAGAAAAATATTATTCAGCAGCGTGTTATGTTCATTTTTTCTGTTGTCGATTAATGCAGCACAAGCCGGCATTGTTTTTACTTTTGGCTCCAATGTTACGCCAGAGCGCCAGGCTGCTATTCAGGCAGCGGCAACCGAGCTCGAGCAAATTATCCATTTTCGCCAGACGGTAAAAATCACAATATCCTTTGATAATCTACAGTGCGATTCCGGTGGCGGGGTATTGGGTCAGGCCGGGCCAACAGGTGCTTTCAGCAATTTTCCACAAGCACCGCAAAACAATGTCTGGTATGTCACTGCACAAGCTGCTGACCTCGGTCACACCACGGCGAAAAATGAAGCAGTGCATATCGATGGTTCGTTCAATAACAATCTTGGTAATACAGGTTGTATTGAGGGTATTACCTGGTATTTCGGTACGGATCACAACCCCGGTGTTAACCAGATAGATTTTCTGGCGACGGCAGTACATGAATTTATGCACGGTCTGGGTTTCCTGTCTTTTATTGGTAGCAATGGGCAATTGAATGGTGGACTTATCGATAATTACAGTACTTTTCTGGTTGATAACAGCACTGGCAAAAGCTGGAAAAATATGACAGCGGGCGAGCGGGCCGCATCGATCCTGAATGACAGCAATCTGGTGTGGGGTGGTGCAAAAACCACAGCAATGGACAGTTTGCTTCAAACGGGTAAAACCAATGGCAAGGTGCGCCTTTTTGCGCCATCCAGTTATGAATCCGGTTCTTCTACCAGCCATTTTGATGTCTCGTTATTCTATAACTCCAGCGCTCATGAAGTGATGGAGCCTTACGATGCTTTTCCGCAGAAAAGCATTATCGCATCTGCTGCTTTTTGCGATATGGGTTGGACATTACTGCGCGATACTGATGGCGATGGAATGAATGATTGTGATGATACTGATCCGTTAGTGGGCGAGGTTGATACCGATGGTGATGGTGTTTCGGATTCACAGGACGCATTTCCATCCAACGCCGCAGCGTCTGCAGATACTGACAATGACGGTAAGCCGGATGCGTGGAATCAACCCAATCCATATGCCTGTGCAGCGAATGCACCAACCTGTAACGGATTAACGCTCGATAGCGATTCTGATGGTGATGGTGTGGCTGATGCAACAGACAATTGCCCTCTGGTCGCAAACGCCAATCAACTGGATTGGGATAACGATGGCATCGGCAATGTGTGCGGAGATGATGTGCCTATGGCAGGCATTAGTGGAGCCATCAGTAAAGATAAAGCAGGTTCCGCCGTTGCATTTGCAGGTGATGTGAATAATGACGGTTACGGTGATTATGTTGTTGGTATTCCTGGTTATGACATTCCTGCAACGCCCACGACGAAAACAATAAAAGATGCTGGCAGGGCTGTGGTGATTTCTGGAAAAACAGGTCTGGAACTCATGTCTGTTGATGGCGACGCTGCAAAAGATGCAATGGGTTTTGCAGTAGCGGGCGGTGGTGATATTGATAACGATGGTTTTGACGATGTGGTTGTCGGCGCACCAAAGGCGGATGATGTTGTCAATGGTCTGGTTGATGCTGGCAGTGTGACAGTGTTGTATGGGCCAGATGGTGCGCGCACAGAAACTGTTTATGGTGCTGCTGCGAAAATATTGTCCGGTTCTGCGGTCGCATTCGGTGATGTGAATAACGATAACCACGCCGATATTATTGTCGGTGCGCCCAAAGACGATGATCTCACCCATGCACTGGTTGATGCAGGCAGTGTAAAAGTATTCAACGGTACCAATTTATCTTTGGTGCAAACTTATTTTGGTACTACGACAAAAGCATATGCAGGTACAGCCGTTGCAGCGGGTAAGGTGGATGCTATTGCCGGTGCTGATATCGTTATCGGTGCACCCAATGATGATGACGTTATCCTGAAAGATACTGGTAGTGTCACGGTGTACAACATTTCCAATGCCAATACATTCATCATGAAAAAATTTGGTGCCGTAGCAAAAGCTTTCTCAGGCAAATCTGTTGCATCGGGTGATGTAAATAATGATGGCCGTGACGATGTAATTGTTGGCGCACCCGGTGATGACGATGGTGCATTGAAAGACACAGGTAGTGTCACGGTTTTCTCTGGTAATGGTGGTGCACAACTTGCCCAACAACATGGCGCTGCCGCAAAAGCCGGTTTGGGTAACAGTGTTGCAGCTGGTGATGTAGATGGTGATGGTCAGGCAGATATTATTGCCGGTGCGAGTAAGGATGATGTCCCTGCGTCTGATGGCGCCAGAAAAATAGTGGATGCTGGCAGTCTTTCAATCTGGCGTGGTGCTGGTTTTGGATTGATCAACACATTGTATGGCGAGACAGGTAAAGATTATTTCGGTGCTGCAGTTGGTGCAGGCGATATCAACAGTGATGGCAAGGCAGATTTGATTATCGGGATTGCCGGTGATGATATTCCCGCCAGTAAAACGATAAAAGATGGTGGTACTGTGAAGATAGTGTCTGGAGTCGCAGTGTTACCGCCCTGAAAAAAAGCCCGCATAAAGCGGGCTTTTTTATTTCCAGATCGGAAAAATAAATATTTCAGATTTTTCCGACCAGATCCAGAGAAGGTTTCAATGTGGCTTCACCTTCTTTCCACTTGGCAGGGCACACTTCGCCGTCGTGTGAAGCAACATACTGTGCAGCTTTTACCTTGCGCAGCAGTTCGCCGGCATCGCGGCCAATGCCGAGATCGTGAATTTCACACACCTTGATGACACCTTCAGGGTTAATCACGAACGTGCCGCGCAGTGCGAGGCCGGCTTCTTCAATCATCACGCCAAAGTTGCGCGTGATCACACCCGTTGGATCACCAACCATCGGGTATTTGATTTTCTTGATGGTGTCAGATGTATCGTGCCAGGCCTTGTGGCAGAACTTGGTGTCAGTGGAAATGGAATACACTTCCACACCGATTTTCTGGAATTCAGCGTAGTTATCCGCCAGATCGCCCAGCTCGGTTGGGCACACGAAGGTGAAGTCCGCAGGATAAAACACCACAACAGACCATTTGCCTTTCAGATCTGCATCGGTCACAGGCACAAATTTGCCATTGTGGTAGGCCTCGGCGGCGAATGGCTTGATGGTAGTATTGATAAGTGAACTCATGGCAAAACTCCTTATGTATCAGCTTGAGGGGGATCAGGAGTGGCCACTATAGGCGCAGCAAGAGATTTTGCAAAATGGATTGTTTTTATTGTGTTGATAGCTTTTCTCTATAATTAGTTTTTAATAACTACAGGTGAAGGTAATGAGTACAGAACGTTTTGAAATGCAGAAAATCGGTCTCGATTATTTTGAAACAGCGCCATACCTGTTTCGCTCGACTGTGACAATCCGGTGCACGCCACAGCAATTATTTGCCGGTTTTGAAGATGCAGATTCATGGCCCGCCTGGGCAATGCCGATTACCCATGTGGAATGGACGTCACCGAAACCTTTTGGCGTGGGTACCACTCGCAGCGTCACCATGCTGGGTAATCTGATTGGCCATGAGGAGTTTTTGTTATGGAAGCCATGCACGGAAATGGCTTTTCGTTTTAATCAGGTCAACAAGGACAAGACACTGGTGTCATTCGGTGAGCACTATCAAGTGACGGATCTTGGCAACGGTGAAATCCAACTGGTGTGGACGGTGGGTATGGAGCCTGCAGGTCCCGGCGCCTTGTTCATGAAAATCAGCAAGCCGCTGGTGAGTTGGGGTTTGCAATGGACGCTGGGTGGCCTGAAAAAATACATGGAAAAACATGGATCAAAATACAATTAACTGCAGGCCATTGCGGTGTCAGGGAGTTCCCCCTTCCAGCAGAGCCGCCTCTTTGGATGTTTGCTGCACTTTGATGCCGTAAAGCCATTCTTTGGCCAGTGCCAGACCGAGTGCAAGCAGGGTGGGGCCGAGGAACACACCCAGCGCCCCGAATTGCAGTGCGCCGCCCAATATACCGAGCATGATCAAAATGAAAGGCAGATTGCTGTTCTGGCCGATAACCAATGGCTTGATGACATTATCAGCGGATCCTGCAATGCCGGCGCACCACACCACCATGGCGACAGCCCAAGCCGTTTGGCCGTTGTGGTACAGCCAAAAAGTTGCAGGCCCCCATATCAGGAATGAGCCGAAAGGTACCAGTGAAAGAATGATGGCGAGGAAGGTAAGCCCGGCAGCTGATGGAATTCCGGCAGCAAACAGGGCAATACCCACCAGAAAACCCTGAGCCAGCGCCGTGCCGAGAATGCCGAATACCACACCCTGAATGGTGCCTCCGGCTATGTTGAGCAATTGTTCAGCGCGGCTGCCGGATACCCGTTGCACACTTGTCTGTAGCCACTGCGTAACAGCTGGCAAACTGGCGTAAAAAAACAGGGAGATAAAGCAACTCAGCAATAACATACCGAGGCTTTGTCCGGTAATGGCACCAAAGGCCAGCAAGCCTTTCATGGCAATTAACAGGCTGTCTTTCACTTGCTGGCGCACATCGGCATCACCAAGAATCAGCTTGTCCCACCACGCCTGTATTTTGGGTCCCACCCAGCGAATGTCAGTAATCCACGCAGGGAGTGAGGGGACGCCGTCTTGCACTTGCAGTTGATTGATTATTTTCAGCGCAAAATCACTGGCAATACCGCCGAAACTGACAATGGCATACAACAGTGGCAGTACGAGCAATCCCAATATCAACATCACGAAAATGGAGGCTGACAGCCAGCTGCGCTCACCCAGTGCGGCGTTGACGCGCCAGAAAAAATGGCGGGTGGAGAAGACAAAAATAGCGGCCCACACCAATGCGGAAGCAAACGGCAGCAAGATCATGACGCAACCACCAATCAGCAGACCCAGCGCGACCAGTGTTGAAATCGGTTCCAGCAGGTTGCGGTTTTGCATCATGAGGTGCCTCCGAGGCGGGGATGTCATCAGAGCGCATGTTACCATGCGCCCCATGACAGAAAAGCGGAGGCAATCATAAAGTGAAAAAAGGCATGCAAGCGCAGATTTTAACCATGCTGACATTGCAAGACAGTATGAACAACAAAGTGCATCCGGCATGGCGCGAACAAGGCTATGAGTGGTATCGCGCTATCTGGGTTGAGTGCGCGGAATTGATGGACCACTACGGTTGGAAATGGTGGAAAAAACAGCAACCGGATGTAGAGCAGGTCAAGCTGGAATTGATTGATATCTGGCACTTTGGCCTGAGTGATTTGCTGATGCAACACGAATCTGTTGATGTATTGGCGGAAACACTGGAAATGGCATTGCGTGAAACCTACGCTGTGCAGGAATTTCGCATGGCGCTCGAAACCTTTGTACAGGTCACACTGAATCAACGCGCATTTGACCTCACGGCTTTCGCACATTTGATGGCGGCTGCCGAGCTGGATTTTGATGCGTTGTATTGCGGCTATGTTGGAAAAAATGTGTTGAATTTTTTCCGGCAGGATCACGGTTATAAAGATGGCAGTTATATCAAGAACTGGTCTGGGCGTGAAGATAATGAGCATCTGGTGGAGCTGGTCGCTGAACTGGATACAAACAGTGCGACATTCAAGGATGATTTGTACGCAGCATTGTCAAAACGTTATCAAGAACTGGCAAAATAAATATGAGTGTTGAGCCGTCTTTACAGATATTGTTGCAAAAAATTCACCAGAATCCGGAGGGCGTCAGTTTTGATGAAGTGATCGCCACTATCAAGGATTGTTACCAGTACACACCAACACGTTTCAGTAACGGGCTGGGTGAAACTTGCGTTATCAATGAAGCGGGCCAGAACGAGGGGTCATGCCGGATTTTTGCATTTGCACGTTTACATCGTCTCGATGAAAAAGAAACGCTGCATTGCTTCGGTAGGTTTTATCGTGAAGATGTGTTGGGTAATCCTGATGGCAACGATCACGCCAATATCCGCCATTTCATGCGAGACGGTTGGGCGGGAGTTGTGTTTGATGGCGAAGTGCTAACGCCGGGTTAACAGATATTTCAGCCAGCGCCAGAGCGTATTGCTGCTAAGTACCATGCGGTCGATATCATCAAACTGTTTAGCGAGTGCAGCAGGATTGGCATAGAACAGGGTGCGGGTATAAAAATCTTTCGTAGCGTCCAGCTCTTTTACTATGCGCGCAGGATTGCCTGCCACCACTACATTTGCAGGAATATCTTTTGTGACGACGCTGCAGGCTGCAACAACACTGTTGTCGCCAATGGTCACGCCCTTCAGCACAGTGGCGCGATCGCCAATCCATACATTATTGCCAATGATGACGGGTCTGGGTTCGGGATCGCGATTCATCCGGTCGTAGATGCCGTGCCAGTCGCAGTCGGTAATGTACACGCCGTTGGCCATCATGCAGCCATCGCCAATCGTGATGTTATCTGATGCGCTGATGCGCACGCCGGGTGAAATCATGACTGCATCGCCAATCGTGATGCTGCCTGAACCGGGTTCGCGTCCCCACACGCCGATGCGTACATGGTTGTCGGGTTCTGCTACTACGGTGGCCGAGTGACCAAGGCGGATATTGGGGCCGGAGACTACGGTATGCCACGGCTTCATAAACGTGTGGTAATCACCCAGTTGCTCAAATTCCGGGCGCAAAAAAAATTCGGTATACCAATGCCGGAATCGTAAATAATTTTTCTTGACCCAATAAGGCCGCAAATCGTCTTTCATGTTTTGGTGCTTGTTTTACTGTCAGTGTTTGCTGTCGAGTTGCAGTGTCAGAGTCTGCCCGGGTTTTAGTGCTGTCTGGTTTTTGCTCATGCCATTCCAGCGGGCAATGTCATTGACGTTGAGTTTGTATTTGCGAGCGATGCCCATCAGTGTGTCGCCACTTTTTACTGTGTAAGAGACTTTACCCTTGCTGTTGTTTGATATGGTTGTGCTGCTTGGTGGCGCAAAGGTTTGGCTGACTCTTGCGCTGGAGCCGGATGTTTTTGTATTAGATGTTGTATTTTTTGTACTGGACGCTGTGTTTTTTGTACTCGCCACTGTGCTGCCAGGCAGTGTCAGTTTTTGTCCGGGTTTCAGTGAATCGTTTTTGCCCAGATTGTTCAGTTTGCGCAATGCGTCTGCACTCATGTCCGATTTTTTAGCGACTGACCACAAGGTGTCGCCCGGTTTAACCACATAGCTTCGATTGCTAACTGCTGCAACGGATGATGAGGATCTGGAAGATCTGGACGATTTGGCAGAGGAAGATCTGGATGTTTTTTCCTCCATTTCCTGAACTCTGGGGTTCGCTGTATTTTCGTAAGAGGAGGCCGGTGTGGGCATGAGCTCACCGCTACGCATGTTGGCAATACGTTCCTGCAGCGCATTGGCCTGATCAATAGGTACCAACAGGCGATATGGCCCGCCTGGAGGTGTTGCCCAACGGCTGATGCCGGGGTTCAGCTGGTACAGTTCATCGCTATCTACATCAGCCATGTCAGCGGCGAATGCCACATCCATCTGGCCGGCAAAACGTACCTCGGCAAAATAGGGCAGGTCGGGGATATAGGCCCACTCCACGTTGTAAACCTCCGGGTTTTTGCTGATTTGGGCCAGTGCCAGCAGTTTAGGTACGTAGGCTTTTGTTTCATCTGGCACATCCAGATTCCAGTAATCTGTGGGTAACCCTCTGCTGCGGTTTTTTTCTACAGCGCGATCTATCGTGCCCCAGCCGGCGTTGTAGGCTGCCAGTGCTTTCAACCAGTCGCCGTCATAAT
>DATIDQ010000137.1:0-21092 GCA_035456205.1 Pseudomonadales bacterium
AGATGAGCCCTCGACTCAAGCGTGGATCTCAACTGTTCGGCAAGAGGCTAATAAAGCAGGTTTTAGCTGGGCATATTGGCAGTTTAGAAGTGATTTTAGGGCATATGATTCAACAAATAAGTGTTGGCGTAGAGCCGTAATAAATGCTTTGATTCCAGATAAGGCTAAGCTGACTGGGATTGAGGAAAAAAAATATCAGCTTTGTACCTCTGCTCATGAATGAGCCAAAAATTTTATATTTTGGCTTTGTTGGGTGTGAATTGTAGGTTGATGCAGGGTGACTAATAAGCATTCTTGTTTGTAAAACCTTTGAAGATAGTAAGAAAAACAATCTTCACATCTAGCCATACATTCCAGTTGCGGATGTAATCCAGATCAAACTCCACGCGTTTCTTCATTTTCTCTAGCGTATCTGTTTCGCCGCGCCAGCCATTGATCTGCGCCCAGCCGGTAATGCCGGGTTTGACCTTGTGTCGCAGCATGTAACCCTTGATGAGTTTGCGGTATTCCTCGTTGTGGGCAATGGCGTGCGGCCGTGGACCGACGATGGACATGCTGCCCTGAATCACATTGAAAAATTGCGGCAACTCATCCAGCGAAGTGCGACGTAGGAAGCCGCCGATGGGCGTGAGACGTGCATCATCCCGCGTGGCTTGTTTTACTTTTTTGCCATTGTCCATCACCGTCATGCTGCGGAACTTCCACACATCAATAGGCTTGCCATCCAGACCGTAACGGCGTTGCCGGAAAATAGCCGGGCCGGGCGATGTGAGTTTTACGGCGCAGGCGATAGCCAACATCGGCACAGCAATCACCGTGAGTATGGCCAGACTGCCCACCAGATCGAAACCGCGCTTGAGTAGCGTATCGCCAACACTGAACGGAGAATCGTAAATGCTGATAGCGGGCAGCCCGTTGATGCTGGTTTGCCGTGCATTCAGCAACTCGAATGTGAATACATCGGGGATGATGAATACGGTGGCGGCGGAATCCGAGAGTGAGTTGACCAGCCGGCGGATTTCTTCTGATTGCTGCATGGGCAGGGCGATAAATACCTGATCGATTACCCCGGATCGAGCGCTCTCAACCAGATCATGCAGGTCTCCTTTTAGCGGGCCATTCTCGCAAGGTTCGGCCGCCGGGTTGCCGTAGCGGTTGTCGTAATGACCATCGATCACCAGCCCCATCCACGGGCTGCCGATAATTCTTTCGGTCAGTGCCTGGGCTGCTGCGCTACAGCCGGCAATGGCTACCCGGCGGATGTTGTAACCCCTGCGGCGCAGCCAGATCAGTACCTGGCGCATGGATAGCCGGCAGATACACAGGAAAGTGGCGCTGACTACCAGCCAGCGCAGCAAGAAAGGCCGGCCTACCAGATGGTGCATGGTGTTGCTCATGGCTGATGTGATGGCTAGCAGTGCAAAGGTGAGCAGCACCACGGTGAGTACATTGACCATGTGTTTGATGGTGCTGTAGCTGCGCTGGGAGGTGTACAGGCCGGTGACCATGGAACTTAAGCGGTAGTAGGCGAGCGCCAACAGCAGGGTGATCCAGCTGGCTGCACCCCAGTCAGCGTTGTAATAGAGATGGCAAAGCCACAGTGAACTGCCCAACATGCCGACATCCAGTCCCCGGTTCAGGTTTTCGAAGAGCCGCGAATGGTTACTCAGAAATCCGGATTTAAATGGCATACTTGCTCCATGACTGATGTTTTCATTTGCCTACTACTCGACCTGCAAAATGTGACGCATGCACGTTCTTGTGTCTCTGGCTGATTCTAGGTGTCGGTAAATATATTTGCAAATCGTAAAATCAAATTAACAAATTGTTTGCTTTTTTCAGGTAATTCTCTGATATGTAAAGGTAAAAACAGTACTAGTGCTTGCTGGTGTTGCCTGTGATCCAGTATGCTGGCCGAATAGCTTGTTTTTTTATTAGGTGTGCGTAAAGACATGGTATTGAATTCTGTTTTTCTGCGGTCCATGGCTGTTGTGAGCCCGGTGTTTTTCCTGACAGGCTGCTTCCTCGCTCCCGGTAATTACATGAGTGGGGGTGAGTTGAGTAATGGCAAGGCGCAGGATGTGGGCGTCAAACTGATGCCGATCACGCCGCAGCTGATTATGGATGAGGAAAAAAATCGCCCGCCGGTTGTGGTGCCGAAAGAGTTGCTGGATTACCAGCCGCCCTCCTATGTGATCGGCCCTTCTGATGTTTTGTATGTCACAGTGTGGGATCACCCTGAACTCACGGTGCCATCCGGCAACCAGCAGCAGATTGAATCTAACGGTCGTCTGGTGCGCCCGAATGGTGAATTTTTCTTCCCGTACATTGGCAATATTCACGCTGCAGGCATGACTATTGAAGGGCTGGCTGCTCACATGACAAAGGAGCTGGCCAAGTACATCGACAACCCGCAACTGGACGTGGCAGTGATTCGTTATTCCAGCCAGCGTGTGTACCTGTCTGGCGCATTCAGAAACGGCTCGCCGGTGATATTGAATTCCAAACCGACTACGTTGGCCGAAATTCTCGGAGCCGCTGGTGCGCTGGGCGATGATACCGATGGCCGCACACAAGGTGATCTCTCTCACCTCAAGTTTGTACGTGGCGGGCATGAGTACTTGTTGAATATTTACGCCATCAACAAGGAATCTGACTACGCCAGCCGTATCTACATGAAAAATGGCGATACCTTGCATCTGGATTACAACGATCAGAAAAAAGTATTCATGATGGGTGAAGTGAAAGCGCCGGTTGCCCTGCGTTTCCATGCGGATACTGTGAGTCTGACAGATGCTCTGACAACAGTGGGCGGTCTGGACCAGCGCACTGCCAACGGTGAATCGGTATTTGTTATTCGCGGCCAGAATGGTGATTTCAGTAAAGAGACGGCGAAAATCTACCAGCTTAATGCCAAATCGCCGACGGGTTTTATTCTTGCCAACCGTTTCCAGTTGCAACCGCAAGATGTGGTGTACGTTGCACCGACGGATCTTTCACGCTGGAACCGTGTAGTGGATGAGTTGTTGCCTACGCTGCAATTGTTGAACCTGACGACACAAGATGCAATTCAGGTTAAAGAAGTGGATAACATCTACAAAGGTGGTAGCTCGACGGAAGTGAATAACAACTTTAATGTTGTGGTGCCAACACCGTGACGATTGGTTGTCATTTGTGAATAAAAAAACCCGCGCGAAGCGGGTTTTTTTATGTGCAAAGCCCTTGAATACCATTGGGCAGGTTATATACTGTTTGTAAGTAATATTCTTACATTTGGGGCTGGTATGGCGCGCACAATTACCATTGATCCAGGTAAAGAGCTGGGTGGATTTGTAGACGGTCTGGTAGAAGCAGGCAGTTACAAGACAACCAGTGAGGTTGTGCGGGCTGGTCTACGTTTGCTGCAAGAGCAGGCTGCTACCTCGAAGTTACAGCAGTTAAGAGCTCTTCTGGATGAGGGCGAAAACAGCGGTGTGTTGGTGGACTGGGATGTCGATAAATTTCTTTCAAGGATGAAAACAAAGCGTGTCGGTAAAAACCTTTAAGCTTCGTCCTAAGGCCGAAGAAGATTTGGAAAATATCTACCAGTACAGTATTGAGCATTGGGGAAATACACGTGCTGATGAATACATTCGGGAAATTAGCACGGCATTTTTGACACTAGCTGAAAATCCATTGTTAGGCCGTGACTGCAGTGACATCCGCCCTGAGTTTCGTGCGTTTACTGTGGCATCTCATGTTGTTTTTTATAAGCCATCTAATTCTGGCGTCGCTGTTGTTCGTGTTTTGCATCAATCTATGGATTGTCAGAAGTATTTCTAAGCGAATTTTGGCGCGAGTGGTGTTCCTACTGAGAATGAATTTTGCAGGGATTCCCGAAAGCGACTGCGCCAGCCGGAATGGATTTTGTCACCACGCTGCCTGCACCGATCACTGCGCCTTTGCCGATAGTCACGCCGGGCATGATCACGCTGTTGCCGCCTATCCAGCAATCATCTTCAATCACAATCGGTGCAGTGAGTTGCATGCCGCTGGCGCGTTCGTGTGCATCCAGTGGGTGTGTGGTGGTGTAGAGATGCACGGATGGCCCGAGTAAAACGCGATCACCAATAGTGATGGTTGCGGCATCCAGCATGATGCAGTGATGGTTGGCAAAGAAATTCTCGCCAATAAAAATGTTGTAGCCGTAATCGCAGAAAAAATCCGGCTCGATAAAAGCGCTGCCAATGCTGCCGAATAATTCCTGATAAACGGGTTGGCGCGCTTTAGTTTGATCCACGCGAAATGTATTCAACTGCATACACAGTTTTTTGGCGCGTTGCCGTGCTGCGCGATGTTGTGGTTCGGCGGGGTTAAAGGGCGTTAACAAGTAATTTTTCCAGTGCTATCTGGTCTGCAGTAAACAGGCGTATGCCTTCGGCCAGTTTGTCTGTTGCCATGGCATCCTGGTTCATCATCCAGCGAAAAGTTTTTTCATCCAGCGCTGCCGGTTTTGGAAGCTGTTTCTCCGGTGTAAGCAACTGCCGTGCGAGTGTGCCTTGCGCATTATTCAGTTCTTCCAACAGGGCAGGGCTGATGGTGAGACGATCACTGCCAGCCAGCGCAAGAATTTCTCCGCTGTTACGAAAACTGGCCGCCATCACCACGGTGCTGAAGCCGTGTTGTTTGTAGTGCTGGTAAATCTGTTTGACCAGAGCCACGCCCGGTTCTTCTGCCGGTACAAAACTTTTTACGTCTGCGTCTTTTGAAATGGATTGTTTGATGTGCCAGTCCAGTACGCGGCCCACAAATGGCGAGATCAGGAAACAATTGGCTTCAGCGCAGGCACGCGCTTGTGCAAAGGAAAACAGCAGTGTGAGATTGCACTGGATATTGTCGCGTTCCAGTATGCGTGCGGCTTGAATCCCTTCCCAGGTGGATGCGATTTTGATCAGCACGCGATCACGCGATACGCCGTGTTGTTCGTACAAATGAATGAGCAAACGTGCGCGTTCGATGGTAGCTTCAGTATCGAAAGACATGCGTGCATCCACTTCTGTCGACACGCGACCGCGAATGCGTTTGCTGATTTCACAACCGGCTTTTACGGCGAGCACAACCGCTGCGAGTGCTGCAGTTTTTTCTGCATCAACTTTCTTTTCTTTGGCCCACGCGAGGCTCTCTTCAATCAGTGGTGCGTAGCCCGGCAGGGCTGCTGCTTTCAATAGCAGTGACGGGTTAGTGGTGGCATCCAGCGGTTGGTATTTGGTAATGGCATCGATATCACCGGTGTCGGCTACCACTTCAGAGTAAGCGCGCAGTTGTTCGAGCATGGATGGCATGGCGAGAGTCCTGTTAATTCAATGTGCTTGAAATGACGGTACTCTCAATTTTACGTCATCACCAGTTTTATACCCACCAACACCATGATGGTGGAGAGTATCGGGCGCAATATCTTTTCCGGCACGGAGGTAGGTAAGTGGCTGCCAATATAAATACCGGGTAGTGAACCCAGCAGCAAATTGACCAGCAAATCCCAGTTCACATTGCCAAGGCCTGCGTGCCCCAATCCAGCCAATAATGTCAGTGGTACAGCGTGTGCAATTTCAGTACCTACCAGACGTGGCACTGGCAAAATCGGATAGATTAAAAACAGGGCTACAGTGCCGAGTGCACCTGCACCGATCGATGTGATGGTCACCGTCACACCGAGAACCACACCGGTAATCACGGCGGCGATTTCACGTTGCTGATGTGTCATGCGGGTAAAAATGGCGTCGTTGCGGTGACTCCAGTCCAGCAATTGTTGTTTCAGTACGATGGCGAGTGCGGTGAGCATTAGTGTGATGCCAAGAGCAATTTTGATGGTGCTGTTGACGTTCTTGCTGTCAAAACCGGCGAAGTGCATGACTAACAGTGTCAGCGCTGCCGCCGGCAAACTGCCGAGCGCCAACAGACCGGTGATACGCCAGTCGATATTGCCTTTTTTCTGGTGGACAAAGATGCCGCCGGATTTGGTGATGGCTGCGTACAACAAATCCGTGCCGACAGCGGTAGTAGGCGAGATGCCAAAGTAGAGCAGGATCGGGGTCATCAGGCTGCCGCCGCCCACGCCGGTCATGCCGACGATAAAGCCGACAGTCAGGCCAGACAGGATATAGACGAGTTCAATATGGAAACCGAGCAGTTCAAATTGCATGCAGGCGCCTTTGGTGGTGGTGGCCAGAAAAAGGTAGAAAATCAGCCGGTTATGCTAACAATCGAGCTGATATAACAAAAGGATCATTTGTTAGTAAGCTTATGCTTTCAGGTTATTAGCTATATCAGTGCTGCTCCTGAGCGGGCATGTCATCCTGGCGTACAAAATACACAAAGCGTGCCGCTTCATGCACGGTGATCAGGCTGTTGGTGGGCATATCTGCAAAATCACCTTCAAATTCTGCAATCTGCACAAAGCCGTTGTTGCGTAATTTCTGCAGATAGTCGCGTGAGTTCCAGTCATTCATGTCTTCAGCGACATAGATGCGTGGATTTTTCGGTGGTTTTTCGGGCAGAGTCTGTGAAAACAGATCGAGGGCGCTAATATTTTTTAACCAATACTCCACCCCGGTTTTTTGCGACCAGTCCTGCTTCAATTGTTGCTGGAATGCCAACCGGTTGTCATTGTGATGTGAGCGCAGGTGATCGGTTTGCAGATGGTATTGGATAACGACGGGTTTCCAGCAAGCCAATGCAGTGGTGGCCACAATAAAAAAACATTTTGCAGGCAGTGACAGTATCGAGTTAATTGTGTTGGTGATGCCGATAGCAGCCAGTAATACGATGCCTGCGGCCAGCGCGCAGAAACTGCGATCAAAAAAAGCCGGTAAGCTGGCAAAATACAGGATAAAAAATACTGGCGGTACGGTAAGCAGTAACAGAGGCAGTTTATCTGCCTTGCGTGTCAGGAAAATAGCGCCGGCAATGATAGCTAACACCAGCGGCCAACCCAGTGTGGCGTAAAAATAGTGCAGGATTTTGAATAACTGTGCGCCGAAGCTGTAATGCTCCAGTGTGTCGGGTGGGTTGGGGTGTTGATAATACAGCTGGATACTTTGCACGCTGAGCCAGAAATCCTGTGCTGTTATATTGCCGATAAAAAACATCAGCGCTAACACGGCGGCAATCACAGAGAGTAACACTACGCCATCCAGCGTGATGGATAAAAACGTTTTGCTTTTCCGGTTTTGTGGATTTAACAGGACAACACTGCTGGCCAATGCAGGATACATTCCCAACATCAATTGACTGGCTTTGCCGCCTACAGCCACGCCAATAAAAACCCCATTCGCCAACAACCAGCGCCAGTGCTGTAAGGTGGTTTTCTGTAGTGCAAGCCACAGCACAGCGCTGCCCATTGCAGTGAGTAATGCATCGGGACGTGCGTAATGGCTGCCTTGCACGGCAAGCGGGAAAACGGTGTAAATCATTGCGCTGCACAGTGCCAGCGCTTGTCCATCCAATCGTTGCCCGCCCAGTCGTCGTGCGGTAGCGATCAATAATAGTAGACTCAGCGTATCCCACATCAATGCTATGTGATGCAGTAATGCAATCGTGGGTGTATCGAGGCCAAGGAGGCGCAAGGGTTTGATGATGGCGGCAGACAGCAGTATATGTGCGCTGAAGTTATAGTGATGGTCGTGTGGGAGATCGTGGTTGGCTGCTCTTGCGGCAGCGTAATCCTTGTCTGTTGTTTTTTTGTTTTCTTCACCAGCGCGATACCAGTCTGGTTGCCAGTTGTTTTTATTGACGGCGTCATCCACTAACCAGACGACAACCTGATCATCAATCTGAAAATAAGTGCGCTCGCTGGCATCAAAGCGTAACGCAAAAAAAATGACTGCTAGCGCTACCCAGAATGCTGCCAGCAGCCATTTCATTGGTATATGGCTGCCTGATACGAATCAGGGCTGAATCCCTGAACGGGTTTTCCGTTGATAACCGCGAAAGGTATGCTGTTGCTACCACCCAGTTTCTGCATGCGTGCAGCCGCTCTGGAATCTTTTTCTATATCATATTCTTTGTATGCAATGTTGCGATCATTCAGCCAGCGCTTGGCTTTTTTGCAAACACCGCACCAGGCTGCGGTATAGATTTCGACTACATTGTTAGGTTTGGCGGGTGCTTTATTCGTTGCAGTGTTTTGATTTTCTGCAATGGTTTCATTGGTGATCACGGGTGTTAAAAAGCCCAATTGTTGGAGGCGCTGCTGGATATCTGTTTTCAGAATGGCGGCTTTGTTCATCCAGTATGTTAAGTTCATCCATTGTGCTAGCCATCCCTCATCTTCGTTATTGGTATTGGTTGTTTTGATCGGCTCCAGTGGCTGGATGGGTTTTAGTGTGACGGTTTCCACCTGGGCGGCGGTGTTGTTTTTTTCCGGTTGCTGGTCTTCGTAATGCGCAACGCCATTTTTGTCTGTCCATTTATAAATTTCTGCGGTGGCAGTGCAGCTGATCAGTATGAGTAAAGCCGCCAACATGATTTTCATACGGCATTCCTTATGCGAGCGTGGTGACGGGTTGCGCATCAAAACTACTACCGCTCACGCCGATACTGTCTGGTCCCATCAAATACAGGTACAGCGGCATCAGGCTATCGGCAGTCGGGCGGGTATCCGGGTTCTCGCCGGGGTAGGCTGCAGCACGCATCCGGGTGCGGGTAGCTCCGGGGTTGATCGCATTCACGCGCACGGCTGTGACTTCTTCCAGTTCGTCGGCCAGTGTTTCCATCAAACCTTCAACGGCAAATTTACTCACGGCATAGGCACCCCAGAAGGCGCGTCCCTGACGGCCTACGGATGATGTCGTGAACACGATACTGGCATCCGGTGCCTGGCTGAGCAGCGGCATCAAAGTCTGGGTCAACAGGAAGGCAGCATGCACATTCACCTGCATGACTTGCTGCCAGCGCTCAGGGCTGTAATTGGCAACCGGTGTGACGGAGCCGAGCAGGGCGGCGTTGTGCAATAAACCATCCAGGCGTCCCAGTTCCTGCTCGATGGTCTCGGCCAGTGCCTTGGCGCTATCCGGCGTGAGGTATTGCAGATCCAGCGTCAGGATCAGCGGCTCTGGATGGTTGGCTGCGACAATCTCGTCATACACCTGTTCCAGCTTGCCGGCGGTTTTACCGAGCAGAATGACGGTGGCGCCATGAGCCGCAAAACTGCGTGCCGCCGCACGGCCAATGCCGTCTCCTGCGCCGGTGACCAGAATCACCCGGCCTTCGAGCAGTTTTTCAGAGGCCTGGTAGTCCGCTGGCAAGGTTTTGATCTCTTTCATTGGCTTGATCTCTTTCATTGGAAAGCCGGCTCGGTCAGTGGGTTTATATAAAAGTTTTGATCAAGTCAGGAATATCGTAGGGAGTGGCAATGCGATGATCCGCTCCCCAACCGGCAATATCTTCTTCCGGATGGATATAGCCCCAGTCGCAGCCGGCAGTCAACATCCCGGCGGCGCGCCCGGCTTCAATATCGCGGATATGATCACCGAGATAAATGGCTTCTGCCGGCTCGCATCCGCATTGGTTACAGGCTAGTAACATGGGTTCAGGGTCGGGTTTGCTGCGGCTGACATGATCCGGGCACACCACGCTGCTGGCTGTAAAAGGCAGCGACAGTTTCTCGAGCAGCGGTAGCGTAAAGCGACTCGGTTTGTTAGTGACGATCCCCCATTGCAGGCCCTGTGCTTCAATCCAGCGCAGGCTGTCGGCCATCCCCGGAAACAGGACGCTGTGCTGGCCAAGTATCTCCCGGTAGATCGCCAATAGTTCACAGTTGAGGGCTTCCAGCGCCGGATCGCCCTCAGCGAGCCCGGATGCCAGTCGCGTCATGGCGCGTGCGCCATTGGACACTTCCGCCCGGATCACCTTGTCTGCCAACGGTGGCTGGTCATGATTCTGGCGTAGACGGTTAACACAGATAATGAAATCCGGTGCTGTGTCGAGCAGCGTGCCATCCAGATCAAATAGAACTGCTTTCAAGGCCATATTGTTACTATCAGCGAATTAGTTGGGTTTCTTCACGTGAATGATGTAGTTCACGTCGACATCCGTTGCAGACATGGAATACTTTTTAATCAACGGGTTATAAATCATTCCTGTAATGTTTTCTAACGTTAGCCCGGCAGCGCGGACCCAGCCTGCCAACTCGGCCGGGCGGATAAACTTGCTGTATTCATGCGTACCTTTGGGCAACATTTTCAGAAGGTACTCGGCACCGACAATCGCCAGTAAATAGGATTTAGGGTTGCGGTTGATGGTGGAAAAAAACAGGTGGGCGCCGGGTTTGGCCAGATCTGCACAGGCTTGAATAATGGCAGCCGGGTCGGGCACGTGCTCCAGCATTTCGAGGCAGGTGACGATATCGTAATGAGCAGGGCGTTCAGCAGCCAGTTGCTCGGCCGGCACTTGTCGGTAGTCAACCGTCACGCCGCTTTCGAGCGCATGCAGGCGAGCCACCGATAGCGGCGCTTGTCCCATGTCGATGCCGGTGACTATCGCGCCACGCTGTGCCATGGCTTCAGAGAGCAGGCCTCCGCCACAACCGACATCCAGCACCGTTTTGCCGGCCAGTTTTGCGCGTTCGTCAATGTAGTTACTGCGCAATGGATTGATTTCGTGCAGCGGTTTGAATTCGCTGGTTGGATCCCACCAACGATTGGCAAGTGCCTCGAATTTGGCTATTTCGGCCGGGTCGACATTGGTGTGGTGTTGGGATGCGGCTGTCATGTCATGTTCTCGAACCCGGATCCGGGAAAGCAATGGACGGCTATTATAGCGGTCAGCCGTGGCTCGTTGCTGCTTACCTGTTTTGCTATGATGCGTGCCGGTGTGTCATGGCTGACACGAAAAATAAAGGAGGGCGAAATGTCTAACCGATGGCTAGCTGATCTGGTTGATAACTTTATTCCTTACAGCATTTGGCGAACCAGCCCGGATCCTGCAACGATAGCGCGCGCCCGTACTCTGGTGGCGGTACTCGGCTTTTCTATTGCAACGCCTGTCGTCACTCTGGCGTTGGTGTTGGCGCTGCATTTTTTTACCCAGTACGATTTTACTCCCGCAATAGCCAGCTTGATTGGCATTATTGTGTTGTTGGTTATCCAGCATATGCTGTTCCAGGCATCTGCCAATTTGTATGTCACTAGCATCGCTTATTCGATTACATTTTTTTTGGCAATGATCGTATCCACGGCAATGACGGGTGGATGGAGTTCGCCTGTTATCCCGCTGCTATTTTGTTCGCCCATCATGGTGTTTCTGATCAGCGGTTGGCGCGAAGCAGAGTATGCAGTGCTGTTGACGTTCATGACCGGTGTGGTCTTTATGGTTCTGGATATTCTGCATGTTGTATTGCCCAATTTGATGCACGCAGAGAATCGTGCATACGCACAGGGTGTCGTGTGGTTCATGGCTTGCATCATCTTGTTACTGTTGTTTGCTACGCAGAAGTGGGTGCACGGGCTTGAAAAAGACGATAGTCCGCCTCCGAGAAAATCAATCAAGCGGGATGACGCGCACTGAAATATCGCCTATCGAATTGCTGTCGTTATAGCTTCTGTTGTTGTAACTGCGGTTGTCCGAGTTGTCTTGCAAATGGATTCCACCGAGAGGAATCCAATCGCCAACCGTGCCACTTACTGTCGTTTGCACGCGCTCGGTATCAATAACACCGCGGCGACTTTTATGTGGATCCTCGCTCAGTTTGTCATTGCTGGTTGAAATATCCAGTTGCACTCTGTCACCAATAATACGTGCAGTGACATAGAATCCACGGTCAGCGTTCTGGTATTCCGTGGTGGTATTTCCCCATCGGTCTGTACTGCGATACGGAATGGCTTGGCCGGTACTGATCCAGGCGGGAGATCCTTCAATCGCACGTAGTTTTTGTTCCTGTTGTGTAGAGGTCTGGCGTACTTCATGATTGCTGTGTATACGTGCGCCGTCGCTCTGGATAACAATACCGCCATCGCTTCCACGCCGCTCCTGATTATTTTTTTCACGATAAACCGGGCCGCCGGCACCCAGATACACTTCACCCGTGTGAATGACGCCGCTGACACCGGTGTTGTTATTGATGCTGTTGCCAGTGTTGTTGTTGCGAACACTGATCTGGACATTGCGCAAAGGTGTATCCAGCGTTTGTAAGAGTTGTTCAACTTTTTGCTGGCTGGCCGGGGAGGCATTCACCACCAGCTCATTGTTATAGGCATTGATGCTTTCGTCTGGCAACAGCGTGCTATTCAGTGTTGGCAACAAGGATTCAGCCAGCTGATGTTTCAGTGAGTAAACCTGAACAATATTTTTATCTGCATTCGCAGTCCCAACGTGAAAAAAACTGCAAGTCAACAGGGCAATAAAAAATATTTGCAGACGTTTCATGCTGAATCAGAGTGTGAGTTGGCGCAAGTCTGGATCTGAAGTGGAGCGAGACCACAGTAACTTGAATTCTTCCAGCAGTGGTTTCACTCGTGCCCGGTAATCGGTATAGCCGATGCCCTGTATCACTTGCGGATCCTGTCGGAACAATAGAGCGTTATCGTCAACAATCATATAATTAGGATATTTTTCAGACAGTATGGTTGGCAATTTCCGGATCTGGATTTTGTCTGATGCGCGCTGACTGATGCGTAACAGGATATGCCCTCGTTCCAGCAAAGTTTTTGTATCGCGTATAAGAAAACGTACACTGCTGTTGTGGCTGCGCTGTACCAGTTCCATCAATGCGTCAGAAAACTTCTCGTTGTCATATAACCACGCTTCCAGATCTTCGCTGAAAATAATGATAGAAAATCGTGCCTGCTTTGCCAGTTGCACAGCAAATTGTTGAAACGCATCCACCTGCTCCAGACGAACAAGATCAGAGCCGCTCGCGATAAAACTGCGGTCTGGTGGTAAAAAAAGCGTCAGGATATTGTCGTTAACACTGTTGAGGGTGGAGAAACCGAGTTTGAGCAGTGCTTCTTTCCAGGGATGCGCAGCGGGTGCGGACAATTGTGATAAGCCGCGTTTGGGCGCATCCAGCACAGCAAAGCGCAGCAGTGCGTCGGCAATGTCATTGGCGTGATCACGAGAGGTTGATGCCCAGCTGATGTGGCCATCAGGATCGATGCACAAATAACCGACTATGGCATCGTTGATGCGGGCAAAAAAATGTTGCGAGCTGGTGTCATAGACATGTTCGGTTTCCATGTCGGGTAAAAAATGCTGTCTTTGGGAAAGAATGGCATCCCGCTCATCGGTCCATTCGGCGCGTGCTACGCTAATCGGGCAGTATTCCACTGCGCTGCTGTCTGTCATGACACGGTTCTCCATTATCGATCACTCGTATCAATAATAGCATGCAGGAATATTTTACTTGTGTGCAGGATCACACAAAGAAATCATACAAAGCAGGCAGAGTGAAGCCGGTCAGATTTTCTGGAAGACCAGCGTTGCGTTTGTGCCGCCGAAGCCGAAGCTGTTGGACATGACGCGCTGTAGATTCACATTGTCGATGCGCTGGCGCACAACCGGCATGCCTTCGGCCTCTGGATCCAGTGTGTCGATATTGGCGGAAGCGGCAATAAAGTTGTTTTGCTGCATCAACAATGAATAGATAGCTTCCTGCACGCCGGCTGCGCCGAGTGAGTGGCCAGAGAGCGATTTGGTTGAACTGATGCGTGGAATGGCATCACCGAATGCAGCTTTGACGGCTTTCAGTTCGGCCAGGTCACCTACAGGTGTGCTGGTGCCGTGGGCGTTGATGTAATCGATATTGCCGCTGACGGTGGTCATGGCTTGTTGCATGCAACGCGTAGCGCCTTCACCGGATGGAGCCACCATGTCGTAGCCGTCGGACGTGGCACCGTAGCCCACCAGTTCGGCATAGATTTTTGCGCCACGCGCTTTGGCGTGTTCGTATTCTTCCAGCACCAGACAGCCACCGCCGCCTGCGATAACAAAACCGTCGCGGTTTGCGTCGTAAGCGCGCGATGCTTTTTCCGGGGTGTCGTTGTACTGGGTGGACAGTGCGCCCATTGCATCAAACAGGCAGGACAGTGACCAGTGTTCTTCTTCACCCCCGCCAGCAAAGATCACATCCTGTTTGCCGAGTTGTATCAACTCCATTGCATTACCAATGCAGTGTGCGCTGGTGGCGCAGGCAGATGAAATGGAATAGTTCACGCCCTTGATCTGGAATGGCGTGGCGAGACAAGCTGAAACTGTTGATCCCATCGTCTGGGTGACGCGGTACGGGCCAACGCGTTTGAGGCCTTTACTGCGCAGGATGTCGGCAGCTTCCACCTGATTGGAGGATGATGCGCCACCGGAACCCATGATAAGACCAGCGCGAGGATTGGAGACTTCCTGTGCTTCCAGACCGGCATCGGCAATGGCTTGTTGCATGGCGAGATAAGCAAAGGCAGCGGCGTCGCCCATAAAGCGCAATATTTTGCGATCAATCAATTCACTGAGATTCAGGTGCACCGAGCCGGATACGTGGCTGCGAAAACCCAGATCGCGATAGGTTTCGTTGAAGCGAATGCCAGAGCGGCCTTCGCGCAGAGACTGAGTGACGTCGGCGGCATTGTTGCCGAGGCAGGAAGTGATGCCTAAACCGGTGACGACGACTCGTCTCATACTGTAAACCTCATCTGGAAAAGTAACTCTGGTTATTATGGCATAGCACGATTGTTATTGAAGAGTGTGGGCGGGTCGCAGCCCGCTGTTTCAGAAGTGGTCAGTGCTGGTAAACAGCCCGACTTTAAGATCGCTGGTGTGATACACCTCTTTGCCGTCAACAGACATGATGCCGTCCGCGACACCCATGATCAGCTTGCGTTCGATGACTCGGTTCAGGTGAATATGGTATGACACCTTTTTTGCTGTAGGCAAAACCTGGCCGGTAAATTTCACTTCGCCGGCGCCGAGCGCGCGTCCGCGTCCGGGATTACCGCGCCAGCCCAGATAAAAACCGACTAACTGCCACATGGCATCCAGACCGAGACAGCCGGGCATCACAGGATCTGAAAGAAAGTGACAACCAAAAAACCACAGGTCAGGCCGGATATCCAGTTCAGCAATAATTTCACCTTTGCCGTATTTTCCGCCTTCTTCCGAGATATGAATAATGCGATCCACCATCAACATATTGGCAACAGGGAGGCGCGCGTTGCCCGGGCCAAATAACTCGCCGTTGCCGCAGGCTACTAATTCATCGCGATTGAAGGAACTCTGTCTGGCCATGCCGCTATTCCCGATCCTTATTTACAAAAGTCCGTGATTTTAGCGGTTGGCGGGCACTTGTCCAGCAAAAACCCTTGCAGCGGCTTGATTGGTATGGATGGTAGGAGGGGAATAATCCTGTATCCTTACGCACCGCGAAGCTGGGGTTTCGCGCCCGCAATGCCAGACGCAGTCACTTTCTATTCATCGAGCTTTTTTATTTACGCACAGACAGGCCTTTTTACACACTAATAGGATTGCCCATGATCAACAAATGCTTGTTCCCTGTTGCCGGTTACGGCACACGCTTTTTGCCTGCTACAAAATCCATGCCCAAGGAAATGTTGCCCGTGGTGAACAAACCGCTGGTGCAATACGGCGTTGAAGAAGCATTGGAAGCTGGTCTGGATGAAATCTGTTTTGTCACTGGCCGTGGTAAACGTGCGATTGAAGATCACTTTGATCTCAACTATGAACTGGAACATCAGATTGCCGGTACCGGCAAAGAAAAATATCTCGACAGTATTCGCCACGTGATGGATAGCTGCTCGTTTTCATTTACACGCCAACGCGAGATGAAAGGTCTGGGGCATGCGATCCTGACTGGCCGTCGTCTGGTCGGACAAAATGCATTCGGTGTCATTTTGTCGGATGACTTGTGCATGCCGGCTGCAGATGGCGCCGGTGTAATGGCACAGATGGTGAAGCTGTATAAACAATTTCGTTGCAGCATTGTTGCCATTCAGGAAGTGGATGGAGAAGACATTGAAAAATTCGGTGTCATCGAAGGTGAAAAGTTGAAAGACAATATTTTTCGCGTATCCAATATGGTGGAAAAGCCCAAGTTGGCTGAAGCGCCCAGCAATATGGCCATCATCGGGCGTTATATTTTAACGCCGGATATTTTCGATATCCTTGAAAAAACCCCTCCAGGAAAAGGTGGCGAAATACAGCTGACAGATGCATTGTTGCAGCAAGCACAAGAGGGCGCGGTGTTGGCTTATCGTTTCAAAGGCACGCGTTATGATTGCGGTAGTGTGGAAGGCTATGTCGAAGCCACGCATTACGTTTACGAAAATATTTATCGCAAACCCAAAGCCTGATCGCGCGGACTGAAACAGATGACCCAGATAAAGATAGATTGCTTCAAGGCTTATGATGTCCGTGGCCGCGTGCCGGACCAGATCAACGAAGATGTTGCTTACCGTATTGGTCGCGCATTTGTGCAGTTTCTGGGCGCAAAATCAGTGGTGGTGGGGCATGACATCCGTTTGTCCAGCCCGCAATTGTCGGCAGCGTTAGTGCGCGGTTTGTGTGAGCAGGGTGCCGACGTTATTGATATCGGTTTGTGTGGTACAGAAGAAATCTATTTTGCCACGTTTCATCTTGGTGTTGATGGCGGTATTGCTGTTACAGCCAGCCACAATCCGATGGACTACAACGGCATGAAATTTGTGCGTGAAGGTTCGCGTCCGATCAGTGGTGATACAGGCCTCAATGAAATACAGTCGCTGGCAGAGGGCGGGGTATTTGCAGCGCCATCGCGTCAGGGCAGTTATCAATTGCAAGACACTCGTCCGGCGTATATCGAGCATTTGTTGACCTATGTTGATCGCACAGCTTTAAAACCGTTGAAACTGGTCATGAATGCCGGCAATGGCGGTGCTGGCCTGGTGGTTGACCAGATAGAAAAACATTTGCCGTTTGACATTATCAAAGTGCACCACAACCCGGACGGTACCTTTCCGAACGGCGTGCCGAATCCACTGCTGGAAGAAAATCGCGCGCCGACCATCGATGCGCTGAAAAAATCCGGAGCGGATCTTGGCATCGCATGGGACGGTGATTTTGATCGCTGTTTTTTCTTTGATGAAAACGGTGGTTTTGTCGAAGGGTATTATCTGGTGGGATTGTTGGCCGAAGCGTTTCTGGTAAAAAACAAAGGTGCTGCGATTGTGCATGACCCGCGTTTAACCTGGAATACCATTGCAGTGTGTGATGAGTTTGGTGGCCGTGCCGTGCAAAGTAAAACCGGCCACGCTTTCATCAAGGAGCGCATGCGTAAGGAAGATGCTGTTTATGGTGGCGAGATGAGTGCGCACCATTATTTCCGCGATTTCGCTTATTGTGATTCGGGCATGATTCCCTGGTTACTGGTGGCAGAACTGGTGTGTCGCAGTGGTAAAACGCTGTCGCAGCTGGTGCATGAACGTATGCAGGCTTATCCCGTTAGCGGTGAAATCAATCGCCATATTGAAGACCCCAAGGCGGCCATTGCCAAAGTTCGTAACCATTATCTGGCTGAAGCTATCTCCGAAGACAATACCGATGGTTTGAGCCTTGAGTTTGCTGACTGGCGCTTCAATGTGCGCATGTCGAATACAGAGCCGGTGGTGCGGTTGAACGTCGAGACGCGGGCTAATACTGCCCTGATGCTGCAGCGTCGCGACGAATTATTGGCATTGTTAGACGGCTAAATTAAGTTGGATGGCTGATCAGAATTGTCCTGGCCGGACATTTTTGGTCACTTGTTAGCCGAGTTATTGATTGCTCAAAAAATCGTAATACGTTGATTTTAATGATGCTTTAAAATTGGCACGAATCTCGCAAGCACTCTGGTATCAAGAGAAAGTTACACAGTGTTGCGGGAGGGGGCATCATGAGTTCCGAAGACAAGATTTCTGCGTTGCGAGCCAGGTGCAGTCATGACGAGTTACAAAGGATTAACCGGCTGACAGGTCTGCAATTCGAGACAGTGCCAGAGTCACTGCTAAAAAATAAACAGGAAGACTGGGAAGCTTTTACGGAGTCATTGCTGGACGTGGCACTAAATACATGGAGTCAGGACGTGCGTCAGGCAGACGGCTAATACCGCTGCCCTTGGTCTTGATGTGCGGGAGTGTTAGACAACGGCAATCAGTTTCGGCGCCTTGGCAGCAGCTTTGTCTGTACTTTGCACAAACAATTCGTCTACCACGTAAGGTGGGCAATTTTCGGGTATTTCCAGATAAACCCCCATATCAATAATCTTGCCGACCGCCGGGATGGTGATGAGACCAGACATCAGGATACTTGCACCCATCTCATTGGAGCCCTGGTCGGCAATCACCTGTTTGGTCTCGCTGTCCTGATCCACATACTTGATTACAAGCTTCATTTTGCAGGGGCGTGGTTGCTGCAGTCTCACCCAGCAGGCGACGTTAAAGCTACTACTCCATTGTGTGCGTGCTGACAGTTGAGGGTGAGGAATGTAGGACTCAGGCACTTTGGCAATGAACTTGTCTTTCATGGGGTAGTCTCCCAGCTGATATGTACGACTGCACTATAGTCCTTGTAAAAGCCATTTTCCGCGTAGCGGTTCTTTGTTCTATTGTGCGCCACTTCACTTTTTGGATAAAAAGTGGTGGTAATCAGCGATAACAGCGGCAGTGGACAGGTCTAGTTCACTCGCATCCCCCGACAATTGTTTTTCGGAGAGGGCGCCGAATATCGGTCCGGATAGTTGTTTGCCCAACTCGACACCCCACTGGTCAAATGGATTGATATTCCATAAAACACTCTGCACATACACTTTGTGTTCATACAGGGCAATCAACGCACCCAATGTAGCGGGAGTGAGCAAATCCATCGCGATGATATTGCTGGGACGGTTACCGGTAATCACTTTATGAGGCGCCAGAAACGCGATATCAGTGTCGTCGAGACCTTGAGTGCGCAATTCTGTTTCTACCGTGTCGAGTGATTTGCCGCACATTAATGCCTGGCTTTGCGCCAATCCATTAGCCAGCAAATGTCGGTGTTGTTCGGTGCAATCTTTGTGGTGCGATCGTAAGGTCAGAATAAAATCAGCAGGAATACAATGCGTGCCCTGATGCAGCAATTGATGGAATGAGTGCTGACCGTTTGTGCCGACAGCGCCCCAGATCACCGGGCCTGTAGCGTAAGGCACATCTTCTCCAGAGCGGTTGACATGTTTGCCGTTACTTTCCATATCCAGCTGTTGTAGATAGTCGGGGAAAAAACGCAGATAGTGATCGTAAGGCAGCACAACATGGCTGTTGGCTTGCCAGAAATGTTGATACCAGAAACCTAATAATCCTGTGATGACAGGCATATTTTTTTCTAGCGGTGCGGTACGAAAATGTTCGTCCATGGCAAAGGCGCCAGCGAGCATAGCATTGAAATGTTCCATACCGACAGCGAGCGCAATGGGTAAACCAATGGCAGACCATAATGAGTAACGGCCACCTACCCAATCCCACATGGGCAAGATATTGTTGGTTTCGATCCCGAAGTTTTCTGCTTTTTTTATTGCGCTGGATACCGCAACGAAATGGCGTGCGGTTGCGGAGGCATCAGGGGCTGCAGCTAGCAGCCAGCGGCGGGCTGCTAGCGCATTTTGCAGGGTTTCCAGCGTAGTAAACGATTTTGATGCCACGATAAACAGTGTGCGTGCCGGATCAAGCTGCACTAACAGATCCTGCAAACAGGATGGATCAACATTGGAAACAAAATGCAGTCTTACATGGCCGGTGTAAAACGGTTTTAGCGCGTGTGTGGCCATTTGTGGCCCGAGATCAGAGCCGCCGATGCCGATATTGACGACATCAGCAATGGTTTCATTGCTATAACCGCGCCACTCTCCGCTGTGAACTTTTTGCACCAGCTCTGTCATGCGCTTGAAAGCGTCGGCAATGTTTTCTGCTTCCATAACAGGTTTCGGTGAGCGCAAAGCCGTATGCATTGCTGCGCGTTTTTCAGTGTTATTGACTTGTGCGCCATCCAGTAACGCCTGAATGGCTTTCGGGAGTGCGGCTTGCTCTGCCAGTTGTATCAGGGAAGTGAATGAATGTTTGTCGATGTGGTTTTTGGAATAGTCCAGACGCAGACCAGCTACTTCGATGCTGCAATCATTAACGCGTTGAGGATTGGCCGCAAACAGATCCAGCAGCGATATTTGTTGTAAGCGTTGTTGGTGCTGTTGTAGTGCCGGCCAGCAGGCAAAGCGTTGTGCAAGGGTTGGTGCTGTCACAAGCATAGCTCCATTGTTTTTTATTAATGAGTTTTTGTCGTTGGTGGCTTTTTATAATTTAGAAACGCCGTTTGACAGCAAAGTGTGCCAGCGCTGTCAGCTCATCACGGTAGCGCGATGCCGACAGTGCGTCCAGACAAGCGAGTGCTGATTCTACTTCACGAATTGCAGCTTGTTCGGTGTATTGCAGCGCGCCGTTATTCTGGACGATCTCGATAATGCGCGGCATATCCGAAGCTGTCTTCTCATTAATGGCGCGGCGTACCAGTTCGGTATCGTCTGGCTCGCCAAATTGCAGGGTATAAATCAGTGGCAATGTCGGTTTGCCTTCTGCAAGATCGTCACCGATATTCTTGCCCATTTCGACGCTGTCACCATTGTAGTCAAGTACATCATCAATTAACTGGAATGCCATGCCGATATGGTGCCCGTAGCGTGCCAGCTCATCACAGGTGTTTTTATCTGCGTGACCAATCAATCCACCGCAGCGGGCTGCGGCTTCGAATAATTGTGCTGTCTTGCAGGCAATCACGCGTCGGTAGCGTTCCTCGTTGGTACTGGCATCGCCGGCGTTGACCAGCTGCAGCACTTCACCTTCTGCGATGATATTGGTGGTATCCGCCATCACGGACATGATGTTCATATCACCGAGCGCAACCAGCATCTGGAAGGCGCGTGAATAGAGGAAATCGCCAACGAGTACGCTGGGGGCGTTGCCCCATTGTGCATTGGCAGTTACGCGGCCACGGCGCAAGGCGGATACATCCACCACGTCATCGTGTAGCAGGGTGGCGGTATGGATGAATTCGACAATAGCAGCCATATCAATATGGCG
>DATIDQ010000138.1:0-3693 GCA_035456205.1 Pseudomonadales bacterium
AATAACGCAAAACACCAGCAATGATGAACATGAATTTGCCCGGCGCCTGAAAACGCTGACACCGCAGCAATTACGCGTCTTTATGATGCTTACAAAGGGCCTATTAAACAAACAGATTGCCGGGCAGGTGAATGTTTCTGAAGCTACTGTACGCACACACATGACCGCCATTTTTCGCAAACTCGGCGTACGCAACCGGACGCAAGCTGTATTGGCAGCAAATTATCTCAATGTTGACGATCAGGATCGCTAGAGAATTCCACTACTTTTAACTATCCAGTAGAGATGACATCAGCGCCCGCAAGCGAGCAGGCTTTACCGGTTTTGCCATAAACATATAGCCCTGTTCTTCTGTTAGCCTGCGAATATCTTCTGTATTGTTTGCTGTTATCACAAGCACGGGGAGTTTGCGATTTGCCGCAGAGCTCAATGCATCCACCAGCTGCAAGCCAGTTACACCATCGTCCAGTTGGTAATCCGCAATAATCAGATCAGGTATAGCCTGGCGCAGTGCTTCCAATGCCGTTTTTTCATCACTGGCAATGGATACTACGCAACCCCATCCATCCAGCAACGCTTTCATTCCTGCCAGGACATTCAGTTCATTATCAACGCATAGAATATGCAAACCGGCAAAATTGGTGAGATTGGCTGCAGATGGTGACGATAATATCGGTGTAATTTGTGGCATTTCTCCAAGAGGTACGTCTACAGAAAATACAGAACCGCGCCGCAGCCATGAACGTAAATTGATGGGATGGCTCAACAATCTGGAAATACGTTCAGCAATTGCCAGCCCCAATCCCAACCCTTTTTCTGTTTTGTCATATTCAGGCGTTTTAAGGCGGCGAAACTCCTGAAATATTTCACGGCGTTTATCCAATGGGATACCAGGCCCAGTATCCCAAACTTCTATTCGCAACACGTTGCCGCGCCGCCTACAACCTAGCAAAACCCCCCCTTGGCTGGTATAACGCACGGCATTGGAAAGGAAGTTCTGCAGAATGCGACGCAGCAAATGGGGATCACTGAAAACAGCGAGATCGGTAGCAACCACCCGAAAATTCAGCTCCCTATCGCCAGTCATCGCAGTAAATTCACGCTCCAACTGCTCGAAGAGATCTTTCAGGTAAAACACTTCCAGTTTTGGCGCAACAACACCAGCATCCAGCCTGGAAGCTTCCAACATACTGTTTATTAATGCGTCGGCGGCTTGCAACGATAAAACCACATTTTCCGACAAATGCTGTAACTCACCTTCACTGGTTTTTTGCGCCAGCGCAGATGCAAATAGCGATGCCGCATTAAGCGGTTGCATGAGATCATGACTGGCAGCTGCCAGAAATTGCGTCTTGGAAAAATTAGCTTCTTCAGCTTCACGTTTTGCCAATTCCAGTTCCCGCGTGCGTTGCTGTACCCGTAACTCCAATGTTTCATTAGCTGCACGCAGTTGTCGCTCCAACTCTTTATGCGACGTAATGTCTGTGTAGCTGGTAACAAATCCGCCACCAGGCATTGGATTACCGCTCACCTCAAGCACACGTCCTTCTGGGCGATAACGCTCAAAATTATGCGGCGTGCCCTCTTTCAGGTATCTGATACGCTTTTCAACTTCAGCATCCAGATCTTCAGACAAACAACCTATACGCTCAAGATTGAAACGAATAAGATCAGCTACAGGTCTTCCAGTGCGGACATAATCATCAGGGTATTCGAAAAACTCCAAATAACGCTTGTTCCAGGCGACCATTCGCATCTGCTGGTCAACAACACTAATACCTTGAGATATATGCTCAATAGAGGACTGTACGAGCTCCTGCATGAATTCAAAATAAAAACGAGCGCCCTGGATAATGCTAAGCACATCAGCAATAGCAATGGCTCCGCGCTCGACAAAAGCGCGCACCATGTTACCGACAGAAAGGGATTCCATGTTACCGACGGAGCGACTGATAATTTCTTCTGCAACATCAATATCAAATTGCGATGCAGATACTTCCAGATCAAACACCTGATTAGTTGCTGCATACGCCTTACGGAATTGCAACATCGCTTCTTCCGGTGGCATAAAACTCTGGGAGAAGCCAATTAGCTCCCCCAGCTTAACATCAAGTTTTTTATTAGCAGGTGGCATTGCAATCACCTAACAATAAATTATGGATACCTAAGCCGCTGCAGGAAGTTTTCGTCCAAGAATCAAATCTGCACACTTCTCACCGATCATGATTGCCGGGGCATTGGTATTACCACCAACCAAGGTTGGCATGATCGAAGCGTCTGCAACACGCAATCCTTCAATGCCATGCACTCGCAATTCATTATCCACTACCGCTTGTTCATCACTACCCATTTTGCACGTTCCGACCGGGTGATAAACCGTTTCACATACATTGCGCAAAAATTCACGAATATGCATTTCTTCCGTCAGATGTTTCTCTGGGCGTGAAGGATCACCTAACAAACCATCCCAGGCTTTTGCCTGCGCAATATCACGCACTATTTCGTAGCAACGCTGCATAATTTTCCAGTCTGCTTCATTATCCAGGAAATCATAATCAACCAGTGGAGAAACAAATGGATCTGCATTAGCCGGCAAAACTGAACCACGACTCTGGGGGCGCAACTGACAGGCATGAATAGACATGCCATGCTGCTTTGGAATCGGGTCAATCAGACCGTGCATCAAAATAGGAATGAAATGCAACTGAATATCGGGAATAGCCACTTCAGGCGATGATTTCACAAAACCACCGGCTTCAATCATGTTGCAGGTTGCAATGCCTTTGTTAAACAGAAAATATTCCAGACCCGTTTTAATCTGCAGTGGAATCTGGGTGGCTGCCGCATTCATCGTAATAGGCTTCGTACAAGTAAAGTTGACCAGAATATCCAGATGCTCCTGCAAATTATGCCCTACTCCAGGCAAATCTTTTAAAATCTGTATTCCTGCACGTTCCAGATCTTCGCGTCGCCCAATGCCAGATGTCTGTAAAATATGTGGCGACTTTATTGCACCAGCAGACAATACTACTTCACGCGTTACCGCGGCCTGACGCAGTTTTCTTCCCTCCTTATATTCAACACCAGTTATCTTGCTGCCATTTAGAATGAGTCTGGTGACATGCGCACCGGGCACAATTGTCAAATTAAGCCTCGCCCTTACTGCTGGCGGAAGAAATGCTGCCGCAGAACTGGAACGTCGACCATTACGTAAAGTAGCCTGATAGCGCGCAAAGCCTTCCTGCTCAACACCATTAAAATCATCTGTAGCGGGGTAACCCAATTCAAGTCCCGCTTCGATAAATTTATCATAGAGGATGTGTTCACAAGGCGCGTTGGACACTTTCAAACCACCACCTACGCCATGATAGTACGATTCGCCACGTACATTGTCTTCAGAGCGTTTGAAGTACGGCAACACCTCAGCATAGGACCAGCCAGCATTTCCCAATTCACTCCAATGATCGTAATCCCATTTATGGCCGCGTATATAAACCATGCCGTTCAGACTGCTGGATCCCCCCAATAATTTACCGCGCGGCACATAAAGGCGACGGTTATTCAACGCAGGTTGTGGCACAGAATACATCTGCCAGTTCATTTTATTACTTTTCAATACTTCAGCTGCACCGCCAGGCATATGCACCATTGGATTTTTATCGTTTGGGCCAGCCTCCAGCAATAGCACTTTAT
>DATIDQ010000139.1:0-8497 GCA_035456205.1 Pseudomonadales bacterium
ACGGCGTGAAAAAGCTGGAAGAACTCGGCGTGACCGAATGTATCGTCGGCTTCCGCAACACCTATGCCGGTGAAACGGATGACAAAAGTGTCGAACAGAAAATCGGTATGTTGAAATGGTTTGCCGACACCATCATCGCAAAAACAGGTGATCCGGTTTAAGCCAACCGTTTCACTGCTTCTTCTTTCGCCCATTTGTAATCCGGCTTGCCGCTCGGTGAACGCGCAATTTCATTGACGAAGAAAATCTTGCGCGGCAATTTGTAACGTGCAATCTGGCACACGCACGCTTCTTGAATAGCTTCGAGTGACGGCTCGGCAACACCAGGACGAAGTTGCACCAGCGCGGTGACACAACTACCGAAGCGCTCATCCGGTGTACCGATCACCAGGGTATCAACCACTGCCGGATGTGCCTTGATGGCACCTTCCACTTCTTCCGGAAAAATTTTCTCGCCGCCGGAATTGATGCAACCTGAACCGCGCCCCAACAGAGTAATCGTGCCATCTTCATTGGCGCGGGCACGATCACCGGGGATTGCATAACGGCGACCATCGCCTGCGGTGATATACGTTTTTTTCGTTTTCTCTTCATCCTTGTAATACGCCAATGGAATATTGCCGCCGCGTGCGAGCCAACCTTCGCGGTTGCTGCCCATCGGTATCACATTGAATTCTTCATCGAGCAGGATGGTATCCGGCCCCGGCGCTACACGCGGGCCGCCAGCGTCTTTATCTGCACCGCCTTTGCTGTGCACTGCTGCACCGCAATAACCGACTTCACTCGCGCCGATGTTATCCATGATCAATACATTCGGCAGTTTTTCCGTGAAGGCATCTTTCAATGACGGCGAAAAAATCGCCGCAGAACTGGCGAGCACAAACATGGATGACAAATCATAAGACTCACCACTTTCGGCACGCGCATTCATCGCATCCATCAACGGACGCGCCATCGCGTCACCGGTGATCAACATCACATTGGCTTTTTCCTTGCCAACCAACTGCCAGACATGATCGGCATCAAACGATTTTTTATCCGAGAAAATTACCGCGCCACCTTCAAACAAGGCGCGCAACAAACCCCACTGTGCGGCACCGTGCATCAAGGGTGCCAGTTGCAATGAGCGCATCGCAAAAGCATTCGGCTGCGCACAGCGGTCTGCCATGATTTCTGCGGAAGCCAACGGCTGGCCTGTGCCCATATCCAGACCACCGCCCAACGCCATGATCACATCTTCCTGCCGCCACACCACGCCCTTCGGCATGCCGGTAGTGCCGCCGGTGTACAACACATACAGATCATCGCCGCTGCGCTCAATGTTCAATGGCGCGTCTGATTGCTGCGCAATCACGGTGTTGTAATCTGCAGAACCCAGACCAGCAAGCGATGCACCGCTGCCATCTTCCAGCGCGATATAGTGTTTCAGTGTCGGCAACTTTTGTTTGATGGCGGCGAGCAGCGGAGCGAATTGTCGCTCGAATACAATCGCTTTTACGTCGGCATCATTGAGCAGATATTGCAGTTCATCTTCCACGTAACGGTAATTGACATTCACCGGCACCGCGCACAATTTGTAGCACGCCAGCATCGCCTCTACCCATTCAAGGCGGTTGAATGCGTAAATCGCCACGTGATCGCCCTTTGTTACACCCAGGCTGGCCAGATAATGCGCCACACGGTTGGCACGCTTGTCGAACTCACCGTAAGTCAGGCGCTCCGCTCCACAGATGATCGCCTCGCGGTCGGGTACATTCTGCGCAACGCGCTCAAAGATGCTGGCGACGTTAAAATCGATGACGTTGGAAACCATAGCGACCTCGGTAAAGTGATAGCGGGTAAATGTAGCTGTCGACTATAACCAAAGCTGTCATCAGACCGTATAGGCAATATGTAATAAGATACGATTCGACGGTGATTGAAGGGGAGCAAGTCATGCGGGAGCTTTTCAGGATTCGCGGCTTTATGCCGTATGTGGCGATGCTGTTTCTCAACGCATTCGTGGATCTCGGTCACAAAATCGTTATCCAGAACACCGTATTCAAGATTTATGACGGCACCACGCAGAGCGCACTGATTGCCGTGGTGAACGCACTGATCCTGCTGCCATTTATCCTGCTGTTTTCACCTGCCGGGCATATCGGCAACCGCTACCCCAAACCGCGCGTGATGCAGATCGCTGCCTGGGCTGCAGTCGCGGTGACCTTGTTGATCACAGCCTGCTACGCCATGGGCTGGTTCTGGGCGGCATTTGCATTAACACTGATATTGGCTGGCAAAAGCGCATTCTATTCGCCGGCGAAATACGGCTACATCCGCGAGATCAGCGGCACCGACAATATTGCTGCGGGCAACGGCATTGTGCAGGCCACCACCACGATTGCCATCCTGTCCGGCATGTTTGTGTTTTCATTTTTATTTGAAAAAATTCTCGCCACGCATACCGATGCAACAACGCCCGCCACCATGCTGAAACTGATGATACCGCTGGGCTGGCTGCTGGTAGGTAACAGCGTTGCAGAGTTGGCATTAGCTTATCGCTTACCAATTTTCATCAATAACAACAGCACAGAAAATTTTGTGATCGGAAATTATTTTCGTGGTGTGTATTTACGCGCCAATGTTGCGACGATTCGGGAACAACGTGTCATCTGGTTATCGATTGTCGGGCTGGCAACCTACTGGGGTTTAGCGCAGGCACTGATCGCCGTATTCCCCACCTTTGCAGAAGAACGTTTGCAACAACACAACACTGTCGCGATACAGGCGATGCTCGCTGCCACTGGCATCGGTGTGATGCTGGGTTCATTGATTGCGGGGCGTTTGTCGCGTCACCATATTGAAACCGGCTTGATTCCGATTGGCGCCGTGGGCATTGCCACTTGTCTGGCATTGTTGCCCACGGTCGAGCACATTTTTACCACAGCATTGCTGATGTTGGCTGTGGGTGTATCGGGTGGATTATTTATTATTCCGCTCAACTCCCTGATTCAATATCAAGCCAGCGCCGAAAAAATTGGCACGGTACTCGCCGGCAATAACTGGGTGCAGAACGTCACCATGCTCGCGTTTCTCGTCGTCACCGCCAGTGCGTCGTGGATCGGCCTCAACAGCAGCGGCATGTTTGTTTTGCTCACACTGGTGGCCATCATCGGTGCAGGTTATACCGTATCGCAATTGCCACAATCCTTTGTGCGTATTGTTTTCAGCGTGGCATTCCGCGGTTTTTATCGCATTGACGTCAGCGGCTTTGATCGCATCCCACGCAGCGGCGGCGTGCTGTTACTCGGCAACCATATCAGCTGGATTGACTGGGCGATGGTGCAAATTGCCTGTCCACGCCCGATCAGTTTTGTGATGCAACGTGAAATTTACAATCTCTGGTTTTTGAAACCATTCCTGAAAGCCTTCGGTGCGATTCCTATCGCCAGCGGCAACAGCAAAACCGCACTCGCAGAAATCAATCGTCTGTTGAAAAACGGCGAAGTGGTGTGTCTGTTTCCGGAAGGCGCCATCAGTCGCAACGGCCAGCTCGGGGAATTCCGCCACGGTTATGAACGCACGGTCGAAGGCGTAGAAGGCAGTATCGTGCCATTTTATTTGCACGGTTTATGGGGCAGCCGTTTGTCACGCGCCAGCAGTAAACTCAATGAAAACCGTTCGCGTGGATTAAAGCGCAATATTCTGGTGGCGTTTGGAGAGCCACTACCTATCACCACCAAGGCTCCCCAACTGAAACAAAAAGTGGCGGAATTATCGATTGGTGCATGGCAACAACAAACCGATTGGCTGGAACCGATTCCACTGGCCTGGTTGCGCACCGCTAAACGGCGACTGCTGCAAGATACCGTTTTTGACAGTAGCGGAACACGCTTCAATAATTTCCGCTTATTGATTGCCATTCTGGTTTTTGCAAAGCGCATACACAAACGCAGCAAGGAAAAAAATATCGGGCTGTTATTGCCCACTACCAGTGCCGGTCTGATCTGCAATATGGCAGCATTACTCGCCGGCAAAACCGTAGTCAATCTCAACTACACTGCCAGCGCCGACGCCATTGACGCCGCGCTGGACAAAGCGGATATCCGCACCGTGTACAGCTCGCGTCTGTTTGTAAAAAAACTGGAACAGAAAGGCGTTGCCGTTGAGGCTATTTTTGGCGGCGTGAAAATGCTTTATCTGGAAGATCTGAAAGCGGGTATAGGTCAGCATGAAATAGCTATCACCGCGCTAAGCGTATTGTTGCCGGCACGCTGGTTGTATCGACTTTATGGAAAATCACTGTTTGGCAAACAGACAACACTGGATGATTCCGCCGCGATTCTTTTTTCCAGCGGCAGTGAAGGCACACCCAAAGGTGTGGTGTTATCGCACCGCAATATTGTCGCTAACTGCTTGCAAGTGTCCGATGTGCTAAACACGCGCAGCGACGATGTGATTGTTGGCAGTCTGCCGCTGTTCCATTCGTTTGGTTTGACGGTGACAGGTTTCATGCCGCTGCTAGAAGGGATTCCGGTTGTGTGTCACCCGGATCCAACCGATGTGATGGGCACCGCAAAAGCCATTGCGCGCCACAAAGCTACGGTGTTGTGTGGCACCTCTACTTTTTTACGTCTATATGTACGCAATGCAAAAATTCATCCATTGATGTTGCAATCATTGCGTGTCGTGGTCGCCGGTGCAGAAAAACTGGCGCCGGATGTGCGCGATGCGTTCAAACTGAAATTCAATTGCGAATTGTTTGAAGGTTACGGTGCCACAGAAACCACGCCGGTGGCCAGCGTGAATATTCCCGACCAGCTCGATGATCGCTACTGGCATGTGCAGCGCGGCCAGAAAACCGGCACTGTCGGTTTGCCACTGCCCGGCACAGCATTCCGTATTGTCGATCCGCAAACCTTGCAGACATTACCAAACCATGAAGACGGCTTGATCCTGATTGCCGGCACGCAAGTGATGCTGGGCTATCTCGGCGATCCGGAAAAAACAACGAGCGTGATTGTGGAGCTCGACGGCCAGCGCTGGTACAAAACCGGCGACAAGGGCCATCTCGATGAAGATGGTTTCCTTGTTATCGTGGATCGCTATTCCCGTTTCGCAAAAATTGCCGGTGAAATGATTTCACTCACCGCCGTGGAAGAGGCTGTACGCAGCGTGATAGCTGCAGGTAACATCAATACGGACTACGCCATAGATTTGTTGGCAGTGAATGTGCCGGATGAGAAAAAAGGCGAGAAAATTGTGTTGTTATACGCAGCAAACATTGAGGAAGATGATCTGCGCCGCATGATGCTGTCATCTGACACACTGGCGTTAATGATGCCGGCAGAATATGTACAGGTGGCAGCGATTCCAAAACTCGGCAGCGGAAAAACCGATGGTGTGGCTGCGCGTAATCTTGCGTTGGATGCTATCGCGTAGCCTCATAAGCCATCCGCACATCTGCTTCTATTGCTTTTCCATCTGCATAGCGAAAGAAATGTCTGAAATTTCTTTCGCGTTGCCATGAATTTAGCGGACGTTTAAACCAGCTGAACTGGCAATCCAGCACATCAATCAAACCCAGCTTGCCATTCGGCTGCAACACCACATTACCTGGATGTAATGAACGGAAATAAATACCTTGGTTGTGCAGTTGTGCAATATAAGCACCGAGATCGGCAATCACATTTTCCGGCAATACTGATTTTTTCAGAAGACTGCGCAAGGTGTCACCAACCAATGGCCGATAACACACTGCCCAGCGATTGTGCGGAATAGTGTACAACGCCAGAGGTGCAACGGTATCAATGCCCAGCACGCGCAAGCGTTCAGCATTATCACAAAAACGTTTTGCCGGATTCAGGATGCGCGCCATACTGATCTGATGCTTGACGCGAAACACCTTGATGTAATTACCATTGCTACAATGCAATACTTTTACACCGAAGATATCTTCCTCGACAATATCACACCCGGATTTCATCTGTTGCCAAGCGGGGTTATCCAGTGTCTGGTACTGCAAATACATGAAACCTGTTTCCTATCCGTTGTGCCGCTGCAACCGTTCCAGCAATTGGCGATCAATATCGCCAATCATCGCATTGGCCAATTCTTTCTCACCATAAAAAACACCGCCGACATTTTCCTGCTTCAGCAGTTCCGCCTCCTCGTCACTGTGGACGCGTGCCATGGTGCCAATGGAAGGATTCAACATACGGGCAATGGCGAGCATGCGGCAAGTGCGGGCAGCATCCGGCATGGCGACAATCAACATCGCCGCACGCGCAATATGTGCCTGGATCAGCACTTCCGGTTCCTGTGCATCACCCACTACCGCCGGCAGATCGCGCTGGCGCAAGTCCTCCACCAGATCACGGCTGTGCTCAACGACCACGTAACCTGTACCCCGCTCCTCCAGCGCCCGCGCAATGCGCTGTCCCACACGACCATAGCCGACCAGTACCACATGCCCGGTCAACTCTTCTGACGTGAATGTCATCGGCAGGATGGCGAGTGGATCATCCGGCTGCTCGAAAAAACGCGCAAAACTTGAACGCGAACGGATCCAGCGTTGCAGCGGTTCAATGGCACGGAACACCAGCGGATTCAATGCCATCGAAATCAGCGAGCCGGCCAGAATCAGGTTCAGCCCCTCCCTTGGCAGCAGACCCAGTGTGACACCGAGGCCCGCCAGGATGAACGAGAATTCCCCGATCTGCGCCAGACCCACCGAAACCGTCAGCGCCGTGTTTAATGGATAGTGGAACAGCTTGATCAAAGTGAATGCGAGCATGGATTTGCCGAACATGATGATCACCAGCACAGCGATCACACCGAGTGGGTTGTCGACCAGTACATGTGGATCGAACAACATGCCGACCGCGACGAAGAACAGCACGGTGAACGCGTCACGCAGCGGCAACGACTCCTGTGCTGCGCGATAACTCAAACTGGATTCGCGCATCACGATGCCGGCAAAGAATGCTCCCAGCGCCAGCGACACGCCGAACAGTGCCGATGAGCAGTAAGCGATACCGATAGCTGCGGCCACCACACACAGGGTAAACAACTCGCGTGAACCGGTATGCGCCACCTGCCACAACAGCCAGGGGAATACACGCCTGCCCACCACCACCATCAATCCGATAAAACCGGCCACTTTCAGCAACGTGATCAACAGGGAAAAAACCAGCGAGCGATCTCCTGCTGCCTCTTGGTGCCCGCCCAGCGCACCCGCCAGTGGCGGCAGCAAGACCAGCACAAGCACCATCGCCAGATCCTCGACCACCAACCAACCGACAGCGATATGTCCGTTCATCGACTGCAACTGGCCGGCCTTCTCCATCGCCCGCACCAGCACCACAGTACTGGCCACCGACAAGCAGATACCGAACACCAGACAACCACCCAATGGCCAGCCCCACAACGAGGCCAGCCCTGCCCCCAACGTGGTGACTACGGGAATCTCGATCAATGCCCCCGGCAATGCTATGCGCCGCACAGCAACCAGATCTTCCAGCGAAAAATGCAGCCCGACGCCGAACATCAGCAAGATCACGCCGATCTCTGCCAGCTGCTTTGACAGCGCCATGTCGGCGACAAAACCGGGGAAGACCGTCGGGCCAATGAGGATGCCCGCCACCATATAACCCACCAGTACCGGCAGCTTCAGGCGCGCCGCAACAAAGCCGAGCAGCAGCGCAAGGCCGAAGCTGGTGGCGATGGTGAAGATCAGGGAGGGCTCATGGTGCATGCAGGACAACTCGGCAACTGTATGAATTCGCTAATGAAAGTACATTGTGGCCAAAGCCGCTGCTTGTGGCTAGTCGCAGTGGCACAAAGCTTTCCCGCTCATTACCATAGCCGCTCTATTTTTGCCGACTTTTTGATCAACCTGTGACTTCCCCACGCATAACCGATCAGCCCATACACCGGCAGGCAGCGCAGCCATTGCGTATTGCCCTGCTCGGCTATCGCAGCCACCCGTACGGCGGCGGTCAGGGTATCTACATCAAGTACCTGAGCAAGGCACTGGTCAATGCGGGACATCAGGTAGATGTCATCTCAGGCCCGCCCTACCCGCACCTCGATCCGCGCGTCACGCTCATCAAGGTGCCGAGCCTGAACCTGTTTGAAAGCCCTGTGCATCACGCACTGGCGCTGCGCCCACGGCATTTGCGTTCGTGGGCAGATTTTGTGGAATGGTGGAGTATGTTCACCGGCGGCTTCGCCGAAGCCTACAGTTTTGGTCGCCGCGTAAACCGCCTACTGGCCGACCGGCGCGATCACTACGACATCATCCATGACAACCAGAGCTTGTGTTACGGCTTGCTGGATTTACAGAAAAAAGGTTTTCCGGTTGTCGCAACGTTTCATCACCCGATCACACACGATTTGCGCATCGCATTAAAAGCCGAACCTCGCTGGTACATGCGTTTGCTGATTTTGCGCTGGCATTCTTTTTTGCGCATGCAGAAAAAAGTCGTCAAGAAGCTGGATCATATCGTCACCGTAT
>DATIDQ010000140.1:0-15124 GCA_035456205.1 Pseudomonadales bacterium
AACGCGCAACCTGCGGAACCGGCTCCAACAACAATATAATCAAACATAACTAACTCCTTTGAAACGGATAGAATCTACATCACTCAATTCACAAACAAAAAACCCGTGTTATCCACGGGCTTTTTGTGCACAGCTCAAACATAGAGGAATTTACTTCTCAACCTTGCCGCCATGCGGCAACAAGAAATGAGCCAGTGCAGGCAATAGCGTCAACGCGCCAACCATGTTCCATAAAAACATAAATACCAGAAGAATCCCCATATCTTTCTGGAATTGCAGAGCAGACCAGTACCACGTACCAACACCAAAGGCTAACGTCATACCCGTAAAACTTACAGCCTTACCTGTTGTTTTTAATGTCAGCAAATATGCATCCCTAAGTGACTTTCCTTCTTTGAAGTAACTTTCCATACGGCTATAAATATAAATTCCATAGTCCACACCCACACCCACACCCAAAGTAATAACAGGCAAAGTGGCAACTTTTACACCAATACCCATTTTCGCCATCAACGCCTCACACAGTACAGAAGTGAGCGCCAATGGCCCAAGAATGCAAAGCATTGCCTTGATAGATGGGAAAGTTAAGAAGACCAATGCGGCTACCACACCATAAACAAGCCACAACATCTTGTTCTGGGCCGAATGAATTTCCTGGTTTACCGCAGCGGCAATACCTGCATTACCTGTCGCTAATTGGAACTGCACATCCGCCGTGTTGTTCTTGGCAGAAAATTCTTTTACAACTTTAACCACTCTATCCAGCGTTTCTGCTTTGTGATCTTTCAAAAATGCAACCACGGGGGCAAAACTACACTTTTCATTAACTAACCCCATATCTGCAGTAATACTGAAAGAACCATCAATGGCTTCCTGATTACGCCCCAGAGACATCCACTTGATATGCCCTTCGGTCAAACCTGCAATAAAGTTTTTTGCCACGAAAGCAGCAGAGGCTGTAGCTTGTACACCTTCTGTATTTGTCAGAGCCCACTCAAGATTATCCATGGCTTCCATATTTTTTTGCTTGAAGCATTCGCCAGGATTACTAGTCACCATTACAACAAACAAATCCGAACTAGTCGCATAATTCGCAGTAACAAATTTTATATCCTTGTTGTACGTAGAATCTGGACGAAGCTCCGGAGAGCCTTCATTAATATCACCAATTTGTAGAAATTGGCGCTCATAAACACTATATACAGCCAAAGCACCCGCAAAGATCAAAGCCACAACAGCCCATTTAGTTTCTGTAAATTTCGAAAGGAATACCCACACCGCAGAATCACGATGCTCATCCATTTGCATATGCTTGATACCTGAGGGAGCAATTCCTGCATAAGACAACAGTATCGGCAACAACATTAATTTCAGCACGATCATAACACCGGTGCCTATACAGGCAGTGATAGCCAGTTCTTTGATAGCCGAAATAGGAATCAACATCATGGTAAGAAAGCTGAATGCATTAGTCAGCAATGCTGTAATGCCAGGGAGATAATTAGATCGAAAAGCTCGACGACATGCCTGTAATTTATCCTGCCCCATAGACATTTCTATCGCCATTGCATTCACAAACTGAACACTGTGACTAACGCCAATCGCAACCAGCAGAAACGGCACCAGCATCGAAAACAATCCGATACCGGAAAACACTTCAATATTTTGGCCACCTACCAGAACTTCACCATAGGGAACCTTGAAACGCGACATCATGCTGAGAATACCCAACATCCATATGACCGCAACGAGTGATGTAAAAAGTGGCATCAATGCCGCACGCCAGCATCGCGCATACATATACAACAAAATAATGGTAATCAGCATTGCAATGCCGCCAAATTTGACAATCTCACTGGAACCCTCAATGAAATCGCCAATCATTTTTGGCTCCCCAATGATATACACCTTATATTTTCCGTTGTACTTTGTATTTACTTCAGTGCGAATACCCTCAAGGATACTTCCCATGTCCTTAAAATTAATAGTTTCGCCTTCATGATTCCCTCTCGCATCATCACTAGGATAAGTAGAGAAAACGTATGTCTCTACAATGGATGATTTAAAATTGTCTGAAATAAGACGCCCGATTTCATTAGAGCGCAATACATTGGTTTTAACCCTTTCCAGACTTTCAGCGCTACCGTCATATTCTCCAGGAATCAGCCTGTCTCCTTCAAAGCCCTGGGGTGTTACGGCTTGCCAACGCACAGACGGCGCCCACATCGACCGCATTGCCGTTCTATCTATCCCGTTTATGTTAAAAACCTGGTCATGGATGCCCTGCAAAACTTGCAGGTATTCCTTGTCAAAAATATCACCCTGTGTATTTTCTATAACTATTTTGAATGAGAGACCCTTTTGCGTCAGATCATCCAACCTGCTGAACATATTCTGTAAAAACTCATGCTGCATAGGCAGCATCTTTTCGAAGCGAGCATCAATCTTGATACGCATCATCTCAAACGTAAAATAACAAGTGAGAATTGCGATAATCACCAACCAAATAGGACGATGATTAAAAATCAAACGCTCCATTCTTTTTTCTTCGGAACCGTATTGATACGGCTCTCCATACTGACGATTGACACCGGCCATACTGCTAAACCTCTACACCCTGAAACGTTGTTGTTTTTTGCCGCTAAAGCGACTCAATTTTAAATATGACAATTGGATAATTTTTACTTGTTTTGCAAACTATCCGGGGTAACAACTTCAACTCCTCCGGCACCAACCAATATGTAAGCACCATCTGCTGCTTCAGTAACAGATGTTACAGTCAATCTGTTTTTACGCACGCTAGGCAAGAATGTGCGGCCACCATCACGGCTTCTTAAGAAAGCACCATCATTACCAACAGCCAGTACGGTGTCATTTCCCGCAAAATAAACACTATTCATATTTTTATGGAGACTCTCGGATACTTGCTTCCATGAATGACCACGATCGACTGAACGGTACATTGCCCCACGCAAACCAGAAACAAAAACCTGGTCGCCTGATATAACATTGATCGCAAAAAATGAACCATTTTCTGGATCAGGGGAATCCAGCAACGACCAGTGCAGCCCGCCATCATCGCTGCGATAGATATGACCGGCCTCGCCTGCAATATACATCAGGTCTCCCTTGCCCGTAATTGCATTGAGATGATTGTGATCCTCATTATCAAGTCGGTCTGCAATACTCGTCCATGTAATACCGCCATCTTGTGTATTCAGAAATTCTCCGAAAGCTCCTACAGCAAAACCAGTCTTGGCATCACGAAACCATACGTCCATCAAGGGATTAGCCACCGTATTGGACAATGCTGCTTTTGCATCTTCCAGATCAGCCTCTAAAGCAGAAATTTTTTCATCAATTTCAGCAATCAAATCTTCATATTTGGATAAATCCGGTCCCGCATCGGCATCTGTATCCACCTCTGCATCCGCCCCTGCCCCTGTACCACCTGCACTAGTCAACTGCGCATCATCCATCTGTTTTTCTGCGGCATCTTTATCGGCATTTAACGCTTTAATTTTTTCTTCAAGCAATGGAATACTTTCCGCCTTACGCTTACGGGTGAATTTCAGTCCATCGAGCTGTATAGCCCAGTTTTTTCCACCATCAGTGCTATGCAACACAAGGCCATCGTGCCCAACTGCCCATCCCTCTTCGGGAGATATAAAAAACACCGCGTTCAACATGGCGCGAGTTGGGTCGTCTGCTTGCTGCCACGTTTTACCATTATCTTCCGAATATGCGATATGGCCGCGCTCACCCACTACTACCAAGCGATCTCCAATCCGGACAATATCTTGCAATAGTGATTTGGCAACTCTAGGGCTTTTAATAACTGGTTGCTGATTAGTGGCCTCCGATTCCTGTGCAGAAATAGAAGACAAAGGCGCAACCAATAATAAACCACCCGCCACTAACCCTAATGTCTTTACTACAGATAAAAACTGGCTAAATGCTATTTTTCTATTCATTCTGATTGCCCTGAATCATTTACACGAAAACGCGCTAGCTTCAATCCCGAATAAAAAACGAGATGGATAAATATGGCGCAAGCCAAGCGTAGAAGCACACGGTGCACAACTGACTATCTACTAGCGAGGAATTATCAATTCGTTGCTTGTAACTATATTTAACTACCCAGAATCCAGCCTTCCTCTGCAGACGGGGCGCGGCTCATCTTAACCGGTCGAAGTGTAGAGGTAAACCGCAATAAGAAAGCGGCCGATCATCTAAATATCGAATGACGCCTTCAGTTGTTTGCCAAATAAAACCAGCCAAATTACCAGTAATAACAACACGACTAGTGCAAATGGTGCCCGCGGATACCATTCATACAAAACCCCGGCCCCAAATGGCCCCAGCACGTAGCCAAGTGCGGGACAAGCCGCCAAAAATCCCGCAATAGCGCCCTGTTCACTTGAGTGAACACTCAGCGATACGGCCGCTGAAAAACCAGGCCCACTGATTCCAAGCCCCAACCCTAACAGCACCACCCCGGCACCTAGCTGCAACAAACCAGTGGCACTCGCTAACAGGATAAATCCCGCTGCCATCAGCGGCATCCCAACTTTCAGCAATTTTAAAGGAGCCCAGGCTAGTCGCTGAACGAGCACCAACTGGCCAAAGACTGTTGCTCCAGCCATTAAAGCCTGAATAAAACCCAGAAACGTCGCCGATCTGGATACATCAAGCCCCAGTACGTAAGGCAAATAAAAACCCATCATTTGTGTGGAGACGGCCATTCCCAGATAAATTACAACTCCCATTAACAACAGATGGCGATACCTCGGGTCAAAGTAGCTCAGTTGAGTTCCATTGCTGACTCTATTTGCCATTGCATGTTTGGTCGGCTCAACCAAGTAGCGCGCAACCATAACTGCTATGAATAAAGCCAATGCAACTGCCACGTACAAGGGAGCCAGTAAATTCCATACTGCTAAAGCAACCAAGGACGGCCCTGCAATGGCACCGACACCATGGGCAGCCCCAGTCTGGCTAAGCCCCACCGCACGCTCCTCAGCACTAGTGATATCAATAACATACGCAGTGATAGCTGGCAGCATGGCCGCTATCAGGAAGGCTTGCAGTAATCGACTAGCAAACAGGCAAATATAGAGAGCATCGACACCGATAACGCCAGCCCGACCCAGACTGAAAAACAACACCAACAGCAGTGCAGAAACACAGTACCCACCAACGCCAATCAGAATGGATATGCGCCTCCCCCATTTGTCACTTTTACGTCCCCACCAAGGACTAACCAAAAACACCATCAAGGCGGCACAGCTACCTATCAAGGTAATTTGGGACGCCCTAAGCCCCAACTCCGTCCCAACCAATGGCAACAGGCTGAATACCACATTGTTGACTACCCCATAGGCAGCTACAGTCAAGAGCAGCACCCAGTAGGAGCGAGGATTCGGGCAACGCGTGGTAGAGGCTTTAAAAAGAAACAATGGCTGATACCCAAAGTAATGGAGGGGGGGCTATAAACAAAGAAAGCCGCTTGCGGCGGCTTTCTTTGTTTATCCAATATATCTAATACATAGAATCAGGCAGTTTGAATCATCTCAAAATCGTACTTGCTAACTCCGCACTCAGGACACTCCCAATCCTCCGGAACATCGTCCCACAAAGTACCCGGGGCAATACCTTCTTCCGGCAACCCCTTCTCCTCGTCGTAGACAAAGCCGCAAATTACACATTCAAACTTCTTATAGGCCATGATGCCTCCTCACAAGTTGCCGTAGAATCGACACACCACCAGTACCATGTGGAGTGCCATGTTGGATAATCGTCGGCTTCGGCTCAATACGTAATCATCCATGCGACCATTGTATGGCAGAGGAAAGATTTTTTCTTGATCTTTGTCAGTGCCTCTTTAACCCTTACACTGCCACCCGCTATAGACAATTTCTCTAATACGGGGCTCTCATGCGCAGAATCGTCTTTGTCATTACCTGTTTATTCGCGAGCTTTCATACCTACGCCGACGGCCCCAATTATGAAGTATTTCCCCAGCTAAAAAGCCTGAGGGTGAACTATCAGGTTGAGAGCCGCAAAAAACAAATGGTCCTCTACGCCACCAATCATGAAAAATTTACCATCCTTTGCGATGCGGCCGCGATCACCAACAAACAGGAAAAAACAAAAGGCCGAGAAACGCGAGTTGCCCCCGGACAAACAATAACCTTTCCCTTTACGCACGGCTCGTATGTTACGGATGTCCGCCTGTACCTCATGTGTGAAGCGACTAAAGAGACAGATGACAATACTGCTCCGGATAACACCACAGAAACACCACCTGAGAAATCACCTGGAAAATCACCTGAGAAACCCATCATCGTGATTGAAGAAGATCTAGAGAAAATGTAACTAATAATCTATCAAGAACGAGTCACTACGGGTTTATACCATGCACATTAATAACACTCATTACCGCAGTATCTGGCACGATGAAACAAGTGACAGCGCAGCTATTTTTGATCAGACACTGTTACCGCATGAGCTGAAAATCCTGCAACTCAATAGCCTCGGTGATGTATGTCACGCTATTTCCAGCATGCAAGTACGGGGCGCGCCGCTCATTGGTGCGTGCGCTGCTTACGGTATGTATTTTGCGTTACGTACAGATCCATCAGCAGAGCACGAAAAAATAGCTGCTGAACAGTTGATTGCTACCCGCCCTACTGCCATCAATTTACGTTGGGCAGTTGAACGTATACGGCACGCTATTGCAAAAGAGCGTGCGCAAAAAAAAGCTAACGCAGCATTACTGGAAGCTAAAGCCATATGCGATGAAGACGCCGATATTTGCTCACAAATCGGCGATCATGGACTCAAGCTCATTACTGCTATCAGTGAAAAAAAACACGGTCATACCGTCAATATACTGACTCACTGTAATGCAGGATGGATTGCCACAGTCGACTGGGGAACCGCACTATCACCTATTTATAAAGCACATCTTGCAGGTATATCTGTTCACGTCTGGGTTGACGAAACCAGACCACGCATTCAAGGCGCGTTAACTGCCTGGGAATTACAACAGGCCGGCGTCCCACATACTTTTATTTCCGACAATACGGGCGGTCACCTGATGCAACACGGATTAGTTGATCTTTGTATAGTAGGCACTGACCGCACCACAACACAGGGCGATGTCTGCAACAAAATAGGCACTTATCTGAAAGCATTGGCAGCTAACGATAATAATGTCCCTTTCTATGTTGCCCTGCCAACATCAACCATTGACTGGACTGTCAGGGATGGCCTGAAAGAAATTCCCATAGAAGAGCGCGACAGTTTTGAGTTAACGCACGCACAGGGAATCAATCCGGCCAACGACACCCTGTGCTATGTACGCATTACTCCCGAACATTCCCGTGCAGCAAACTACGCCTTTGACGTGACTCCGGCCAGACTGGTAACCGGTTTGATCACGGAATATGGCGTATTCGATGCCTCAGCAGAAGGCCTGCAATTGATTCAACAGACCGCAAAAAAACGTTATGTATGAAACAGGGAATCGGCATCCAGTCCTTCGCTTTGCATCATGCTTCGCAATTGACTCAGCGATTCCATCTGTATCTGACGTACCCTCTCACGCGTCAATCCAATTTCAGTACCAACATCCTCCAGCGTACTAGGCTCGTAACCCCTGAGCCCAAAACGGCGGCATAGCACTTCCTGTTGCTTAGCCGTCAGGGAATCTATCCATTGATCGAGGTGTGCACTAAGTTCGCTGTTCTGGAGAAGCTCTTGCGGGTTGCGCATTGCATCATCTGCAATAGTATCCAACAAGCTATTTGAAGAATCGTACCCAAGCGCGATATCGGTTGATGCCATTTTTTCATTAAGGCTCAATACATACTTTACATTCTTGACAGGTTTTTGTAGAAGATCAGCAATATCTTCTGGCGAAGGTTCGTGATCCAGTTTTTGTGCCAGCTCTCTAGCTGCCCGCAAATAACCATTCAATTCTTTCACAATATGAACGGGCAACCTGATGGTACGAGTCTGGTTCATTATTGCGCGTTCAATGGATTGCCTGATCCACCAGGTTGCATACGTTGAAAAACGGAAGCCCCTTTCCGGGTCAAATTTTTCCACCGCATGAATCAATCCGATATTTCCCTCTTCGACCAAATCCAGAAGCTGTAAACCGCGATTAAGATAACGACGCGCAATTCTCACCACGAGGCGTAGATTACTTTCAATCATTCTCTTGCGGCCAGCTTCGTCTCCCTGCAATGCTAACCGGCCGTAATATATTTCTTCTTCATGACTGAGTAATGGAGAAAAACCTATTTCGCTCAAATAGAGCTGTGTTGCATCAAAATACAACGTGTCATCACTGGAGGAAATTATTTCATGATTATCAACGCCGGAAGAGTGATTGATAGAAGCAGGTTCCGTATCTTCCCGATGCGTCTCCTCGGGCACCCATACATCACTGTCACGCTCCATCAGATCCGGGGATACTGCTGGATAAAACCCATCTACTCCATTATTCAGATTATTGTTTTCCATGCTGTTTTATCCTGAAAAAACTGTTGAGGGCACACCGCCCATCAGGTAACTCCACCAATGGTAGAGCTACTGTTCTTTCCCCTTCATCATGGTCAACGTTAATAACATCTGAACTGCAGCTCTTTTGAGCAATTATTATTTTCCCGGCAAGTATTGCAACGGATCTACCGGTTTTCCATCTCGCCGGATTTCAAAATGCAGCTGATTTTTGTCTGTTCCACTAGACCCTACTTCAGCAATCTTTTGTCCGACTTTCACGACATCTCCTTCCTTCACCAACAACCGGCTGTTATGGCCGTAAGCGCTGAGAAACTGTTCATCATGTTTGACAATTATCAGCTCGCCATAACCTGCCAAACCGCCTCCCGCGTAGACCACATCTCCAGACTTGGCTGCAACCACAGAGTCTCCCAACTTCCCTTCAAGGTCAATCCCCTTACGCAGTGGATCTGACGAAGAGTATCGGGAAATTATGTGACCATTGGTCGGCCATATCCATTGGCCGGTTACGGCTTTTACAGTACTGGAATTTTGTTTCACAACAGGCTCCACGCTTTGTTTCACGATCTCGGATGGAGTATTGGCCACTGTCTTCACATTAGTGGATGCAGGGTTAATTTCTGATACGGCTGTGACCTCAGTCACACCATTACCGCTGTCAGGAATGGCAGCCACTGTCACATCGGATGAGCCGGCAGAAACAGGCGAACGTGCCTGGCTCGGCACATTATTGGTCAGGTAGATTTTCTGGCCCGCCAAAATAGTATAAGGAGGGCGGATATTGTTAATATTTGCTAACTCATGGTAATCAGCCCCATAACGCCAGGCAATCGAATACAAGGTGTCATTTCGGGATACCGTGTGATAGTTAAGCTTGATATCAGGTGGCTGATTCAGTTGTTCGACAGGCGCCAGGTGGGAGGAGCTTTTGCACGCTCCCAGCAAGAGCGACAAGAATAATATTGACAGCAGTCGACTCCATGGACACACACTTGATCGGCAATTTTTTGTTCCACACCCTGTAGACATGTTTACCCCAGAAAGAAACGTCATTAACGCGGATTACATATGCGAAAAGAATATAAAACCAGCTAACGCATCACACCACTGACAAACGGCACAAAGCGCGCAGGCTCGATAGGTTCATGCTCATATTCACCCGTTTCAGCATTGTGATAAACCATTACCAGATGCTGTTCATCACCCCCAACTGGCGTTATCAACACCCCGCCCGGCGCGAGTTGCTTTAATAAGCGAGGCGGAATCTCTACAGGAGATGCCGCGGACAAAATACCATCAAATGGCCCCGCCTCTTCCCAACCAATCGCACCATCGGCGTGGCGCAAAAATACATTGTCATGCTTGAGTAAACGTATGCGTTGGCGAGCTTTGTCCAGCAGCGGCTCAATGCGCTCCATGCTATAAACCTTGTCCGCCAGCTGCGCCAGAATCGCCGTTTGATAACCGGAGCCCGTCCCGATTTCCAGCACGCGGGACAGAGGTCCACGTGACAGCAATAATTCCGACATACGAGCGACGGTATAAGGTTGAGATAATGTCTGGTTGTAACCAATAGGCAAGGCATCATCTTCGTAAGCACGATGTGCAAGAGCTTCATCCAGAAAAATATGGCGCGGGGTTTCGCGAATGGCGTTGATGACATGGAAATTGCAGATACCTTGATCCATCAGGCGCTCGATCAACCTGTCGCGCGTGCGGCGCGATGTCATGCCTATACCATCAAGATTAAGCTTGTTCACAGTGTCCTATACCGTTCAATCAGTACCGAAACTATACCACAAGCAGTTGTTTTGAAAGCGCAAAAAAACACTAGGGGTTGTGTTTTTGCAAATTTTTCAACATCAGCAGTTCACGTAAAACACAGGTGGCGTAAGTCCCTGGCGGCAATGAAAAATGCAGCGTCCAGTTATCACCATTTCGTTCACCAGACACATTGGCGGGCTGCAACAACAACGCTCGCCTCTCTTGCTGTAAGCCAAGATGCTCCAGTTTTTCACAGAAAAGAGCATAAGGCTCCAATAGACACTGTTCACGCTGAGCCAATATTCCAAGGCCCAGAGACCTTCCTCGCCCCCACAGCGGCCCGGTAGCAAATATCTGCGGATCTCCATCAATAGTATTCCGCCATTCGTTTGTACGAACACGGTCAGCCAATACGTGATTAAACAGATAGGAGCGCAAGGCAGAAACTGCAAACTGGTTTTTACGCTCTCGCCATATCCGCGCATGCGAAGCGAGCAACAACTGGACCTGTTGCAAATTGCTGCCGTCATAACCAAAGCGCTGTTCACCGAAATAATTTGGCACACCTTCACGACCAATATCGTGCCAACGCCGATGCAGCAACACAGTATCGCCAGAAATATTACGTAGGGTGATGCTGAATGCATTACCTGCATGGGTGCCACGGCGTAATTTTTTATCGTGTTTTGCTGCCGCGAGAATCGTGCAGTTTTCCAGACGAATAGACTGCCAATCCAATTCACGTTGGCCGAGATACAGACTGAACCACTGCCGCGTTACCGCGTGCTTGTCTTTGAGACCGCAATAACCAACATCCATTTGTTTGATGCCGGCCAGTTCGGCAAGCTGCCTGGCAACCCAGACTGTATTCTGGTTGCGCTTCTCAATGTGCAGGCACAGATGCTCGCCAACACCAGACAGCTCGAAACCGAGTTGCTCATCCACAAGAAAATCTTCTGGTTCTGTACGAAAATCTGCGGAGGCTTCCAGTTCAGGAAAAGCGTACGGAAAATCCAGTTCAAACATCGGAGATGCCAAACTTGTCATTCATACCATGGATTCCAACATCACCACCGCCTGCGCTGCAATGCCTTCTTTACGGCCTTCAAAGCCCAATTTTTCAGTAGTGGTAGCCTTTACGCTGATAGTATCAATTGACACCTGTAACACCTCAGCCAAACGCTGCTGCATTTTTTCACGATAAGGCAATACTTTCGGCACTTCAGCAATGATAGTGATATCTGTATTGGACAACTGCCAGCCTCGCTGAAGAATCAAGGTATAAATATGCGCAAGCAACACACAACTGTCTGCGTTTTTATAAGCAGCATCCGTGTCTGGAAAATGCATCCCGATGTCGCCCAGTGCCAGCGCACCTAACAGAGCATCACATAACGCATGAATGGCGACATCCCCATCTGAATGCGCAACCACACCTTGTGTATGCGGCACTGCAACACCACATAACATAATGTGATCACCATTCCCGAAACGGTGCACGTCATAACCCTGGCCAATACGAAATGTCATACCGGACTCCACTGTTTCACGCAAATAAAATGCAGCCAGCGCAAGATCATCCGGATAGGTAATCTTGATATTGCTGCGTGAACCCAACACTAATTTGGCGGAATAATTGCAGGCTTCAATGGCCGAAGCCTCATCTGTTACCACTTGTTTTTTTTGCTGCGCATGCTGCAAACATTCGAGCAATACAGCGAATCTGAACATCTGTGGCGTTTGCGCTTGCCATATAGCAGAGCGATCAACTGTGCCCACAATATTCATAGCGTCTACATTTTTTAATGTATCCGTGGTGGGCACGGCAAGAATACCGCCCACAGGATCATTATGTAGTGCATCAATCAGCTTCTGGACATCTGCATAGGATAAACAAGGACGAGCAGCATCATGCACAAGGATAAAATCATCTTGCTTTGCAAAATCACGCAAATAACACAATGCTTGCAACACTGAATCCGCACGTTCAGCACCACCCGTCACAAAACATACTTTCTCATGCTGTAGCAAAGGCAGTTGTTTTCCTTGTGTATCATCCGGATGCAAAGCCACAACTATTTTTTGCAAATTACTGTACTGCAACAACGCTGAAATACTGTATTCAAGTACGGTAGCATTGCCAATACGGGCATATTGTTTAGCTCTACCAGACCCAAAACGGCTACCCGTGCCTGCAGCAGGGATAATTGCCCATATTCCGGTTTCAGCACTCACGGCTTTTTGGCCTTTTCCTTCTCATCAACAATCAACACAAAGGTTTCGTCCTTTCGGATCATACCCATGTCGCGCCGCGCGCGATCCTCTATGCTGCTACCATTTTTTAGCGCTTCAATTTCAGCTACTAACGCCTGATTACGAGCGCGGAGATGTGCATTTTCCAACTGCTGTTTCTCAATATCATGGTTCAGCTCAGCAATCTGCGCCAAGCTGCCTTCCCCCACCCACAGGCGATATTGCAGGAAACCCAGCAACGCAATTAACATCAGAACCACCCATTTCATTTTGGTGGCGCTTCAGTCAATCAGGATTTGAATTCAGCACGGCCACGATATGGCGCCTTGCTACCCAGCTCAGCTTCAATACGCAGCAGTCTGTTATATTTGGCCACACGATCCGAACGGCAAAGCGAACCTGTCTTGATCTGCCCCGCAGCTGTTGCCACAGCAAGATCGGCAATCGTGCTGTCTTCGGTTTCACCAGAACGGTGCGAAATGACTGCGGTGTACCCGGCTTTTTTTGCCATCGCAATGGCATCCAGTGTTTCAGACAGGGAGCCAATCTGGTTGAACTTGATCAGGATGGAATTGGCAATACTCTTATCGATACCTTCTTTCAAAATCCTGGTGTTGGTAACAAATAAATCATCACCAACCAACTGTACTTTTGCGCCCAGTTTTTCGGTCTGGGTTTTCCAACCGGCCCAGTCACTTTCGTCCTGCCCGTCTTCAATAGAAATGATCGGATATTCGTTGCACAGTCCGGCGAGATAGTCAGAAAAACCGGCAGAATCGAAACTCTTACCTTCGCCCCCCAATACATACTTGCCATCTTTGTAGAATTCAGATGATGCACAATCCAGCGCCAACGTTACATCTGTGCCCAGCTTATAACCGGCATTGCCAATGGCTTCTTTAATCACTGCCAACGCTTCTGCATTGGATGAAAGGTTTGGCGCAAAACCGCCTTCATCACCAACAGATGTACTAAGGCCTCGCGCTTGCAATACTTTTTTCAACGAGTGAAAAATTTCTGCACCCCAACGCAAGGCTTCTGCAAAGTTTGGCGCGCCAACCGGCTGCACCATGAACTCCTGGATATCCACGTTGTTATCAGCGTGCTCACCGCCATTAATAATATTCATCATTGGCACTGGCATGCTGTATTGATTCGGTGTGCCATTGATATCAGCAATATGCTGATAGAGCGGGATATTTTTTGCAGCCGCTGCTGCTTTTGCAGCTGCCAGAGAAACAGCAAGAATCGCATTGGCACCAAGATTGCCTTTGTTATCCGTGCCATCAGCATCAATCATGATTTTATCGAGCGCACGTTGATCCACAGCATCTTTACCCAGCAATAAATTGCGGATAGTCGTATTCACATTACTAACGGCTTTCAGCACCCCTTTACCAAGATAACGGGCTTTATCACCATCGCGCAGCTCCAGTGCTTCACGCGAACCGGTAGAAGCGCCTGATGGTGCACAAGCGCTACCGATGAATCCACCTTCCACTGTCACTTCTGCCATCACGGTGGGGTTTCCACGCGAATCCAGCACTTCAAAGGCTTTGATATCGATAATTTTTTTCATCGGGATGACTTCCTTTAATTTAAAACAGGCATTAAACAATATTCAGAACAGGCAAACTTTTTACCAGATCGTCAACAGATTTCATCTGATTGAGAAACGCTTCCAGCTTGTCCAGCGGCAAGGCGCAAGGACCATCGCATTTGGCATGATCAGGATCGGGATGCGCTTCAAGAAACAAACCCGCGATACCCTGCGACATACCGGCACGCCCCAACTCAACCACTTGTTGGCGACGACCGCCGGCCGAATCACTGCGGCCACCGGGCATTTGCAGGCTGTGCGTGACATCAAAAATGACCGGGTATCCCATCTGTTTCATGATGCCGAAACCCAGCATATCTACTACCAGATTGTTGTACCCAAAACTGGAACCGCGCTCGCACAACATCAGGCGATCATTCCCGGCCTCATTACATTTCTGCAAAATATGCCGCATTTCATGCGACGCAAGAAATTGCGCCTTCTTGATATTGATCGCCGCTTTGGTTTTTGCCATCGCCACTACCAGATCGGTCTGACGCGACAAAAACGCCGGCAATTGAATGACATCACACACTTCAGCAGCTGGCGCGCATTGCGCAGGCTCATGCACATCAGTGATAACTGGTATACCAAATGTATTCTTGATTTCCTGGAAAATCTTCAAACCTTCATCAAGACCCGGGCCACGAAATGAAAACATCGATGAACGATTGGCCTTGTCAAATGATGCTTTAAACACGTAAGGGATGCCGAGTTTTTGTGTAACCTTGACGTAGTGCTCAGCAACTTGCAGCGCAAGATCACGGGACTCCAATACATTCATGCCACCAAACAACACAAATGGTTTGTCGTTGGCAACGTCAATGCCATCACCTAATGTAATCGTCTTCTGCGTATTCATACGGTCTGTCATGCTGATGTCTTACTGTGCGCAAGTGCCGCTTCAATGTAGCAGCGGAACAACGGGTGGCCGTCACGCGGCGTAGACGTGAACTCCGGGTGAAACTGGCA
>DATIDQ010000141.1:0-2880 GCA_035456205.1 Pseudomonadales bacterium
ATTGTAACCATGCACTTTCTGGCTGGGAAATCGTGACTTCTCCCTCAATGGTAAAATAACTGTTGATTTATACAGTATTGGTGGTGTATAAAATGGATACTGTATATTAAAACAGGCTTTGGGGATGAAAAAGATTATTCACTGTGATGCAGACTGTTTCTACGTAGCTGTTGAAGAGCGCGACGATCCATCCCTGTGTGGTCGACCGGTGGCGGTAGGAGCAGATGCAAAAAATCGGGGTGTTATTGCCACCTGTAACTATGCCGCAAGGGCATACGGTGTTCACTCTGCCATGCCGACCGCCGTTGCGCGTCGCTTATGCCCGGATTTGATTTTGCTTCCGGGGAATATGGCTAAATATCGTGACGTATCGATACAAATGCAGGCTATTTTTAGTCGTTTTACCTCAATTATTGAGCCATTGTCGCTGGACGAGGCTTATCTGGACGTCACAGAGGCGCCGTTTTATAACGGTAGTGCCACGTTTATGGCTGAAGCAATACGCCAGCAGGTAGCCAGAGAGCTTGGAATTACGGTCTCTGCAGGTGTCGCCCCCAACAAATTTCTGGCCAAGGTCGCCAGTGACTGGATGAAACCCGATGGCTTGTTTGTCTTGCCGCCAGCCAGAGTGGAGGAGTTTGTCGCTGCCTTGTCCGTTTCGCGTATTCCTGGCGTTGGTGAGGTGATGCTGAATCGTTTGCGCAGCCTGGGCATTGAAACGTGTGGGCAATTACAGGATTACAGCAAGACAGAGTTGTACCAGCATTTCGGAGCTATCGCAGGGCGGCTGTTTGAATTTTCACGCGGGATTGATAATCGTGCCGTCAGAACGGATAGCGCTCGTAAATCGCTCAGTGTGGAGCATACGTATGTTTTTGATTTGCCTGATAGACAAACAGCGCGAGCAAGATTGCCCGAGTTGTATGAAAAATTGAAACGAAGATTGCAGACTCTGGAATCACATTACAAAATTATGTCGCCGTTTATCAAATTAAAATTTTGTGATTTTTCAGCCACCACGCTGGAGCGTGGCGCTTTGTTGCCCTCGCTGCCAGTGTTTGCCTCTCTACTGGATATGGCTTACCAGCGCGGTCAGAAGCCTGTCCGTTTGATTGGCATTGGTGTCAATCTTGAGGAGCAGGGTGGCCAGCTGGCAATGTTCTGATGCCCAATGTGGTTTCTAGCAATATATTTACCAGAAAATTATCCGTACCATTTCACGCGCTGTATTCTTTTGTAAGCCTCTAGGAACCGGGACTGTTGCTTTTTTTGGCTTGCTTTTTTGTCCTGTCATATTTTCAAGAGGTTTTTTTATGTCTTTTATCGATACGCCAGTCCTGGTTGGTGTTTGTCTAGTTCTCGCAATATGTCTGTTGGGCGTCATTGCCATGGCGCGTGGCACTGGCAAGAGCGGAGAATGATAGATAAAGGGAGTATATTACCAAGGACAAAAAAGCCCGCTTAGTGCGGGCTTTTTTAATGGTGAAACACAAAGTGGCAGCTATTTTCCAGCATCAATCGCTTGATAGTATTCCATCAGGATTTTTGCCACTTCCGGGCGAGAAAATTCTGGTGGTGGCGCAAGCCCTTGTCCCAGCATCTGGCGTACTTTGGTACCGGATAATGTGATGAAATCATCCGGTGTGTGATCCGGTGCTTCACGCATCATCACCACACAATTCATTTTCTTTGAGAAGGCAGTGTTATCTGCGCGGAAAATTTCTATTTGCAGTGCTCCAGCTGGCACCAGTTCATCAAAAATGGTTTGTGCATCAAATGGGCCGTAATAATCGCCAACCCCGGCATGGTCACGTCCAACGATCAGATAACTGGCTCCCATGTTCTGGCGGAAAATAGCGTGTAGCACAGCTTCACGTGGGCCAGCGTACAACATGTCAAAACCGTAACCGGTAATCATCACTGTATTAGCGGGGAAATATACCTCGACCATTTTGCGGATACAGGCGTCGCGCACATCAGCAGGAATATCGCCTTCCTTGAGTTTTCCTAGCAGCATGTGAATCACGATGCCATCTGCGCCCAAGCGTTCTTGCGCCATGCGGCATAGCTCTTCATGCGCACGGTGCATCGGATTGCGCGTCTGGAATGCCACAACTTTTTTCCAGCCGCGTTTTTCGATCTCACTACGAATTTCAGTTGCCGTGCGGAAAGTATCAGGAAACTCTTCAGGGAAGTAACTGTAATTGAGAACCTGGATAGGACCCGAAACCAGGTGGCGGCCTGCGGCCAGAAACACGCTGACGCCCGGATGTTTCTCATCAAGTGTGCCGAAGATTTTGCCGGCCATAAAGCGCATTTGTTCATCGCTGGCTTCGTCAATGGCATCGACATCCATGATGGCAAGCACAGGATTGCCTTCAACGTTAGGGTCGCGCAGGGCAATGCGTCTGGCGCCTTTGATAGCTGCAATATCTTTCACAACGTTCACGATAGGCACAGGCCAGAACAAGCCGGCAGTGGTATGCAGCTTTTCAGCAACAGACAGGCTGTCCGCCAGATTCATGAAACCAGTCAGGGGGGTGAAATAGCCTGCAGCTAACATGACAGCATTGCCGGCAGCAGCCGAGCTGATCAGCAGGGACGGCAAGCTCTCGGCTTCAGTGGTCAGTCTTGCGCGCTCGGCAGCATCGACAACATAGAGCGGTTTGAGAGTGTCTGCACCATGGGGCTTGATCATTGACTGGTCTCCGGGAAGAGGTGAGTGGGGAATCAGGAAAGCGCGGCATTATAACGGGCATCAAAGGGTTTACCCACCGTTGCTGGTACAATCTGGCTCTGTAATTAGCGCAACCACTATTGCAAGCGGTGAAAAGCCATTTTATGAGCAAACGTTTTTTTAGCGCCTTGATCAAGGAATTT
>DATIDQ010000142.1:0-11203 GCA_035456205.1 Pseudomonadales bacterium
ATGAGCCTGACTCACAACTGCAACAAGTGCAGCAAGCCACTGAGGGTAGAAGGAAGTACAACAATCAAATTAACACCAAAGCAATCCGGAATACTCAGCACTTTTGCAGAAAATTCTGGTGCAACCAATGTTGATGTTGCAAGAATACATCACGTAACAACGGAAGCCATTTCCTTTCATTTAAAAATGATTCGGAAAAAATTTAACCGTCCTAATGCATCCGGTCATGCATTATCAAATATTGCAAAGCTACATGGATTGATTTGACAGTATCCTACATGAGACTGCACTAAAACAGCCCCATGCAATACATTCTCTCAATCTATTAAAAACTGGCTGCGGAAATAACTTGCACAGCTCCAGCGTCTTTGATGATTTTTGTTGCAGGAGCATCTTTGCCTGGAATGCCAACAATCAAATCATCCTTGCCATCACCATTAATATCGCCAGCAGCCACGGATGCACCAAAAGAATCTTTCGATGCGGCACCATAAGAAGTATTGAGCCATCCGTAGCCGTTCCCTGACCACACTGAAACACTGCCTGTATCAAGCATCACTTTTTGGAGTGTAGAATTATCGTCCAGTGCTGCACCGGCAATAATATCGGCATAGCCATCATCATTGACGTCACCAGTAGCAACACTGTTACCCAACCCCGCCTTAGCCAATGCGCCAGATTTTTTGGTCAGTTGAGCACCATCAACACCGGAAAATACTGTGATGCTACCCGTATCTTTCAACGAGCCGCTATCATCACCCGGCGCACCTGCCAGTACGTCAGCCGCATCGTCTTTGTTCACATCACCGCTTGCAACGGATTTTCCTAAATATGCTTTCGAAACTTCACCGTATTTTTTCATTACGGGATTGATGTTGTCTTCAATACTGTAAACAGAAATACTGCCTGCATCCGGATGCTTATTGGCAAGATCGTCGTCATTAGGCGCACCAATGATAATATCGGCATCACCATCGTGATCAACGTCACCTGCTGCTACAGCAACACCTGCATAAGCTTTTGCAGAACCGCCATAAAAAACCTGATCAGCAAATGCTGCAAAATCGTAAGGAGCTACCAATACACTGCCAGCATCTATTATTTTTTTCGATGGGTTACGTAAATCATCGGCTTTCGGTGCACCTGCAATAATATCTACAAGACCATCACCATCCACATCGGCCAATGCAACAGAAGAACCAAACAGATCTCCAGAATGCTCACCATACCTTCCATACTGGGCTCCGCCATCCGGTCCACACAAGATTCGTATAGCACCGGCATCCTTGAGTGAAAATTTCATTGTGCCTATATCCAGCGCATCCTTTTTAGGTGAACCCACAATGACATCATTGTAACCATCACCATCATAATCCCCGCCTCCAGCCACCGATGAACCCATCGCATCGCCTGCAGCAGTACCATTAACAGACATCAATTCATCACCGTTTTTACCGGAGATAACAACAGCGCGACCTGCGTCTTTTTTAATGATTGCTGGATTTTCGAGAGACGGCACGTCATAGCCGGGAATGCCGATCACGTAATCGCCGTAACCATCGTTATCCACATCACCTGCAAACGCAACGACTGTGCCCAATTTATCGCCAGCAATACTATCCAGATAATTGTTCAGGATATTGGCATTATTTGGCAATGGATCGTCGCTGTCATCGAGATTGTCGCCGTCTGTATCAATAGCGTAAGCGGCCACGCCACTCATTAGAAGAAACATGGGCAATATGAATCTGGCAGCAAAATGAGGAAAGTTTTTCATGAAAGTTCCATCTCGTTATGGTGCAGTTGCTGCTGATATTTAAGTCAGGCTTGAGAGGACATAATTGGTACTCAAGATACCCCTGCGCATTCTACGCAGGGGCATCCAGGAACTACTGCCATACCAGAAACTTGATTATTTAACGCCTTTACCAGGGTAGAAACGGGCTAGTGCAGCAGGTGTTTCAACTCCTGCTGTTGAAACCAGCTTCTCCCAGTTCACCTGGATACTGCCTTGGTTATCAATAGCAATGTCCGAAAAACGTGGGCTAACATAATTCGGTGTCGTGCCTACAGCCTTGCTGGCTTTTGCTACAGTTACCACTCCACCGACAGGTTTCATAGCCGTTGTATATTTGCCAATAACGACGGTGGATTTTACTACGCCTTGTTGTGGCACCGAGGCTTGTTTCGGGTCATATTTATTTTCTGTCCATGTCAGTGCTACGCCACCGGTGTTATTGGAAGCCATGCGCAGGTTATTAAAAATAACACCCGTTTTCTTAGCCAATGTTGCACCCACTACACCGATATCCCCATTATTGGGCGTCTTGAATGTTTTGGGGAAAGTCAGTTGGCCATCTACATAAGCTTGAGTGTTAATAACGGTTGTGAGGGCACTTTGCGTCATTAAGGTATCCATGAATTTATCAGTCAACTTACCTTCAAGGCTTATCCACGCAACAGAAATATTGTCGTTTTCATCGATGGCAACAGCCACTTCGACTGGAGTATGGAATATCCGAACAGGACTTTTGCTCCACGTATAACCTTTTCCAACTTCAAGCTCCATTAAATCGGTAGCTGCTATTCCGTTGACATTGATCCGGGATACATACACTTTTGAACCATAGATATAAGCTCTGGCTACATTACCGTTACTGTTGATTGCACTTTCAGAATAACAGGAATTCGAACTGGAATAGCCCAGATCTATAGGCAAACTACTTCTAGGCACCCACTGCTTACCGGTACCAAATGAGGCTTCTGTGAGAGGCGCGTCAGTGTAGAGGGAAGCAAAATAGTTTTCTTCTGCAGACATAGAGCATGTCATGCCATCCAAATTACCGCGCCAAGCCAAACCTTGATACACCCCACTCGCATCAAACTTGACTGTAGAGTGCCCTTGGGAAGCGGTATAAAAATTACCTGCATCATCCATCACAGCAGAATAATCGCGTCCAAAACGCATTGCTGACGACACAGGATCAATTGATACTTCTGTCACTACATCAGCTGGGTCACCAGATAAACTGGCCACTATTGGAGCCAGCATCAAGTTACCGGCATTGCTATCAGCAGGGATTTGCTGTGCATATAACTTATGATTACTACCTACCCATAATGCGACAGCGTTACCACTGGCGTTCATCAGGAGGCGTAGGTCTCTTGTTGTGTCAATATTGCTGGCAGCAGAGGCAACTGGAAATGCAGCACCAATGAGATTGCCTCGTTCACTGTATTGGCCCCAGATTTCATTATTCTTGTACCAGACAGACAAGAAGCGAGTGGAGCCATTATTGGCAACGGCTGACTGGCCAGAAGCCTGGCCACTGTTTTCCAGAATGAATTCCGCTTTGTTAATCGGCAAATCTGTTGCAAAGACTGATGTTGACAGTAGTGTCAATGAAACCAGCAGTGGTTTGCCATATTTGAATATTGAATTGCGCATCATCCGGTAGTGCCCCTTGTCATTTTATAAAAATTGAAGTGTACGGTATGCGCCGTAGCAAATAAATGCTTTCTGATTGAAATACACTATTTATACAAGGTGTAATTGAGATAAACGATTCTATATTTCTGGTAAAGGTATTATTCTCAACATATGCGATCTGTGATTCATCTCTCCAATGAAAACGAACACCCTACCAATGTATGTAGTGTTCGCTTGCTACTAACCAATTTTCATCTGCAATCTGCAGTGGATATTAAAAACATCATCTCTCTGCTCAAAAAATGTCCATCTTTTCATCTGCAAGGCTTGCAAGAAATACTCTACGACCCACTGCGCCAGATGCAGCAGCCACTGCTACAAGCCAGGCGCTATGTCCCTTCGCATATCAAAGGCCAGTATCTGCAGCATTTGCACTCGATTGTTCTGTACCCTTTTTGCGGAGAACGTGAACTACTTCACACTATTGCCCATGAGCTGGGGCATTTTGTTTTTCTACACAGGCTAGATAGTACGGTGCGCAAGAAATGGGTAACGGAAATTTATCCGGGATCTGAGAAAGTCAGCAAGTACGCATCCACCAATGCCAGTGAAGATTTTGCAGAGAGCTACGCGTTTTATCTGCTATCCCCTGAGGCGCTTCGCCCTATTGCTGAAAAATATGCTTTTATGGAAAAAGAGGTGTTTTTGCAGCCCACTCGCAGCAAACCCGGCGAGCTTCACTTGAAAGCCTAAACAAACAAAATTTTTTCTCAGGCAAAAAATTATTATTAAAATGAGCGCCAAAGGGATTGATCAAAAAATAATCCCTCCGGCACCTTTAATTAGAGCTCAGCCCGCGTCGCCATATCCCAGACGTTCGAAGAACAGTATGAACACAGAGGCTCTTGTCCGCGAACAACAATTGACATATCTGCACCTTGCGTGACCCCAGCCTCGTAAGCCTGCTGAATTACACCCACTTCTGCATGCGCATTGCTCATATTCGAATTTGGCTTATCGGGCGCAACCAAGTCCTCAATTAACGTTGGGCGACTAGGATCTGCAAGATTTAAAGGACGAGCAGTTTGATTCGTATCAAAGAACTCAAGCCCACCAACACTGCCCTCCGCCGTGACTTTAATTGAACCATTGGCACCCTCTAGAGTCGCCCCAATCCGTGAATCAAAGGCTTGGCTGGTCAAAAGATCTTCACGAAGCAGAGGTGCTGTCGAGGAAGTAGCGCTGTTTGTAACAACTTAATTCTAATTAAATAAAACTATAGAAATCCTTATTATCCCAATCATCATCATAAGCATCTAATATTTTACCTAGGGGAGCTCCTGTTGCTATGGGATTTTCTAGCTTCTTTAACTCTCCCTCTGCCCAAAGCTTTATTCGTGGCCACCTAAGCTTGAACATCAAATACGCTATAGGTTCATTTCTTAACTTTCTAGATTCAAATAATTCTATAATGCATTGCTCAAATTGCTCCTGCAAATCTGGCGACAAAGAAATAATCTCCAAACAACGAATATAATTTGGCTCTGCTAATTCAAAAGAATATTTGGTTGCAAGAATATTTTCTGCTTCCAAAAGCTCATTTTTAAAATTTTCAATAATCATCATCTATTCACCGGTTTCCATGAGCCATTAAATTTCAAACTAGAATCAGGAACCCATTCTTTAAAGATAAACTTATTAGATGTGTCTATCCCAATATTCTTGAAAGCATTTGAAGTAATACTCTCAATGGAATCACCGACTGGCTGAAAATGACCAGAAGCATTATCGACAAATTTAACCTTACCATTGTAAAGACTTATTTCACCAGCAGCTTGGACAGGCTGCCCCGCTGTTAGACTCGTATGAGCAGAGTTGCCTACAACCAACGAGCCATCTTCCTTAACAACATAGTTGAACTTACCACTAATAGAAGAAAGCCTTTCATTAGGGATGATTTCAGGAACATCTATTGGGTCATTTGGAAATTTATTGCCAAATAAAGTAGATGTTTTATTGTTTGTAACAGATCTATGTAGTAGGAATGACCTTGCCCGTATCTCCGAACCTCACAGGGCCGTAGCATTTCAAGGAAAAGCCCGCCTCATCATCGAACACCTCTATCGCATCGCCCTCCGTTTCAATTGTATACAGCCTCGTTTGAAGTCTGTTATTAGGCCAGCGGATTGGCCCGGATATATGAGCAGTCCCTATGAATGAAACACCAACCGGATCTGATCCAATTGAATACAAACCAATCACCAAGCAATCATGTTCTTCGATGTAATTTCCAAACGAAGCTTCGCGACCATGGAGCTGATTAAGATACTCGTTTATCTGATCTATATCTTTCGGCTTCAAAATTTAGGCACCTCTACTTTCTGTCCATTTCTATAAAACATAGTTTTATCCATAAGTTTTTGATCGTTGAAAATTCTATTCAACTCCCAATTTGTAACGTTCGAAGTTGGCAAATCATTCAAATCATATTTATAGTTAGTGCCTTTTCCTCCCAAGCGAACGGCTTCTGAAACATCATTTATTCCGTCGAGGTTAAACCTGATGTTGTTGGATTTATCAAACACGAAGTTCAGATTCCTTTCCAGCACATCGTACTCTGGCATTACATTATCAAATAGCCTTATGTCTTCGCCTTTGCCGTAAACACCATATATCTTTGTATCATTGGCTCTAGCAAAATCTAATAATGAATTGGGGTTTCCTCCCCTAATACGACTTAATCCTAACCCTAGATCGAACCCCTCAACTACAGCTCGCCTACCAACTTTGGACATACCCATTTCTTTAAGGGCACGCAGTTCGGATAACTTAATAGTAGAATCACTACTGTTTGTAACTATTGTGAAATTTTAACAGGTGGAGTGGAACAACCCTCCAACTCTCACTCCTGATGCAGCAAGTGAGTTATAAATTTCAACCGCCACATTTGTTTCAGCAGCACAAACGCATATATTCTTTGCATGTAAATACCGAAAAACATCCGAGCATGTATGCAGTTTTGACTGAATACCTCGCGATAACACTACGACTTGACTACCATGATCCAGCAACTCCTCTATATCGGTGACCTGAATGCCGGGCTGGTGATGTGTATTTGTCTCTGTCCAATCCCACGCACGACCACCGCCAGGATAGAGCTTAAAATCGCGTCCTGATCCCAAATTGTCAATAACCATCTCGCCCCAAGCAAGTCTCTTCACGATTGGAGATTGTTCTAAACCGTCTACCACGTTCATTCTCCGCCGAACCGAGCCATCACTCGTCACCAAAGAGTCGAAGCCAAAATTCGTCAAAGCTCGCAGCGACCTCAACCCATCTTCCCTCCAAATTGAGGAACACAACCGATGGATCTTCATCTTCTTGTCGATAATCAAGCGCGATCATCGAGTCACCCTGAAGTTCACCAATTAGCAGCGATCGGCTCGGGATCAATTTCCCAGGAGTCACGTGGTCGTCGGCAACACCAACAAAAACAGGATGGGATTCATTTCGCCACTTTTCGTTTACTTGGTGCATCAGGTTGAGGCTGTACAGCTTCGGGCGGACAACCTCATCAGGGGGGAATAACTCTTTCCACCGCCCACCTGCAGCAGTCCAAGTACCGTCAGCCATCGCCACCACCAGCCTTGCAGGCAGTCGCATCCCATTGATTAATTCGCTATCCATCATCGGTTCCTTTAAGGCCTCTTCACCGTTATACCAGTTGCGTTCTGCACGGCATCGATAATTTGCTGTTGATATTCGACCGGCACGGCTCGCGTACCGTTGCCTAACGGATTACGCGGATTGACCATCCCAGAGTTAAAGCCCATGGAAATACCATCTGATTCTACGGTAAACGAGAAACCAAAATTGCTTGTCGGCTCAACACCCAAAAGCTTGCTAAAGGACTCATTGACTGGAGCGTGTCCACCAAACTGATCGACCAAATTGGTAGGCACAGCGCCGTCTGCCATCAAGGTTTCTCCGCTCGGATAAGCAAGGAACCGCCCTGATTCAGGATTGTAGACTGCACTAAACCCCGGCTGCGGCGCAAAGTCTTTCAGGACGTTGCCATTATTGATTGGGTATGCTTCCCCAAGATTAGACAAGGCGTTGGCTGTTTCACTCCTGCCGACACTGTTTGTAACATCAAGTGCAGAATGATTTTCCAGAGCAAGCGCATCACCCGCTTCGGATTTTACTCTAGAACCGAGTTTACTTTCTATCGCTCCCCCTATCCCGGTGATAGCGCTCAAGCCATCCAACGTGAGAAACGCCGTGTCTCGAGTCAGAGCAATACCTGACCCAAAACCATCACGCAAATTATCCGCGTTCTTGATCGCCACAAGATCATTGCCGACTGCATCGCTATTTTCCAACATTCTGGATGGTGTATTCAGAAAATCAATGGCTATATCTACTGGTGTAGATATGACTGCAGTAAGCATACCCAAAGTCATCAGAGACGCGTTTTCTGCCTTTGAATTTGATGGATCAATTGCCCTGACCAAATTTTGGGAAAGCTCTGTCACTGGATTACGCTCAATCTTCAGATCCTTGCTTAGCTGTTTGAGCGAACGACTTGAATAGTTATCCCACAAATCCTTGTCAGCAGCTATGTCTCTCCACATTGGATCACTATGATCTCCACTGAGATTCCAATAGTCACTCGGGGCTACGCCAGTTCCTGCCGCTTCTCCCGTTTCGCTCACTGGCGTGAAATCATCCAGGCTGTGTTTTTCTTTCCGAGTTGGAGGCCTGAAGGCTACTTGCGTATCCTCAGTGACCTGCTGTTTGGGCGTTGCAGCACGCTTCCCGTCCTGCGAAACCGGTTTGGCCGCCGCTTTCTCCTGATCATCATTCACTACGGCTACTTCGGCCTGATCACCCTCGGCGGTTTTTTCATCCACAGTTTTCTGGTCAGACTCCACTTGCTGGGCTTGTGCTGTGCCACTAGCCATCGTATTGTTGATCTGCTTCTGGTCTTTGCCGTTCTCGACAATCGTCTTTTGCGCCGGCCCTCTTACCATCAATTCCTTCAACGAACCCGCCATGCTAGCCGTGGCTGTTGCAGTAAAATTCAGCATTGAGAACGTGTAGTCATCACCGTAGATGGCTTTTTTCAGGCCTTCGGTGATCACACTGGCCGTCAAGCTTTGTGCCATGGTCGGAGCAATCTGTTGCGCCCGGGCGCTTAAGTTCGTGCTGGTGCTGCCGGGCATGAGGCTTCCAGCTATGTCGTTGGCCACAGTACCCAACCCCGCCGAGACACCTGCCTGCGCCACACCTCGCCAGTCGAACGACTTACGCTCACCCAGAATTTTTTCAGCCCCCTGAGTAGCAACTTCAACGACTGCCGAGTACGCCATGTTCCCCGCAGCATTCGTGGCCATTTCCGACAAGCCATTGGTTGCCGCGTTAGTTGCTGCATCTTCGGCAGCGCTCGTCGGCGTGAGCATATAAGCTTCAGCACACGCAATAGCCGCCCGTACCCACGTACCACGCCCTGTGGCCGCATTATAGACCGACTGCGCAGCTATCATGTAAGCACCGGCCTCCATCAGGGCACCACCAAGAGGTGCTCCAATACCCGTGCATATCAGGATGGCACCGACGATTTCAAGCACATATGCGACGATCGTTACAATGGCTTCGGTGCCAGCACAGCTATCCGGGCCCTCTATCTTCGCAGGCGGCGCATCCGGCAGTGTCGGGCTCACGTCCCCGATGGCCTTACCCGGATCATACGGTTTCAGGGTACTGCTGGTGTTGTGCAGGTTCTTCACGTTCTGCGGCAACGTCAGACTCACGCCCTTCGCCAGCTGCTCCGCGCCAGACATACCATTGGCTTCAGCTATCAAATACCACAGGCCTGCATCGCCATAGGTCTGGCGGGCAATGCTCTGCAGGGTCTCACTGCTGTCTTGCACGGTGTACTGGCCGGGGTTGTTCTGTGCATCCACCGCCTGGTAGTTCGCATCCACATCCGCGTAGTAGCTCGGCTTGTGGCCATAGGCCTGCATGCTCTTGCCTAAACCACCTTCTTCACTCGCCGCCTTGAAGAACTGGCTCTGCATGTGGTCTGCCCAACGCTGGCGCATGTCTTTGGTGTAGTCGCGGTTGGTGTTACCCACATTACCCACTTCACCCACGCCGATGCCATTCACGTAGTAGTAATAGTTGGTTTTCTGGGCCTGATTCGCAACGTTTTCCTGACGGCTCAAAATCTGGCCGCTGGCGTTGCTGATGAAGTTGATAGTACGGCTTGCCCTCACATCATCCACAAAACGGATATGGCCACTGGCGTCATACACCGTGGTGGCAACGCCGTTCTGCCATGGATTGTCCAGCTTGTAGCTCACCGCGCCACTGATAGTGCTTTTCACGAGCTTGTAGTCACCGGCGTTCCAGTACTGGTATGCGTTAGTGGTGGTGATAACGCTGTCTGGCATGCCACTGGTAAAGGTGCTACTCACGCTCTGGATCAAGTTACCCACTGCATCGTAGCTGTTGCTGTTCATCACGAGGGCGAGACCATCATTGCTGGTCTGCGTGGTCTCACGACCATCGTCGTTATAGCTGGTGGTGGTGTCGGACAGAGTGCTCCAGGCACCCGTGGTATAACGCTGCTCCTTCGCGGTCAGCAGGCGGCCTTGTGAATCGTAGGTGCGTGTGACATTAAAGTCACCGTCCATGTTGACGATAGGGCTCACCAGATCCTGATAGCTGCGCACACCGGTCATCTGGCCACGACCATTGTAGCTGTACACTTCGTTGCTGCGTTTGGTCAAGGCCGACGTACGGGCATCCAGACCGTTGTAGCTGAGTCGAGTGCCATCGTTGCCGATGTCGATGTAAGTAGTACCGGCGTTGGTGACCAAAGCACCTTTTGTGATCCGTAGGCGGTTCATCACATCATAGGTGTACCAGTTGTCGTCAGTGGTTTCAGCCGGGAGGTTACTACGGCGACTAAACACACCCTGAGCACGGCGGCGGTTGCCGATCTCGTCATAGGCATAGTCCAGTGTGTAGTTCGCATCACGCACGCTGGTCAGCTGGTTCTTCGCGTCATAGGTCATGACGGAATCCTGGCTGGCTCCCTGCCCACCGGTACTGTCCACAAAAGTGTAGGACTCGCGCAGTACATTGCCCACGGCATCATAGATATACGAAGTGTGGCTTTGGCCTGCGCTCTTGCTGTTGGTATCCCAACTGAGATCATCCTGCGATTTGAGCTGCCCGCCGGCGGTGTAGTTATACAAAATCCGCTGTGCCTGGCCCTTCTTCGCCACACGGCTCCAGTTGCTTTGTACTTCTTCGCGCAAGCGACCTGCCATATCGTAGATGTAGTGGTAGCGTAGCAACTGGGCTGGCGTGCTGCCCACAGCCTTGCGACCGACGATACGGTCTTGCACACGACCCAAAGTATCCTGATTCTCCAGCGTGAAGTTGTTCAGTTCATCACGCACGACTTTACGCCAGCCACCACCGTTGCCGATGGTGTTGTCAAAGCTGTAGCTGGTGCGTGTGGTGAGACCCGCTGCTGTAGTGCCTACCGTCATGCGGTTCTGGTAATCGTAACGGTAACGACTGATGTTGACGCCCTCGTTGCCGCCATCCACGTAATCGCCATCGTTGTTGTTATCGACGTAACGGGTTTCGCTGATGCGGTTGCCGCTGGCGTCGTACTGGTAGCTGGCCAGCAGTTTGGTGTCGTTTGCCGCAGAGCCTACGCGGACTGTCGCCACCTGATTGTTGCGGGTGTAGCTG
>DATIDQ010000143.1:0-7263 GCA_035456205.1 Pseudomonadales bacterium
CTATAGCCTTTGCCAAGTTCTGCCACCAGCAAGCTCACGTTTTCTGCGAGTTGGTTAGCGTAAACAGCATTGTCTGCAACCAGTACTTTTGCAACACCAGCAACTTTGGCAGCAGCTTCTGCAGCGGCGCCGCAGTTTGCACCGGCAACGAGTACATGAATATCACCACCGATCGCTTTAGCTGCTGCTACTGTGTTGAGCGTAGCGCCTTTCAGGCTGGTGTTGTCGTGTTCAGCAATAACGAGAGTTGTCATATCAGATCACCTTCGCTTCATTTTTCAATTTATCAACCAGAGTCGCCACATCAGCCACTTTGATACCGGCTTTACGTTCAGCTGGCGGCTCAACTTTCAGTGTCTTGACGCGTGGAGAGACATCTATACCCAAGGATTCAGGCGTGACAACATCCAACTGTTTTTTCTTGGCTTTCATGATGTTTGGCAACGATGCATAACGCGGTTCGTTCAAACGCAAATCGGTAGTCACAATCGCAGGCAGTGTGAGATTAACAGTTTGCAAACCGCCGTCGATTTCGCGAGTCACTGCAACTTTATCGCCATCCACTTTCACTACAGAAGCAAAAGTACCCTGCGACAAGCCAGCCAGCGCAGCCAACATCTGACCCACTTGGTTGTTATCACCATCAATAGACTGTTTACCCAGAATCACCAGACCAGGCTTCTCTTGGTCAACAATGGCTTTCAGCGCCTTGGCAACGGCCAAAGGCTGCACTTCTGCATCCGTCTCGACCAGAATGCCGCGATCCGCACCCAGCGCCAGCGCTGTGCGAATCTGTTCCTGAGCAGTTTTATCACCGATAGAAACGGCAACGATTTCAGTGGCAATGCCGGCTTCTTTCAAGCGCACAGCTTCTTCCACAGCAATTTCACAAAACGGGTTAACCGCCATCTTGACGTTGGTCAGATCAACACCTGTACCGTCCGCTTTTGGACGAACCTTAACATTGGCGTCTGCGACGCGCTTGACTGCAACCAGAATCTTCATGGATTCCTCGTTCATAGGTTAATGTAGGGAGGGGTTTAAAAGGCGCGCGTATGGTGAACGCTGCCAGTAGCAAAATCAATAGCCAGAAACCGGCGGCCGCAGCAGATGACATCCTTTGTACCGCATGTCGACCACTGCTTGACTAGTACCGGTTTTCTGGTTAAAAAAGCAGCAAGGTGACATTATCAAAACAGGATGGTCACTAATAACAAGATCAGATAGAACAGTATTCATGGCCGCGGACTGCGTCCAGAATGCAAGGGAAGCTGTTTAGTTGAGGGCTGTACCATGCCAACAGGCACTGTGAAGTGGTTTAACAACGCTAAGGGATTTGGATTTATTCTACCTGACAGTGGCGGAGAAGATCTTTTTGCACACTTCTCCACCATTGCTATGGAAGGCTATAAAACACTCAAGGCTGGCCAACAAGTCAGTTTCGATATCATTCAGGGTCCCAAAGGCCTGCATGCCACCAATATTCTGGCTGCTGTGCACTCGTCCCAGCCCAAAACCTCTGAAACCACCTGATTATCCATCGCCTTGACAACAAAAAGCCCGCAAAGCGGGCTTTTTACGTGTTGCTGGCCAGGCAGCTTACTTACATGTGTTTGATCATCTCATCGCCAAACTGCGAGCAAGACACTAACTTGGCACCATCCATCAAACGCTCGAAGTCATAAGTCACGGTTTTGGCCTGAATTGCACCGTCCATGCCCTTGATCACCAGATCAGCCGCTTCCATCCAACCCATATGGCGCAACATCATTTCAGCTGAGAGGATTAATGACCCGGGATTAACCTTGTCCTGACCTGCATATTTAGGTGCAGTGCCATGCGTGGCTTCAAACATGGCAATGGTGTCTGACAAATTTGCGCCCGGCGCAATACCGATACCACCAACCTGGGCAGCCAGTGCATCGGAAATGTAATCTCCGTTCAGGTTGAGTGTGGCGATAACGCTGTACTCTTCCGGACGCAGCAAAATCTGCTGCAGGAATGCATCGGCAATCGCATCTTTCACAACAATATTTTTGCCGGTTTTCGGATTCTTGAATTCACACCACGGACCTTCGCCGATCAATTTTGCGCCAAATTCATTCTGCGCCAACGCATAGCCCCAATCGCGGAAACCGCCTTCAGTAAACTTCATGATGTTACCTTTGTGCACGATGGTCACAGAAGGTTTGTCATTATCGATAGCATACTGGATCGCTTTACGCACCAGACGTTCTGTGCCTTCTTTAGAAACCGGTTTGACGCCAATACCGCAGTTTTGCGGGAAGCGGATTTTTTTCACACCCATTTCTTCGGTAAAAAATTTGATAACTTTGGTGGCCTCATCAGAACCAGCCTTCCATTCGATGCCTGCATAAATGTCTTCTGCGTTCTCGCGGAAAATAACCATGTCGGTTTTTTGCGGCTCTTTCACTGGGCTAGGCACGCCTTTGAACCAGCGCACAGGACGCAAGCACACATACAGATCCAGCTCCTGGCGCAGCGCTACGTTCAGTGAACGAAAACCACCGCCTACTGGTGTAGTGAGAGGGCCTTTGATCGAAACAACAAAATCCTTGATGGCGTGCAGAGTTTCTTCAGGAAACCAGTTACCTTCATAGAGTTCAGCAGATTTTTCACCACAATAGATTTCCATCCAGGCAATTTCTTTTGCGCCGTTGTAGGCTTTTTTTACGGCCGCATCGATAACTTTACGCATGACAGGCGTGATATCCACTCCGGTACCATCGCCTTCAATAAACGGGATAATGGGCTTGTTCGGTACGTTCAGGGAAAAATCAGGATTGGTGGTGATTTTTTCACCATGGGCCGGGATCTGTATTTTCTGGTAAGCCATGACTTTACTCCTAGGGTGTGCACCTGAACAATATCCACGATTATATACGACTCGCGCAGCGCTCTTGTAGTTTTTCTACAGGATAGCAGTCATCTCTTTGGTCTATTGATTAAGATAAGAACACAGATTAACGGAATCGCCTGATGAGCCGACTTGTGCTGTTCAACAAACCCTACGGCGTGCTGTCACAGTTCACGGATGTAAGCGGCCGCCCGACGCTGAAGCAATATTTTCCTGATGATCACATCTATCCCGCCGGCAGACTCGATTTTGATTCAGAAGGCTTACTGCTACTGACGGACGACGGGCAACTCCAGCACAAAATCAGCGATCCACGTTTCAAGCAACCCAAAACTTACTGGGTACAAGTGGATGGCGAGATCAGTGACACCGCCATTGCACGGTTACAAAAGGGCGTTACGCTGAAGGATGGCCCTACTCGACCGGCGCAAGCCCGGCGCATTGAGGAACCTCATGAGCTATGGCCGCGCACCCCACCCGTACGCTACCGTGCAGCCATTCCCACTAGCTGGCTGGAACTGACTATTACGGAAGGCAAAAATCGTCAGGTGCGACGCATGACAGCGGCTGTAGGCTTCCCGACATTGCGCCTGATTCGTGTACGGATTGGCGATTGGGCACTGGATGGCATGCCGCCTGGCCAGTGGCGCGCAGTGACTGTAGAGCTGACTACCAACGCTCAGCGGCCTGCTCGTCCTTCTGCTTCTGCTCGACCCAGTACTCGCCGCCGGCAGTAATTTCCTTCTTCCAGAATGGAGCGCGAGTTTTCAGGTAATCCATGATGAATTCGGCTGCCGCAAACGCCGCTGCGCGGTGGCTGGCAGACACGCCAACAAACACAATATTGTCACCAGGCTGCAACCGGCCAATACGATGAATAACACGCACAGCCTCCAACGGCCACTTTTGTTCAGCCTCACCAACAATGGCGGTAATGCTGGCCTCTGTCATACCCGGGTAGCATTCCAGCTCCATAGCCAGCAATTCCCCGCGCTCGCCCTGCGAACGCACCAGGCCGGAGAATGTGACTATTGCGCCAGCACTATCCGCCGCAGAAAGAAATCCATATTCTTCTTTAATATCAAAATCTTGCTGACTTATTCTAATATACATTCTACCCACCTGTAACGGGTGGGTAGAATGCCACTTCGTCGCCAGATTTAAGTAACACACCGTCACCGTGAACAATCTGTTGGTTGACAGCCACGATACAACGCGGATCATCCAGTATTTTCAATGCGTTAGTGTGTTTATCCCGAATCAGCCTTTTGAGTTTCCCGATATCTTCAGGAGAAACATCAAGCACCTCTTCTGACATTTGCATCCATTCACGGTACTTGGCGAAGTACTTTATGCGAATCATAAAATCTTATAATTCATATAATTAATAATAAAACTTAAGGTTATTTATCAATTTTATAGTCGCCACTTTTACCACCCGTTTTTTCCAGCACACACAGACCGGTAATCACCATATCTTTATCCAGCGCCTTGCACATATCGTAAATAGTCAGCGCTGCAATACTGGCCGCTGTTAACGCTTCCATTTCCACACCGGTTTTACCAGACAGCTTGCATATAGTTTCGATCCGGACGCAATTAGCGGCCACATCCGGCTCAAAATCAACGGTCACCGCAGATAGCTGCAAAGGATGGCACAGGGGGATGAGGTTGCTGCACTGCTTGGCCCCCTGTATACCGGCAATGCGCGCTGTAGCCAACACATCACCCTTGGGAACTCCGCCTTCCAGAATGGCCGCCAAAGTCGCTGGCTGCATCTGCACCCGGACTTCAGCCCGCGCCTCACGCATCGTGGCGGGCTTATCGGTGATATCCACCATATGCGCTTCGCCACGAATGTTGAGGTGAGTGAGTCTAGCCATTCAGTTGCCTGTAGCTGTCTTGCCGGATATCACTTCCACAAAGCCTACATCCCGGATTGTTTTCAGTTTACCCGGCTTTTGCCCTATTCCAGGCACCCATACCTGTGTATCTGCTTTTGGCGCAGACGTAATGATGTCTGAATAGCCATCAAGATTGATATCTCCACCATTTGCCAGACAGATACCCCGATTATCGCTAGCTCGCACCCCCATCAAAGGGCTGGCCAATGAATTCCCTGTTGATCCGTCCAGAAGATATACAGCTCCGGCATCTCTCAGCACCTTACCTTTTTTCTTGCCTGGCGCAGGTGGCAGCACTGCGTCACGACCAGGTGCACCTACTACGAAGTCAGCATAACCATCTTTATCAATATCACCTCCGGCGGCTACGCTGTAACCAAAGCGATCACCTAGAGCCTGACCTGATACTTTAAACAATGCATTCGAGCTACCGTAAGCATAGACATAGACAGCGCCAGCATCTTTCAAAAGCTTATCTGATACGACAGGATCATGTTTGTAGGCGCCGACCACAATTTCTGCATGATTTGAGGGATCACGATCCAGGTTGCCTCCACCTGCCACTGCACTGCCAAAAAGGTCACCGGGATTTTCACCTGCAGCACGGTAGATTTCCAGGCCAGTTGCGCCTGAATACACCACCGCAGATCCAGCATCTTGCTTGCCGGAGGGATCATCCTTAGGCATACCAATAATCACATCACTACTGCCATCGCCATCAATGTCACCGGCTCCGGCAACAGCACGACCGAGCCAATCGCCTGCAGTATTGCCGTCCACATGGAAAAGTGCCGTCGCCAAATCACATCCACCTACGACAACACTGGCGCCTGAACAGACCAAGGCTCTACCAGCATCCTTGAGAATTGCGCTCTCCGCAGAAATATCGGCACGCGGCACACCGATAACAAGATCATCGTTGCCATCGCCATCAACCCGTCCAGCATTGGCGACTGCAAAACCAAGGTTATCCCCAGCTACTGTGCCGACAACACTAGCTAACAAGTCTCCAGTCGCACCTGAATATATGTAGACTTTGCCGGCATCTTTCAACGCACTTTTATCCACGGCTTTGGGAACATCCCAACGCGGCGCACCCACAATAATATCCGAGTAACCATCACCGTTTACGTCCGCGCCTGCAACGCTATAGCCAAACCAGTCTCCTGCATGATCACCTTTCATTTTCAGGGCGAAGAGTTCACTGCCATCCCTGCCGGAATAAACATACACCCGCCCGACAGATGGTATTTTTTTCTGCTCAACAGATTTCGGGATATCCCAGAGATATGCACCAACGACTACATCATCGATACCGTCTTTATTGACGTCACCGGCATTCGCTACCGAAATACCAAAAGTATCTTTCTTCAACTCACCCCATTTGCGAATAAGAACACCAGGATCAGGATCCGTTGGATCAGGATCACAAGCATCACCCATTCCATCGCCATCGCTGTCCTGCTGATCCGGATTATCCGCTAGTGGGCAGTTATCAACCCCATCATTTGTGCCATCGCCGTCATCATCGTTGTCGCACGCGTCGCCAATACCGTCACTATCGCTATCAAGCTGGTCAGGGTTACTGACGAGCGGACAGTTATCGCTACCGTTATCGTCTCCATCGCCATCCTTGTCGTTGTCACAGACATCACCAAGACCGTCATTGTCACTGTCCAGTTGGTCAGCATTGGCCACTAAAGGACAGTTATCCTGAACATTGATAACACCATCATTGTCATCATCGTCACACAAGTCACCAATGCCGTCGCCGTCCGCATCCGCCTGATTGTTGTTAGCGATCAGCGGGCAGTTGTCACTGCCATCACTACTGCCATCGTTATCATCATCGTTATCACACGCATCACCGATACCATCACCATCCGTATCGGTCTGGGCAGGATTCGCAATGGCTGGACAGTTATCTACACCGTTATCAATGCCATCGCCGTCGTTATCCGCATCTGCATCACAGACGTTACCGACACCATCACCATCGGTATCAGCCTGATCGGTATTGGACATGAACGGACAGTTATCAACGCCATCGAGAATGGTGTCGTTATCGTCATCGGTATCACAAACGTCTCCCATGCTGTCGCCATCGTGGTTGACCTGATTGTTATTGGCGATCAGTGGGCAATTATCGCTAGCATCAGCAACACCATCATTGTCATCATCGGTATCGCACACATCGCCCTGCGCATCACCATCGTTGTTGGCCTGGTTGGTGTTGGCAGTCAACGGGCAGTTGTCCACGCCATCCAGAATGGTGTCGTTGTCGTCATCGGTATCGCACGCATCGCCCTTTGCATCACCATCGTTATTCGCCTGATTGGTGTTGGCAGTCAACGGACAGTTGTCTGCACCATCCAGAACGGGGTCATTGTCATCATCGGTATCACACACATCGCCCTGTGCATCACCATCGTTATTCGCCTGGTTGGTGTTGACAGTCAACGGACAGTTGTCCGCGCCATC
>DATIDQ010000144.1:0-3776 GCA_035456205.1 Pseudomonadales bacterium
AAGCAACATCCTGTTTTCGCCAGTGTTTTAGCACACCGGGCAATGCCAACACCGCCAACAAACACCAGCCCGAATGCCAACCATATGTCAGAAGGTTGCGAAATGATTGCGCATGATCCGGATTCACCTTGAAATAAAACGGATGCGGCACCAGATCATGGAAATACCAGAAACGCCAGAGCGTCACGAGAAAAAATCCAGCGGCAACAATTATGCTACCGCGCCAGAATCCCGATGCTTTTCTCTCATAAAAAAACAGGTATGGCAGTACGGCAACCAACATCAGGAAGCCCTCCGGTCTTGCATTCAACAACACGAGTGCCGGCAACCACCAGTAACGGACTCTAGTAGAGCTTGTTGCCCAATCGACCAGCCATAACATGACAAACCAGTAAAACGCAGTTTCCAGTCCGCGCATTGACCATGTATAGAAAGGAATGCTCGCCACCATAAGAAATGCTGGCAGCAGAGAAAGGAAATCATCATTAATAAAGCGCTTCGATAGAATAAATACTTCACGGATACACAATGTACCAAATATAAAACACAGCAACTTGGTGGAGAGCACAATATGCAACGGCAACCAGGTTAACAATGCGATGAAACCGAGCCACAGCAAACCGCTACATGCTTCTATATGTTCGCCGCCTATATTAAAAACATAGCCATAACCATCGGCGATGTTTTTTGCAAAACGAAAATAGATAAACGCATCTTCTTCAATATCGTTAAAGCCAATTACTACCAACAGGGCATAGAACAACACACACAGTGCAAAGGCTGTACGAGGAAAGGCCTGTGTGTTGATTATTTTCATGTCTACGGCGCTTGCGGAAGAACCCCAAAGTCTGCATTCTCGCAGACCAGTGCCCAAGGTAAAAGCAAGGAGAAAGCAATGCGAGTGTTTTTATGGCTGTTTCTGGCCGCACCGCTGATTGAATTGTGGTTCATGATCCGCGTTGGCAGTGAGCTTGGCGCTATCAACACCATTTTTCTACTGATAGCTGCCGGAGTGGTGGGCATGAGCCTGTTACGCCAACAAAGTATCAGCACATTGATGCGTGTAGACCAACGCCTGCAAATGGGAGAAGTGCCCGCAACGGAAATACTGGAAAGTTTTGCACTGACCCTGGCAGCAGTGTTGCTGATTATTCCCGGGTTTATTACCGACATATTGGCACTGCCATTGTTGATACCACCGCTGCGCCGCTGGCTGGTCAAGCACTTTCTCGGCACTGGCTACTACAAACAACACTATTACAAACAGCCCGGTTATAAGCATCATGACGGGCAATCATCCGACATCATTGACGGAGAATTCCGCCGCGAAGATGATCCTCGTCTACCTTAACGCAGAGCACTGTCAATCAGCATGGCAGCCATCGCTTGTGGACGCTCCAGCATCGCATCAAGCTGTGCAATACGCGCTGCACATAATGGCGCTGGCGGCTCGGTTGGTTGTTCTGGAAATACCTTTCTGGCTACTTGCTCCGCCACTGGTTCGCCAAATTGTTTAGCAATGCTGTCACTAATGGTGTGAAATTCCCGCGCCGCCGCATTGAATTCCACCGGTGTGTCACCCGGCGTCCTTTCATGGCGTATACCGCGACCTGCTGATTCGTAAACATGGGCAACGGCCTGCTGGAATGCTTCCGTGTTAGCAACACTAAAAACTCTCGCCAGTGTTTGTGAATCCAGTGGCTGGGACGACAAGACGCGATAACACAATTCAGGATCAACAGTCTGAAGCTCTCTGAGTGTATCTGCAGTCACCTTCCCCCATTCCACCCTGCTTTTCTGGTCTGCAAAGCCCAGGCGGTTGTTTGCCATCTGGTCCAGCAATGGACGCGCCTGCAAAAAGGCTTCCGACAATGTCGCTCCCTGTGACATACGCAATATCAGAAATTCATGCAATGTCCTGTGATCATCAGGAGAAAAGTCTTTGAATGCGTTGTATATCGGATTCGCGTCCATTTCTGTCTGGGCACGGAATTGTGGATCGGTGTACATCCGCACACTGTCAGTATTAACCGTGCCCCAATAAAGCAGCATAAATACCGCCAGTAAACAAATAAAATTGCGGAACAACTCCCTGTCTTCCTGTTGTTCCCCACCTGCCAGCAACCATACCCCCAAGCCGGACAATGCCGCGCTGACTGGCATGAACAACAGGCTCAACCACAGGAAAAGCATCATGGTTTGGCTCCAAACAATCCGACCGTCCAGCCAGCATCACGCAACAAACGCGTCGTCTTGATGCTCAAGTAAATCAGCACACCGATATTGATCAAGGGAACAAACGACAACACCATGAAAAGAATTTTCTGGTTCTGGCTCTTACCCAGCCCAGAGCACATTTTCAGTACGGCCGCCACCGCAAACAACGCGACAACCAGCGAGGTAGCTTCCAGCAGATGCCCTGTCAAAGCCTCGCTTTTTTCTGCGCTGCGCAATACAAAATTGAAAATAATGCTGCATATCGCCATTTTCTGGCCACCAGCCGCTAGCCATTGGCGCTCCTCCAGATCCGCTTCGTTTTCCTCCGGCTCTTCCGGCTGCTCATCCAGTGCGGTATCTCTGATCATCTGCTTCATGGCTCCGTATGAAAATTGGGTCATAGACAACTGCGCTATGCTAGGCTGAGGGTGTCGAAGCGGGCAAGCGGCTAAGGCCTTCAAAAACAAGGTTCTCAAAAAAATCCGGTCCGCTCTGTTGAAATCCACTACCCCACCCCCATTAAGGACACACCTCTTTTGAACAAAGAGTGGATTGGGTCACTTCGACCCTTCTAACTGTCTGTTTTAATTAACTAAATACTCTACGGAGAGAACCATGAAGATCCGTCCTTTGCATGACCGCGTCGTTATCCGCCGCGAAGAGAAAGAAGAGAAATCAGCCGGCGGCATCGTGCTGGCTGCTGCTGCCCGTGAAAAGCCTAACAAGGGCGAAGTCATTTCTGTAGGTCCGGGCAAAGCACTGGACAACGGTGAAGTGCGAGCACTGCAAGTGAAAGTGGGCGACAAAGTGGTTTTTGCCAGCTACGCCGGCAGCCAGACCCTGAAAGACGGCGATGATGAATTCATCATCATGAGCGAAAGCGAAATACTCGGAATTATTGAGTAACGGCATCATTGAATAATCTGCATCATTGAATAAGAGGAAAGACCATGACAGCTAAAGACGTAAAATTCGGCGACAGCGCGCGCCAGAAAATGCTGAAAGGCGTAAATGTATTGGCAGACGCAGTAAAGGTGACACTCGGCCCTAAAGGCCGCAATGTTGTGCTCGATAAATCTTACGGCGCACCCACCATCACTAAAGATGGCGTGTCTGTTGCGAAAGAAATCGAACTGAAAGACAAGTTTGAAAACATGGGCGCACAACTGCTGAAAGAAGTGGCATCACGCGCTAATGACGAAGCGGGCGACGGCACCACGACTGCCACTGTTCTCGCGCAAGCTATTGTCAGCGAAGGTCTGAAATCCGTTGCTGCCGGCATGAACCCGATGGATCTGAAACGCGGTATCGATAAAGCGATTATCGCCGCTGTAGCAGAAATCAAGAAACTGTCTACACCTTGCGCTGACACCAAAGCTATCGCACAGGTGGGTACTATTTCTGCCAACAGCGATGACAGCGTCGGCACCATCATTGCCACTGCAATGGAAAAAGTCGGCAAAGAAGGTGTTATCACAGTTGAAGAAGGCAACGGTCTGGAAAACACACTGGACGTCGTAGAAGGCATGCAGTTTGATCGCGGCTATATCTCGCCTTAT
>DATIDQ010000145.1:0-16137 GCA_035456205.1 Pseudomonadales bacterium
AGCAAATGGCCTTTCGCCAACATGCAAGCCAGCGCCAGACGTATCTTGTCATCTTTACCCAGCAATACCTGACCGACAGCAGTAACAATATCATCCAGCAACTTTTGTGAATGAATAAACGAGTCAGAATCTTGCTGCATATACTGCTCCGATTTTTATACTTTATTTTTTATAGCGCTGCCCGTTTTATAAAGCAGTTAGTCCACGCTGCATATCAGCAAGAATATCGGCAATATCCTCCAGGCCGACTGACACGCGAATCAGGTTATCTGTAATTCCTGCCTGCACACGCTCTTCCGGTGATAAACGCCCGTGTGTCGTGGTGGCAGGATGCACAATCGTGGTTTTTGTGTCTCCGAGATTAGCGGTATGCGACACCATGCGTGTGGCATCAATAAATCGCCACGCAGCAGCTTTGTCTCCTTTTACTGCAAATGACAATACACCACCAAATCCACGCTGCTGTTTTTTTGCAAGCTCATGTTGCGGATGTGTGGGCAGGCCACAGTAATGGACTGTTTCAATACCAGGCTGTTGTGCCAACCATTGCGCCAGTGCCAGTGCGTTTTCAGAATGCGCACGCATCCGCAAATGCAATGTTTCAAGCCCTTTCGACATGACCCAGGCATTAAATGCACTCAGCGTTGGACCTGCAGTACGTAAAAAAGCCAACACATCATCGATCAATATTTTCTTGCCTGCCACCGCGCCGCCGAGGCAACGACCCTGTCCATCAATATATTTGGTGGCAGAATGCACAACAATATCTGCACCCAATGCCAATGGCGTTTGCAGCGCTGGCGTGCAAAAACAGTTATCAACAGCAAGTAAAGCATTCGCTGCATGAGCAATTGCTGCCACTGCACTGATGTCCACCAGTTCATTCAGCGGGTTGGATGGCGTTTCCAGAAATAACAGACGCGTATTGGATTTGATAGCCGCTTTCCATTCAGCAAGATCCGTCAACGCAACAAACGTAACATCTACACCAAACTTTTGCATGTAGCGCGTGAACAGCACCGTAGTGGTGCCGAAAACACTGCGCGAGCAAATCACATGATCACCACTTTTCAGTAACGCCATGCACGTCGACAAGATAGCCGCCATACCGGATGCTGTTGCCACCGCCATTTCCGCACCTTCCAATGCCGCCAATCTCTGCTCGAATACTGCGACGGTAGGATTGGTATAACGCGAATAGACATTGCCAATATCGCTACCAGCAAAACGCGCTGCGGCATGCTCCGCCGAATCAAATACATAACTGGAGGTGAGGTATAACGGCTCGCTGTGTTCGCCGTATGGTGAACGCTCAAAACCTGCGCGAATGGCCTGTGTCGCAAAACCCCAATCCTTATTATCAGGCATATTGTCATCGTGCATTCTGTTTCTCCTGTTTAAACTCCAGCCAGAGTTTCGGGCTAACACCATTGACCGGAAACTGCATCGGCCCATGTAAATATTCTATTGGTGTTACTGTATAGGGAATATCAGCCAATTGCAGGCCGAGATCCTGCAACTCTTTTTCACGATCCAGCACAATAACTCTATAGTAACCGCTGAGAATCTTTTGCCTTGCATCATCACGTAACACTTGCGCCAATGCAGGGTCACTGCCTGTCACCAGATCAGTAACTTGCGTATTGTGTGCACAGAAGTGTTTTCCTGCCAGCCAGGCCAGATAACCATGTGACGCAACGCACACATTGCCATCAACCAATGCTATCCGCTGCACAAGTTCTTCTGTAGCCCCCCTGCTTTCCGCTGTGGGAATCTGGCTGATCGGTTCAAAACGGTAGCGCAGGAAATCCAGCGACAATCCCGCTATAAGCAGTACAGCAAACGCACTGGCAATCCACGATGTCTGGCTGCGCTCTACTAGCCGGCCAACGCCCACGGCAGCTGTGATGGCCAGACAAAAATACAAAGGCATCAGCACATTGTAGAAAGCACCAGCATAAGCGCGGGACAGGCCTGATAAAAACATAAACCCGGCAACCAGAAAAACCCACCCCACTCTTTCCTGAGTGGTTTTTCCAGCAGCCCCAAAGAAAAACACGCTGGCCAATAAGAAAAATGGCACGGAGACAACAATAATCTCAAAAAAGCGCTTTATACCGAATAGTGTTACACCATGACTGCTAGCCATTTGTAGCGTATAGAAAAAGAACTGTTTGCCAGCGAAGAACTCGCAGAAAGCCAATAGTGGCACAGCCATAAAAATACAAAACAGGATAAATTTCAGCAGCAGTCGTCCGTTGAACCAGCACAAGAATGTTATGGCGACAAATGGAAACAGGAACAGAGTGGCCTGCTTGGTAAAAAATGCCAACACACTGACCAATGCCAACAACAGGATATTTTTTGTAGTAGGCGCATCCTTGCACAGCAGCAAACAAAAAAAAGCGCTGGCTAGCAGCAACGTCCACAAACTATCCACTCGAGCCACATCAAACCAGAACCCAGTATGGCGAAACATCAAGGCATAGAACAACACCGCAAGAACAGCTGTAAGCTTTGAACCTGTAATTCTTCTGGCGATCAAAAACACCAATACATGTGTTACCGCAGCGGCAATAACAGACACCACACGTAAGGCAAACAGGTTTTCACCAAAGATCAACGCAGACAGCGAGGATACATAATAGTAAAAAGGCATATACAGTGCTGGAACAAAGTCCAGTGACGGCTGGCCGTATAAAGACTCGCCATGCAGGATGCGCGTTACCTGATGCAGCATCCCACCTTCCATCCACTCCAGTTCATACGGGTAGTGAATACGACCGGCAATCACTTGTAATAAATGGAGTAGCGCTTCTGCTCCCAGCAGTAACAGCGGCAAATAAAAAAGACAGCGCCTGGAAGACGTCGACAACATCAGTGCCGCCGCCTGCCAACGCTATCTGGCATTGTGGATCCCGATAACACTGCCATTAACATCGCCATTGTCATGGTTTTTCGCTGCGTCATTGCGACGTGCATCCAGATGATCGAGATAAGCCTGATCTACATCACCTGAAATATATTCACCGGTAAATACAGAACATTCAAAATTATCGATATGCGCATATTCACCCGTGCTTTCAATGAGGTCATCAAGATCCTGATACACCAGCCAATCTGCACCAATAGCAGCACAGACTTCATCTTCCGTGCGGCCATGTGCAATCAACTCTGCTGCGGTAGGCATATCAATGCCATACACATTCGGATATTTCACAGCGGGTGCCGCTGAAGCGAAATACACTTTATTGGCACCGGCATCACGCGCCATCTGCACAATCTGCTCACATGTTGTTCCACGCACAATGGAATCATCCACCAGCAACACATTCTTGCCGCGGAATTCCAGATCAATGGCATTGAGTTTCTGGCGTACGGACTTCTTGCGCTGTTTCTGACCCGGCATGATAAATGTACGGCCAATATAGCGGTTCTTCATCAACCCTTCGCGAAATTTTACGCCGAGGTTGTGCGCAAGAATCTGACCGGCAACACGACTGGTATCCGGCACTGGAATAACGACGTCAATATCATGATCCGGACGCAAGCGCTGGATTTTTTCTGCCAGTTTCTCGCCCATACGCAATCTGGCTTTGTATACAGAAATGCCATCCATGATGGAATCAGGACGTGCGAAATAAACGTATTCAAAAATACAAGGCTGCAATTTTGTATTTTCTGCACAAACTTTTGTATGCAAGGTTCCATCACGCTGGATATAGATGGCTTCACCGGGCGCAACATCACGAATCAGCGTAAAGCCCTGCACATCCAGCGCCACACTTTCTGATGCAATCATGTATTCAATGCCAGCTTCAGTCTGGCGACTGCCGAACACCAATGGTCGAATACCGAGTGGATCACGAAAACCGATAATGCCGTAATCAGCAATCATCGCTGTCACTGCAAAACCACCGCGACAACGTCTGTTGACGGCAGCTACTGCCGCAAAAATATCTTCTGCTTCCGGCTTCAGTTTTCCACGCGCCTGTAACTCGAAAGCCAGTACATTCAGCAACACTTCAGAATCGGATTCTGTATTGATGTGACGTAAACCGGTACGAAACAATTCCTCCATCAATTCGGCAGCATTGGTGAGATTGCCGTTGTGCCCCAGAGAAATTCCGTAAGGCGAATTTACGTAGAAAGGTTGTGCGAGTGCCGCGCTGGAACTACCTGCTGTGGGATAACGCACATGACCAATGCCCATATTGCCGATCAGGTGCTGCATGTGTTCGTCCTGAAACACGTCGCGCACCAGGCCATTACCCTTCTGCTGGGATACACGCCCGTTGTGACTCGTCGCAATACCGGCAGCATCCTGACCGCGGTGTTGCAGCATTGTCAACGCATCATAGAGGGATACGCTAACATCACTCGTTCCCACCATTCCGACGATTCCACACATAACAACCCACCTGTTTTTTCTGGAACATTAATATAAAAAGCTTTCAGATCTATTGTTTACGGCGCCTGATGTAACTGCCGTTCACTCTGGACTTTCTCAACAAACTCACTTTTCTTATCGAGTTGCTGTTTACCCCATCCGGTAATCGTTCCTGCCGTTTCACGCGACCAGTTTTCCAGCACGAGTACACGCGGAATCAAACGCGATTGCTGCCACCACGGGTCTTGCTGAACCGGCACAATCTTAGGCAAGAAGATCAGTATCAACAAGCAGATCAATACACCGCGGCACATACCAAACATCATGCCTAACAAGCGATCAATAGCCGACAAGCCCGTCATCTTGACCAATTGTACGATCAAGAAATTAACCAGACTGCCAACAATCAACGTCAATACAAACAGAATAGCAAAAGCAGCGAGATACCGGATGGATGGCAATTCGATCAGGTTCCCGAGCAGCGGCGCAAGCCGTTCGCTGAAAAAAAATGCAACCACAAACGCAGCGATCCATACCAGTAATGACAACGCTTCCTTGACAAAACCGCGCACCAGACTGATGAGCACAGACAGCAACACCACAACAACAATAGCCCAGTCTGCGCCGTTAAATCCGAGTTGTGCCAATGATTCGTTCATCATCTGTTTCCGGCGATACTTATATTTCAGTAATCATTTGGGGCTAAAAGGTTTGACCATACTTTGTATGCTCAACTCGCGATCAAGCTTCTGCTTCATTTTGACCGCTTGCGCCTTGTCCAGTTTGGGGCCGACAAATACACGGTAAGTGTCTCCAGCCGAATCGTGCGTCAGGTGCGTAAAGGCGGGATAACCCTTCAACTTCAAATCAGCGATCAGAGAATCGGCTTTTTTAGGGTCAGACATGGCAGCCACTTGCACCACCCAGGATTGCGGCACACCGGTGGCATCCAGTTTTCCGCCCGGTGCTGTGGGTAGCGGAGGAAGAACCGCAGGAGGAGTCTTTGAAGTAGTAGGTGGGGCAACTGGCGTAGCCACAGCAGGCTCATCAGCTTCATCGGTCGATGTAGCCGCCGGCTTATCACCCATCGAGTACATATCTGCCACCGGCACTGGATCACCGGCCGGGCGATCCGCCGGCAGCTCAACAGGCTTGGGTTGTGGCGTAGCTACTGGAGGAAACACAGGTGCGGGGGGCATGGTTTCCGGCACCTGCACACCAGGTGGGCGTTCAGTATCAAAAATCAGCGGTAATGTAATAATGGCCAGTGCCGCCAGCACTGCCACACCCACCAAACGTTGCTTGACTGCCTGTTCCAAAAAGCCCCCAGTATGACTGCTGTTACAAGGCTGACAATTCTATCTGTTTCAACACGCAGTGACGAACAAACACGGTGCAATAATCAGCAATCCGGCGTAATAAATGGCTTGACTGTAGCGATGACCGGTAGCAGCTCAACAAAGCGATCCAGACAGGCCAGCGGCCTGTAAGGCATGAGCTGGTCCCGATGATGCGCACCGTAACTCACCGCTACACGCGCCATACCCGCCTGCTGCGCCATCGCCATATCAAAGTGCGTATCCCCCACCATTAACGCATCAGCAGGCTTGCGGCCAAAATGATGCAGTAATTCATGCAACATTTGTGGATGCGGCTTCGATTGTGTTTCATCGGCACAGCGTGTGGCGTGAAAAAAATCCTGCATATTGTGTTGCTGCAGCACACGATCCAGCCCGCGCCGGCTTTTACCGGTGGCCACGGCAAGTTGATAACCATCGTCACGCAAAGTAGTCAGCGTTTCTTCTACATCGGGGAAAAATGGCGATGGTGTTTGATCGACTGTGATAAAAAAATGCACATACTGTTCACGCACTTTATCCAGCTGCTGTGCATTAGCCTGTGGATATAAAGTGGCAATGGCTTCCGGCAAACCGAGACCGATAATCTGGCAAATCGCGGCCGATTCCAGCACGTCGACAACCACTTGTTCTGCCGCCTGTTGCATACAGCGCACGATTTTCGCAGTGGAATCAATCAGCGTGCCGTCCCAATCAAAAATCAACAACATTTCAAGCTCTCTCGTTCAACCAGGCGAGTACGCCTTGCCCCGCTGCTCGCCCGGTGGCAAAACAGGCGGTGAGCAGATAGCCGCCGGTTGGCGCTTCCCAATCCAGCATTTCTCCTGCACAAAAAACACCTGGAAATTCACGCAACATCAAGTTTTTATCCAGCGACTCAAATTTCACGCCACCTGCTGTACTGATAGCTTCCGCAATCGGTCGTGCAGCCATCAACGTTACAGGAACAGCCTTGATCGCTGCCGCCAGTTGTTCCATATTGTTAAAAACATCCGTAGAAAAATATTCGCGTAGCAAAGCCGATTTCACACCATCAATGCCGGTGCAACGCCGCAAATGTTCGCCGGCACTGCGTTTACCGCGTGGCTTTTCCAGCGCCTTTCTCAAGTCCAACTCACTGGTATCAGGCGCGAGATCCAGCATCAATACCGCGCTACCCTGTTCGGCAATCGCATCTCGCAAATCAGCTGATAGTGAGTAAATCAGGCCGCCTTCAATGCCATTTTCAGTGATAACGCATTCGCCAACTCTGCCATTCACAGAGACATGTTTCAGTGGCGTGCCTGCAAATTTTTCAGCAAAAAAACGACTCCATTCCACATCAAAACCACAATTGCTGGCTTGCAATGCAGCCAATCCAATATTGCGTTCTTGCAGCAGCGAAAACCATGCACCATCTGAACCCAGTACAGGCCAGCTTGCACCGCCCAACGCCAGCACAACCGCATCGGCTTTTACTGTTTTCTCACCGGATTCTGTGGCAAACAATAATTGTTCATCTTGCCAACCCAACCAACAGTGACGGGTATGAATTCTCACACTGGATTGCCGTAAACGGTGCAGCCATTTTCGCAATAAAGGCGCGGCTTTCATCTCACGTGGAAACACCCGGCCTGATGTGCCGACAAAGGTTTCCACACCCAGAGTATGAATCCACTCACGCAGTTGTTCAGCACCAAATTGCTGTAATAAAGATTTGAGATCATCTTCCCGATCACCGTAACGCGATACAAAACTGTCAAAGTTTTCTGCATGCGTGATGTTCATCCCGCCGATACCAGCGAGCAGAAACTTTCTGCCGGGTGAGCGCATGGCATCGTAAATATCCACCGCGATACCGGCTTGCGATAACACCTCTGCTGCCATTAAACCGGCAGGGCCAGCGCCGATGATAGCTATGCGCAACGCCATCATATTCATAATATTGACAACGATTTCAACGGCACGGCAATATCATCCGGCAACGGTGCTTCACAACGCATTTTTTCACCGCTGCTCGGCAAGGTAAAAGTCAAACACGCCGCGTGCAAACACAAACGTCTGAAACCGAGTTTTGCCGACGCATCATTTCTTTCACGTTCGGTGTATTTATCATCGCTAACTAATGAATGGCCTGAATGTTTGGCATGCACGCGAATCTGGTGCGTGCGGCCCGTGTAGGGTTTTGCTTCGACCAAGGTGTAACCGTCGAACAATTGCTTGATGGTGAAACCTGTGTGAGCAGTTTTGCCTTTATCACTCACACGCACCATGCTGGCTTCTTCATTTTTCAGCAGCGGCACTTTCACATCCTTGATGCGCGCAGGCCACCGACCATGCACCAGTGCGAGATAGCGTTTATCCACACGGCCTTCACGCAAATCATCATGCAATGCCGTGAGTGTTGAACGTTTTTTGGCAACAAGAATGCAGCCGGATGTATCCCTATCCAGCCGATGCACCAGCTCCAGCATTTTTTCCTGCGGGCGCATTTGCCGCAGCGCTTCGATCAACCCCAGACGGATCCCGCTGCCGCCGTGCACAGCCAACCCAGCCGGTTTGTTGAGCACTATCAGTTGTTTGTCTTCGTAGAGAATGCGCGCTTCCAGATCTGCTAATAGATTGTTGCCTGCCTTGGCTGGCGCATCTGCCGTGGGCAGGTGCAAAGGCGGGATACGCACCACATCACCCACCGCCAACTTCTGCTCCGGCTTCGCCCGCCCCTTGTTCACCCGCACCTCACCCTTGCGCAAAATGCGGTAAATCAGCGTGCGCGGCACACCTTTCAACTGGCTGAGCAGGAAATTGTCGATACGCTGGCCGTCGTGGTTTTCGTCCACCGTGACCAACTGGACAGGTGTTTTAGGGATTAATGGCGCAGATTCAGGCGGTGATTCAGTCATAGGCAGCATGATAGCAGCTGCAGGCGGGTGCATTAGCAGCGCCCTGCCGCTAAAATGCCCGCCTCCCTTGTGGCCTTTCCATCCTTAATTGAGACGCCGATGATTACCCATCTCGACCATATCGCTATTGCCGTGCCTGACCTCGAAAAAGCCATCAAGCGCTTTCTGGAGGATTTCGGCCTCACCTTCAACGGCACCGAAGACGTGCCAGCCGCCAAAACCACCACCGCGTTCTTCCCGATTGACGGCACACAGATCGAGCTGGTGCATCCGCTGAACGGCGAAGGCCCGATTGCGAAATACCTTGAAAAGAACGGTAAGGGTGGCATCCACCATATCTGTTTTCGCTCAGACAATATTCTGGAAGATGTGGCGACACTCACCGCCAAGGGCTACCAGTTTCTATCCGATGCCCCCACCCCCGGCGCGCACGGCTGCCAAGTGATTTTTATCCATCCAAAATGTTGCGATGGCGTGTTGATTGAAATTAACCAGCCTGCTGACGATCACCATTAATCCGATTTTTATTAATTATTTTTGAGAAAAAATTATGAGCAATAAAACCATCGCCGATTGGCAAGCCGCTGTTGAAAAACAACTGAAAGGCAAACCGCTGGATAGTTTGAACACTGCCACACCGGAAGGCATCACACTGAAACCGCTTTATACAAAAGCGGATACCGATGGTTTACCCAATGCCAATACACTGCCGGGTTTTGAACCGTTTGTGCGCGGCCCGCAAGCCACCATGTACGCTGGTCGTCCATGGACTATCCGTCAATACGCCGGTTTTTCTACTGCTGAAGCATCGAACGCGTTTTATCGCCAGGCACTTGCTGCTGGCGGCCAGGGTGTTTCAGTGGCGTTTGATTTAGCCACTCACCGCGGTTATGACTCGGATCATCCACGTGTGACTGGTGACGTGGGCAAAGCCGGTGTGGCAATTGATTCTGTTGAAGACATGAAAATTCTTTTTGACAGCATTCCACTCGATAAAGTGTCGGTGTCCATGACCATGAACGGCGCAGTATTGCCTGTTCTCGCTGGCTATATTGTTGCGGCTGAAGAACAAGGCGTAACGCAGGATCAACTGTCTGGCACCATCCAGAACGACATCCTGAAAGAATTCATGGTGCGCAACACTTATATTTATCCACCTGCACCCTCGATGAAAATTATCGGCGACATCATCGCCTACTGTTCAAAAAATCTGCCCAAATTCAACACAATTTCTATTTCCGGCTATCACATTCAGGAAGCCGGTGCCGACGCCGCACTGGAACTGGCTTACACACTGGCAGATGGCAAGGAATACATCCGCACCGCACTCGCTGCCGGTCTGGGTATTGACGAATTCGCTGGTCGCCTGTCATTTTTCTGGGGCATCTCGATGAATTTCTACATGGAGATTGCCAAGTTGCGCGCCGGCCGCTTGTTGTGGTCGCGCATTGTCAGTGAATTCAACCCGAAAGATTCACGCTCAAAAATGTTGCGCACGCACAGCCAGACTTCCGGTTGGTCACTCACCGAACAGGATCCGTATAACAACGTGGTGCGCACGACGATTGAAGCCATGGCTGCGGTTTTCGGTGGCACACAATCGCTGCACACGAATGCGCTGGATGAAGCGATTGCCTTGCCGACAGAGTTTTCCTCACGCATTGCACGCAACACACAGTTGATCATCCAGGAAGAAACCGGCATCTGTGATGTTGTCGATCCGTGGGGTGGCTCCTACATGATGGAAAGCCTCACGCAAGAATTGGCTGATAAAGCCTGGGCACTGATCGAAGAAATCGAAAGCAAAGGCGGCATGGCCAAAGCTGTCGATACCGGCTTGCCGAAAATGCGCATTGAAGAATCGGCCGCACGCAAACAGGCGCGTATTGATCGCGGTGAAGACGTAATCGTCGGCGTCAACAAATATAAACTGGCGACAGAGGACGATATCGAGATTCTTGATATCGACAACGTGGCGGTGCGTGAATCGCAAATCAAACGCCTGAATGACATCAAAGCCAAACGCGATAATGCCAAAGTGGAAGCGATTCTGAATCAACTCACAGAATGTGCGCGCTCTTTTGTCAAAAACGAACCGGGTAACGGCAACCTGCTGGATCTTGCAGTACAAGCCACACGTTTGCGCGCCACTGTCGGTGAAATTTCTTTTGCCCTGGAAAAAGAATTCAGTCGCTACAACGCACAAGCGCGCACTATTTCCGGTGTTTACGGTGGAGCTTATCAAATGGATGCAGCCTGGCAACAAATCGTCGCTGACGTACAGACGTTTGCCGACAAAAATGGCCGCCGTCCGCGCATGTTGGTGTGCAAGATGGGACAGGATGGCCATGACCGCGGTGCAAAAGTAATCGCCACTGCATTTGCGGATCTCGGTTTTGATATCGATTTGTCACCGATGTTCTCCACACCGGCCGAAGTGGCCAAACAAGCGGTAGAAAATGATGTACACATCGTCGGCTGCTCATCCCAGGCTGCCGGCCACAAAACGCTGGTGCCCGAGTTGATTGCCGAACTGAAAAAACTCGGTGCGGACGATGTCATCGTGGTTGCCGGTGGTGTGATCCCGAAACAGGATTACGACTTCCTGTTCAAGGCTGGCGTGAAATGCGTGTTTGGCCCAGGCACGCAGATTCCGGTGGCGGCAAAAGAAGTACTGACTGCCATTAAAGTCTGAAACCCAAAGCCCCTGATATAAAAGTCATATATTTAGTAAGCCTTTTCCCGCATAGCTTCCACATAAGGATGCTATGCGGTACGGCTAAAAACAGGCACTATAAGAACGATAAAAAATAGTGACGCACAAATGAGCCTGCAAGCAATCAGACTGGTTGAGTCAGACAACCATAACGATGCACCAGAAAGCGAACTGCCTCTGGTGCGCAAGCTGCGTGTGTTGCTGCTCAAACCCTATCAACCGATTGCGGTGCCAACACACTCTCCCCCATTGGGACTGTTGTATATCGCATCCGGGATTCGGGAAAAGCTGGGAGCATATGCCGATATCAAAATTATCGACATGAAGCTTCACCATATAAAAACGCATGGCATTGATGATGTTTTACAAGAATTCAGGCCGGACGTTGTCGGTTTTTCAGCACTGAATTATGAAGCCCATGCCAGTCATAGCATGGCACAGCACATCAAGGCATTTGATCCCTCAATAGTCACTGTCATTGGCGGCCCCTACGCATTAAAAAATTCCGCCAACATTCTTGAAGATGGCAATATTGACTGGGTATTTGAAGGCTCTGCGGACAGATCTTTTCCCGAAGCATTAAAGCGCCTTGCACAAAACAGCACGCCGGATGAAAACATACCGGGAATGTCATTTCGCCGCCCGGATAACAGCATCTGTATCCTGACACGACAGGACCAGATCAATGATCTGGATAATTTGCCGCCACCTGCATGGGACATGGTCAACCTGGATGAATATTCCGGAAAAACCAATATGGCCAGCAATCTGCGGGGAAAACGCTACGCCCTGCTGTTTACCTCACGAGGCTGCCCTTATCTTTGCAATTACTGTCACGACATTTTTTCGAAGAAATTTGTTTATCACAGCGTTGACTATGTCATTGCAGAAATAGAACGTCTTTATGAGCAATATGGTGTTGATGAATTCCAGATCGTAGATGATATTTTTAACTTACATAAACCACGCCTGAAAGCGATTATGGGGCAAGTAAAAGAACGCTGGCCTGGCAAGATAAAGTTTACTTTCCCCAATGGTTTACGCGCCGATATTCTGGATGAGGAAGTGATCAACGCACTGGCAGACGCTGGCACTTATCTGGTGTGTGTCGCCATTGAAACAGTGACACCACGCCTGCAAGAATTGGTAGAGAAGCATCTGGATATTGAACGAACCAATAAATCTATTGAACTGTTTGGCAAGCGAAACGTGCAAGTGAACGGTTTTTTTATGCTGGGATTTCCCACTGAGACCCCAGAGGAAATTCAGGCGACTATCGATTTTGCAATCAAAAGTGATCTGACACTGGCTTATTTTTTCTCGGTCATCCCACAGTTTGGCACGCCGATGTACGAGCTTGCCATGTCTGAAAACAAGGATGTCACTATCCAGTTGAACCAGACTGACTCTGGCGTTTACAGAAACTGGAGCTCCTGGTACGAAACAGCTTATGGTTATCCATTGGCAAAACTGATGCGCAAAGCTAATTTGAAATTTTATTTTTCCCCACGACGTGGATACTGGATTCTGACAAGGCTGGGATTCAGGAGTTTCTGGATGAGCCTGAAAAGCTTTATCACTATGTTGTTTGATCGTTAATGAAAGCAATAACACTGGTTAACGCAGATGATTTCAATCGCACACCACAGAGCACCATGCCTCTGGCAAGACAGCTGCGCATATTATTACTGAAACCTTTCCAGCATATTAATGCACCGCTGCAGGCACCGCCGCTGGGATTGCTGTACATCGTATCCAGCATCCGGCAAAAACTGGGTGAATACGCTGACATACGCGTCATTGATATGAAATTGCACAATATGGAACCGGAAAGCATTCTGCATGTATTGCAAGAGTACGACCCGGATGTTGTTGGATTTTCTGCCCTGAATTATGAAGCGTATGCAGGGCACCAGATTGCGAAACACACCAAGGCATATAACCCGTCAATCATCACTGTATTTGGCGGCCCTTACGCGTTAAAAAACGCATCCACCATTCTCGACGACAAAAATATTGATTGGGTTTTTGAAGGCGCCGCCGACCGTTCTTTTCCTGAGGCACTGGAACGCATTGCACAAAATCGCACAGTCGACGAAAACATCCCGGGGTTGTCATTCCGGCGTAAAGACGGTTCCGTTTTTGTTTCTACCAGGCAAGACCAGATCAACGATCTGGATAACTTGCCACCACCAGCGTGGGATCTGGTAGATCTTGACGCCTACGCAAAAAAACCGAATATGGCTGCCAACCTGAAGGGCAAACGTTATGCCATGCTGTTCACTTCACGTGGATGCCCTTACCTTTGCAATTACTGCCACGACATCTTTTCCAAGAAGTTTGTTTATCACAGTGTCGACTATGTTATTGCAGAAATTGAACGCCTCTATGAACAATACGGCGTTGATGAATTCCAGATCGTGGATGATATTTTCAACCTGCACAAACCGCGTCTGAAAGCCATTATGGCCGAAGTACAGAAACGCTGGCCCGGAAAACTGAAGTTTGCATTTCCCAACGGCTTGCGCGCAGATATCCTGGATGAAGAGGTTATCAACGCGCTGTGTGATGCAGGCACTTATGCTGTCTGTGTTGCTATAGAAACCGTAACACCACGCCTGCAAGAGCTGGTAGAAAAACATCTGGATATAGAAAAAACACGTCATGCTATCGCTCTATTCGGTAAACGTAACATACAGATTACCGGTTTTTTCATGCTGGGCTTCCCCACAGAAACCAAAGAAGAAATACAGGCCACTATTGATTTTGCTATCGAAAGCGATCTGACGTTGGCCTTTTTCTTTTCTGTCGTCCCGCAATTTGGCACGCCGTTATACGATCTTGCCATATCGGAAAATGAAGAAATCACCAAAAAATTGAGTTTGATAGAGTCCGGAACTTACCGCAATTCCTTGTCGTGGTACCAGAGAAGTTACAACTACCCGCTGGCCAATAAACTGCGCATAGCGAACATCCGTTTTTATTTTTCACCTCGACGCATTCTGAAAATACTGCGCCACTGGAATATGCAAAGCTTGCTACGCAGCCTCAAGGTATTCTTGCGAATACTGGTGACATAAAAGGCTATAAGCCCAAAGCCACTACACTGCCCGCCCCTTCACGCAATATCACGGGCGCACCATCACGCAAATCCACCACAGTAGTAGGCTCTAGCCCGCAATAACCACCATCAATAATCAGATCCACCTGATGCTCCAGTCTGTCGCGAATATCGTAGGGATCGTTCAAGGGTTCCGTTTCACCGGACAAAATAAGCGTACTGGTCAGCAGCGGCTCGTTCAGCTCTTCCAGTAATGCCAGCGCAATGCGGTTATCCGGAATGCGCAGCCCGATGCTTTTTCGTTTCTCATGCAATAAACGCTTGGGTACTTCGCTAGTGCCAAGTAAAACAAATGTGTAGGCACCGGGGGTATTGGCTTTCAACAGGCGAAATGTGCTGTTATCAACTTTGGCGTAAGTACCGAGCTCGGACAGATCACGGCACATCAAGGTAAAGTTATGGTGCTTATCGACAGCGCGCAACTGCATGATGCGATCCAGCGCCTTACGATCACCCAGATGGCAGCCTAACGCGTAAGCGGAATCCGTGGGATACACCACCACTGCTCCCTCACGGATCAGCTCGGCAGCCCGCTTGATCAGGCGTGCTTGCGGGTTATCAGGGTGGATCTGGAAGAACTGGCTCATGCTGGCCTCCGACAAACAGGGCAGCGATTATGGGCAGACTCAGTTAGAATGTCGAACCGCTCACAACCCAGAATTAACCTCTATGTTACAACTGCTTGAACTGATGCCGCTGGTCATTTTTGTACTGGTTTTTGGTCTCAAGGATCAAACAGTCACACTGGCTGGATTCCCGCACACCTTTGACGGGATCTACGACGCTACAGCCGCATTGATGATGGCGACGGTGTTACAGGTTTTACTGGTCTGGTTATTAAAACGCCAGATCGAAAAACGGCTCTGGTGGTTACTCGCTGCCGTTCTGGTATTTGGTAGCGCCACATTGATTTTGCATAACCAGTTGTTCATCCAGTGGAAACCGACCGTCTTTAACTGGGTGCTGTGTCTTGTGTTGCTCGGCAGTCATTTTTTTACCAGACAGAATCTGGTTGAACGCATGCTGGGACAACAATTGCAGCTACCGGCATTTTTATATCCACGCCTCACATTTATCTGGGCCGGGTATTTTTTTATCGTAGGCGTCCTGAACCTGGTGGTAGCTTATTCATTCAGCGAAGCATTCTGGGTACAGTACAAATTGTATAGCTCCATCGGTTTCACACTGCTGATGACCATTATCACCACGATCATACTGGCACCACACATCAAGGAAGACCAGCTCAAAAATACTACTGCCCAAGACAAACTTGCCCAAGATAAAAAAGCAGCGAGCAACTGAATTGTATGTGGTACGCAATTATCGGCACCGATGTAGCAGATAGCCTGGAAAAACGCTTGCAAGCACGCCCGGCACACCTTGAACGTCTACAGGCGCTGAAAAATACCGGTCGACTGCTATTGGCAGGACCTTTCCCGAATATCGATAACGAAGATGCAGGCGCTGCCGGCTTCAGCGGCAGTCTGATTGTTGCAGAATTTTCTTCTTTGGCTGAAGCGCAACAATGGGCGGATGCAGATCCTTATATCACTGCCGGCGTGTATACATCGGTCACCGTTAAACCTTTCAAGAAAGTGTTACCTTGATATGAAAAAATATTTCTTTATTCCAGTAGCGATATTCTGCGGAAATTTATTGGCAGAACCAAC
>DATIDQ010000146.1:0-6050 GCA_035456205.1 Pseudomonadales bacterium
TCGAGATTGCGATGACTCTCGCTGTGCAACACAAGATCAATCCGACCAAAGGCTCGGTGCTCGATGCTCTGCTGAATGGTGTAGTGGAAGGCGAGGCGCTGAATGAATTCGAATTCTGCACTTTTTTCCTGATTCTCATTGCCGGCGGTGTAGAAACCACACGCACTGCTACCAGTCAGGGTATGCGGTTGCTGATTGAACATCCTGCTGAATTACAGAAACTGGTGGATGATCCTTCCCTGATTCCTGATGCGGTTGAAGAAATCCTGCGTTTCTATCCATCGTTCAATTTCATGCAGCGCACGGCAAAACAGGATGTAAAAATTGGCGATATGGATGTGAAGAAAGGCGACATCGTGCGTTTCTATTATCCATCGGTAAACCATCAGGAAGATGTTTTTGGTGCTGACGCTGATGTGTTCGATGTCACCCGTACCCGCAACATGCCCAATTTGCGCAACGAACACCGCACGTTTGGTGTCGGCCAGCATTTTTGTCTCGGTTCGCATCTGGCGCGCAAGGAACTGGTGGTGATGTTTGAAGAGTTGATTCCGCGTCTGCGCAACCCGCGTCTGGTGAGTGCGCCGCATAATCTTGTATCGAACTTTATTCCGGCAATCAAATCTATGCAAATTGCTTTTGATGCCGGCCACTGACAGGAGTTGTTAACTATGTTGAATTTCAAACCGCTGAAACCGATCACAGAAGAGTTTTTCAAGACGGCCAATTTGCGTGCATCCGCAGTCATGGAAGCAAATTGTTCAGCCGAGAAATTGATGGAAACACTGGCCGGTGATGTAATCTGGACGCAATGGGCACCTGCACTGAAAAAAGTGGAATGGACCAGCCCCAAACCGTACGGTCAGGGCGCAAAACGCACGGTTTATCTCGCGGGTAACCAGGCTGTAAAAGAAAACTTTTTCATCTGGAAGGACAAGGAACAAGTAGCTTTCTATGTCGAAGAGGGCACAGTGCCCGGTCTTGAATCTTTTGCAGAGAATTACGTGATTGAAGTGATCAATGATGGCCGCACGGTGCGTATGACCTGGACTGTCGCTATACAAGTCACCGGTATTGGTGCATTGTTTATTCCGGTCTCGCGCTTTTTTATGGAGCTGACATTCAAACGTTGGTTGCAGACTTACAAGCGGATTCTGGAATCCTGAAATTTTTTTATTTCAGTTTTTCCAGTAATTCAGTCACTGCTTCAAAACGCGCCTCGGTATCTTCGAGTTCTTCCTTGATCACGAGGCGTTTTCCTTCCTCCAGTTTGTAACGCGTCGGGTATTGCTGGATCAGTTTCACCAGTGCGAATGGATCTACCTGTGTCTGGGAACTGAATTCCACGCGCAAGCCATTATTGCTGGCATCCAGTTTCTCAATGCCGAGCTGTATCAGCTGTAAACGCAAGCTGGCTTGGCGGAAAAGATTTTTCACAGGCTCCGGCAGCAGACCAAAACGGTCGATCATTTCCACTTGTAGGTCGCGCAATCCATCATCGTCCGGTGCACAGGAAATGCGGCGATACAAAACTAATCGCGTGGCGGCATCCGGTAAATAATCATCAGGAATCAGTGCGGGAATGCGCAGATTGATTTCATTATTCTGCGTGCCAGTAATGTTCGTGCCTGCCGCCTTGCCTTCTTTCAGGTTCTGTACGGCACGTTCGAGCATTTCCATGTACAGCGTAAAGCCGATACTTTCGATCTGGCCGCTCTGCGATTCGCCGAGCAACTCACCCGCGCCGCGAATTTCCAGATCGTGTGTAGCCAGCAGAAAACCTGAGCCCAGCACATCGGCATGACAAATCGCTTCAAGGCGTTTCTCGGCATCTCCCGTCATATTGCGAGCATCGGGTGTTAACAAATACGCATAAGCCTGATGATGTGAGCGACCAACGCGGCCACGCAACTGGTGCAATTGTGCAAGACCAAATTTATCGGCGCGTTCAATAATAATGGTGTTGGCATTCGGCACATCGATGCCGGTTTCAATAATCGTGGTACACACCAACACATTAAATCGCTGGTGATAGAAATCGGACATCACCTGTTCCAGCTCGCGTTCGCGCATCTGGCCGTGACCGACAACAACACGTGCTTCGGGCACTAACTCACTGATGCTTTGCGCACATTTTTCGATGGACGCAACATCGTTGTGCAGGAAGTACACCTGTCCGCCGCGCAGCAGCTCGCGCAGGATGGCTTCTTTCACCGTGGCGTCATCATATACGCGGGAAAAAGTTTTTATGGCGAGGCGACGTGCCGGTGGTGTGGCGATAATAGACAGGTCACGCATGCCTGCCATCGACATATTCAGCGTTCGCGGGATTGGTGTGGCAGTCATGGTCAGGATATCAACTTGCGCACGCAGTGCTTTCATGCGTTCTTTCTGTTTTACGCCGAACCGGTGTTCCTCGTCGATCACCAGCAGCCCCAGATTTTTGAAACGCACATCCTCCTGCAGCAAACGGTGTGTGCCGATGATGATATCGATCTGTCCATCGGCAACTTTTTCCAGTACGGCATCCTGTTCTTTTGCGGTGCGAAAACGCGAAATGGTTTCGATGCGCACGGGCCACTGCGCGAAACGGTCGCGAAAATTTTCACCGTGTTGTTGTGCCAGCAATGTGGTGGGCACCAGAATAGCCACCTGTTTTTCATTCAAAGTGGCCAGAAAAGCTGCTCGCATGGCGACTTCTGTTTTGCCGAAACCGACATCACCACACACCAGCCTGTCCATGGGTTTATCGGCCAGCATATCTGCAATAACGGCTGCAATGGCCGTTTGTTGATCCGGCGTTTCTTCAAATGGAAATTCGGCAGAAAACTGTTGCATCTCGATATCCAGAAACGAGAACGCAGGGCGTGAACGAGCGGCACGGCGTGCATGGATTTCCAGTAACTGGGCTGCTACATCTTCGATCTGTTGTGCTGCTTTTGTCTTGGCTTTTTGCCATTGTTCGGAGCCGAGCCGATGCCAAGGTGCAAGATCAGGATCGGCGCCGCCATAACGACTGATCAGATGCAATGACGCAACTGGCACGTAAAGACTGGCTTCTCCCGCGTAACGCAAATGCAGGAATTCACCGCTGTGATCGCCGATATTGAGAGAGATCAATCCATGATAGCGCCCAACGCCGTGTTCAATATGCACAACCGGTGCGCCAACGGATAATTCGCTGAGGTGTTTGATGGCATTGTCGGCAGCATCTACTTGCTGTTTACGCCGCCGCTTCTGTAGCACCTGTTGGCCAAACAGCTGGCTTTCAGAGAGTAAGAGAATATTTTCTCTGGGTAACCACAAGCTACGATCCAGCGCGATTTGCACTAACGCAGTTTTTTGCGTGCCATCAATAAAATCTTGCCAGTTGCTGATATTTTGCAGTGATAGCTGATTTTGTGAAAACAGTGTGTGCAGGGCTTCAGCGCGCCCGGCGGATTCAGCACAAATCAGCAAGCGGCAAGCTGGGTTTTCCTGCAGGAAATTTTGCAGTGGTAACAGCGGCTGTGTTTCGCGTGAATGCAGGGCAATATCCGGTACGGGTTCACTGCCCAGATTTTCGGTGATGCCGTTGCTGACAATGTTGCACTCGATAGTGGCACGCTGTTTCAGTTGTGCAAATAATTCTTCGGTTGGCACAAAGGCTTCGTGCGGTTTTAGCAGCGGGCGGTATTGTTCAAGGTGCAGGTTTTCATAGCGTGCGCGAATATCCAGTTGGTATTTTTCCGCAGCGTGATAAATATCCCCCACCTGCGCGACCAGACAATCATCAGGCAAGTAGTCCAGTAGTTGTGCGCACTGATCAAAAAACAAGGGCAGAAAATATTCAGCGCCAGGAGATGGAATGCCGGCAGCGATATCCTGATACATGGGCGATTTTTTGGGATTGCCGTGTGTAAAACGTTCGTGCCAGCGATCCAGAAAAGTGTTGATGCCCTGCTTGGTCAGCAGGAATTCGCGTGCTGGCAGCAGGCGAATAGAGGCCACTTTCTCGACAGTGCGTTGGGTTTCAGGATCGAAACTGCGCAGCGATTCAATCTCGTTATCAAACAAATCGATGCGGTAAGGCAACTCACTGCCGGCTGGAAAAATGTCCATTACCGCGCCGCGCAATGCAAATTCACCGTGCTCGCTCACTGTGTCGACACAGCGATACCCGCAGCTTTCCAGTCTTTGCCGTGTGGCGTGGGCATCAAAGCGGCTGCCCGCGTTGAGATCAAATACCTGACCGCCAATAAATTCGCGTGGCGGTAAACGGTTCATCAAACTCGCAACAGGCAGCACCAGTGTGCAGGGCTCGCCGCTGAGCAATTGCGCGAGTGCCGCGAGGCGCTCGGAAACAATATCCTGATGCGGTGAAAAAGCATCGTAGGGCAATGTTTCCCAGGCGGGAAAATTCAGTACCTTGAGTGCATTACCGCCGAAGAATTGCATCTCCTGCTGTAACTGTCGGGCGCTACTGGCATCTTCAGTGACGACCAGCAATACACCCGGCTTGTCCTTTAGTAGCAGGCGAGCCTGTGCTGAAGCCAGTGCCAAGCCGGTAGCTGCACCGTGCAAACCGCTCCAGCGTTGGCGATTGCCTGTAGTGGGGTGCAGTGCGGGTTGGAAAATGCTGGGCATGGGCAAGATTGGCCGGGCGATCGAAGTGGGGCGTCATTATAGCGGCTGGCATTCATTCTTTTGTCAGTCAATCTGGCGCTTTTGGTGATTGCCACTACCATTTACTCCGTTATCCTTGTCCGTCCTGAATTCCAACCAATCCATATTTAACTAACAGAAGGTAAGCACTATGGCGCAAGCATTTATTTTTGACGCTATCCGCACGCCGCGTGGTAGAGGCAAGGCTGGTGGCGGACTTTACGAAGTGAAGCCCGTCGACATGGTCAAGAATCTGCTGGATGCGGTGCAAACCCGCAACAAGCTTGATCCTGCAGCTGTAGAGGACGTGATCCTCGCTACGGGTGAGCCGGTGAATGAGCAAGGCCAGAACATTGCTAAAACCTCGCTGGTTTATGCCGGTTGGGCCAATGTCACTACCGGTGCGCAATTACACCGTTATTGTGCTGGCTCGCTGGATGCGGTGAATAACTGTGCAGCAAAAATTCGTGCTGGTTTTGAAGATCTGGTGCTGGCAGGTGGTGTGGAATCCATGTCGCGTCTCGGCATCGGTGCATCCGGTGCTGCCGCCGGTGATCCGTGGGTCGCGATGCATAGCTTCGGTGTGTCACAGGGCATTGGAGCAGATTTAATTGCCACGCAAGATGGTTTGTCGCGTGTTGATATCGATACTTATGCATTGATGTCGCAACAACGTGCATCAAAAGCGTGGGAAAAAGGTTATTTCAAGAAGTCTATCGTGCCAGTGAAAGACATCAATGGCGTAACGATTCTTGCCCATGATGAACTCGTGCGCAAAGACACCACGCTGGAAGGTTTGGGTAAACTGAAACCGTCATTCCAGATGTTCGGTGATTTCGGCCACGCGGATTTCATCAAATTTAAATATCCCGACATTGAAAAAATTGATTATGTACACACCGCTGGCAATTCATCCGGTGTGGTAGACGGTGCGTCACTGGTGTTGATTGGCAGCGAAAAAGCCGCCAAGACGCACAACCTGAAACCGCGCGCGCGCATCGTTGCTTGCGCATTGACGGGTACTGAACCGTCAATCATGTTGACTGGCCCTGCACCTGCCACACTGAAAGCCCTGAAACAGGCCAAGCTGAAAATTTCCGATATCGATCTGTTTGAACTCAATGAAGCGTTTGCTTCCGTGGTGTTGCGTTACCAGAAAGTGCTCGGCATTCCGAATGAAAAAATCAACGTCAATGGCGGTGCGATTGCGATGGGTCACCCGATTGGTGCTACCGGCGGCATGATTATCGGTGCATTGGTAGATGAACTGGAGCGGCGCAAACTGAAGCGTGGCGTGGCGACTTTGTGTGCTGGCGGTGGTATCGGTATCGCCACTATCGTTGAACTGGTTTGAGGTATTAATACGATGAGTTATATCAAACTGAAAAAAGATGCTGACGGCATTG
>DATIDQ010000147.1:0-5195 GCA_035456205.1 Pseudomonadales bacterium
CCCAGCTGGCTGTAATGTGATAGCTGTTTGAAATAATCTGCCTGTTTTCTGGCGCTGCCAACACTTTGTACTACGAACGCAGCAGGTAATGGGTCATTCAACACATAAGCCAGCAACACAATGTCTGGTTGATACTCGCGAACACGGGTTTTGTACAACTCAAGTTCTGCTATGGTGCTGTAACCATTCACTGCAAAATTCAGTACTTCAACTTTATGCCCGTCTGTATTGAGCTGCTTTTCCAATAGGCGCGCAAATGTCTGCTCCAGCGGTACGCTGTAACCGTAGGCAACCGAATCGCCCAGAATAGCAATGCGCAAGGTGCCAGATGTTTTTTGTGCTGGAAAATCTGCGCCGCGAAAGCCTTCTCTGTTGATGTTGGGATCATTGCGATCAAATTCCATAAATAGTACGGGATTTTTACTTTTGACCAGTTTTGCATTGACATTTTTATTTGCCGTATCACCTTTGTCGATTTGTTTTTTGCTGAATACCGGCAGTATTTCATTGTGTTGTAAAACCCTGATTCCTCCTTCACATACAAGCAGTATGAGTAGCAGGGATAGCAGGCTGATGATGGTGTTGGTTAACAGGTTGCGCATGGCTGGGTGGCGGGGCGGTTGTTATACATTGGGCTAGACTGTAACAGTGTTTTCGGGCTGGCAAAACCGCTATCCTTACATTTTTCCCAGCAGTGCTTTTACGCGGTGCTTACACAGAGGGCAGGCAATGATTTACCAGGGTAATGCAATCAAGGTTTCGCAACAGGCAGACGGTATCGCAGAGCTGCAATTTGATCTGGCAGGCGAATCCATCAATAAATTCAATGTCGCAACGCTGGATGAACTTGCTCTGGCTTTGGCTGCATTAGGCAATGTTGCGGGTGTGAAGGGACTGGTATTGACCAGTGCCAAACCGGTTTTCATTGTGGGTGCGGATATCACTGAATTCACCGGTGTGTTTGCACTGGGTGATGAAGCTATTGCCAGCTATCTCGGCCGTGCGAATACCATCTTCAGCCAGATCGAGGATTTGCCTTACCCGACAGTCGCCGCCATCAATGGCTATGCATTGGGTGGTGGGCTAGAGGTGTGTCTGGCTTGTGATTTCCGCGTGATGAGCGATGCAGCAAAAATCGGCTTGCCAGAAACCAAGTTGGGCATCATCCCCGGTTTTGGTGGCACGGTGCGTTTGCCGCGCCTGATTGGTGTGGATAACGCGATTGAGTGGATTGCCGGCGCTGGCGAACAAAAACCGGCTACCGCACTGGAATTAGGTGCGGTAGATGCGGTTGTGAGTGGCGAATTATTGCGCGAAGCCGCATTTGATCTGTGTATGCAAGCTGCAAATGGTGTATTTGATATCAAGGCGCGTCGCACAGAAAGAACTGGCCCACTGGCGCTCGATGATATTGAAATGCTGATGGCATTCACCACGGGAAAATCTGTGGTGGCAGCACAAGCCGGTAAAAACTTTCCTGCGCCGATGGCTGCTGTGAATGCAATGGAAAAAGCGGGGAAATCTGGACGTGCTGATGCATTAGTTATTGAGACAACTGCGTTTTTATCGGTGGCCCGCACGCCGCAAGCGCAGGCATTGATCGGGATTTTTCTCAGTGACCAGGCATTGGCAAAAACCGCAAAAAGCTGGGAGAAAAAAGCCAGTAAGAAAGTGGCGCATGCTGCAGTACTGGGTGCTGGCATTATGGGTGGCGGTATTGCCTACCAGTCTGCTTACAAAGGCACGCCGATTGTGATGAAAGATATTGCGCAGGCCGGTCTTGATCTCGGTTTGGCAGAAGCCAATAAATTGTTGACCAAGCAAGTGGAAAAAGGCCGCATGAAACCGGCAGTGATGGGTGAGACGCTGAACCGTATTGTACCGACCCTGACCTATGATCTGCTCAAGACAGTGGATATTGTTGTCGAGGCTGTTGTTGAAAATCCAAAAGTAAAACAATCTGTCTTGGCCGAAGTGGAAAAATATGTACCGGACGATGCAATAGTCGCCTCAAACACCTCCACCATTTCCATTTCATTTCTTGCCGACAGTTTGCAGCGCCCACAAAATTTCTGCGGTATGCACTTTTTTAATCCTGTACATGCCATGCCTTTGGTGGAAGTGATCCGCGGTAAGAAAACATCTGATGAAGCGATTGCCCGCACGGTGGCGTATGCCAATGCCATGGGCAAGAAAGCGATTGTGGTAAATGATTGCCCGGGTTTTCTCGTCAACCGTGTGTTGTTCCCATACTTTGCCGGTTTTGTGCAACTGGTAAAAGACGGCGCTGATTTCCAGCAGATTGATAGCGTGATGGAAAAATGGGGTTGGCCGATGGGGCCTGCTTTCCTGTGTGATGTCGTGGGTATTGATACCTGTGTGCATGCAGCTCAGGTTCTTGCAGAAGGCTTCCCGGACCGGATGAACGCAGGCTTCAAGACTGCGCTGGAAATTATGTATGAGAATAAACGTCTCGGCCAGAAAAACAGTATCGGTTTCTATAATCACGAAAAAGATAAGCGAGGCAAACCGGTAAAAGTGGCAACAGACGAGGTGTATGCATTGCTGGCGCCGCATGTTGCAGCGCGCAAAGAGTTTTCTGAGGATGAAATTGTTGCCCGCATGATGGTGCCAATGTGTACCGAAATGGCGCGCTGTCTGGATGAGAAAATTGTCGAGACTGCAGTAGATGCGGATATGTCGCTGATCTACGGTCTGGGTTTTCCGGTATTCCGCGGTGGAGTGTGTCGCTGGATGGATGCTATCGGTATGAAAGCATTTGTTGACATGGCCGATCGTTATTCTGCACTCGGTAAGTTATACGAGCCGACAGCCAGCCAGCGCGCTATGGCAGCAGCTGACCAGAAATATTTTGCATAAGGGGCGAGAGAGATGAGTTCAATTAAACCAGGTTCCGCTCTGAATCCACGTGATGCAGTGATTGTCGATTTTGCCCGCACGCCGATGGCGCGTTCAAAAGATGGTTCATTCCGCTTTCGTCGTGGCGATAATATTTCTGCTGAATTGATCAATAAGTTACTCGATAGAAATCCACAACTGGATCCAGCAACCATTGATGATGTGATCTGGGGTTGTGTAAACCAGACGAAAGAGCAAGGTTGGAACGTCGGCCGTATGATCAGCATGGTCACGCGTATTCCTTTTACTGTGCCTGCGCAAACCATCAACCGTTTGTGTGGTTCATCCATGTCGGCTTTGCATGTCGCAGCAGCCAATATTGCCAGTGATAATGGCGATATTTTCCTGATCGGTGGTGTTGAGCACATGGGGCATGTGCCGATGGATTATGGTCTGGAGCCAAATCCGCAAGCCAGCAAAAAACTGGCAAAAGCAGCGGGCATGATGGGGCTGACGGCTGAGTATCTTGCAATCCTGCACAACATTACCCGTGAACAGCAGGATGCATTTGCCATGCGTTCACATTCGCGTGCTGCTGCTGCTCGTGCGAACGGGAGTTTTGATCGTGAAATTATTGCGATTGAAGGTCACGATACGGCTGGCCGCAAAATATTACTGACGCAAGATGAAACGATTCGCGTGGATACCACGATGGAATCACTCGCCAAACTGAAACCGGCATTCAATCCAAAAGGCGGAACAGTCACTGCGGCAACCGCTTCACAAATTACTGACGGCGCTTCAGCCATGTTAGTCATGGCAGCTGAAACTGCACAGAAATTGGGATTGAAACCGCGAGCGCGTGTTATCGGTATGGCGGTGGCGGGTGTTGATCCCTCCATCATGGGCTATGGTCCTGTGCCTTCAACCGAAAAATTGCTGCAGCGTGCAGGTTTGACGCTCAATGATATTGATTACATCGAGCTCAATGAAGCGTTTGCCGCACAGTCACTGGCTGTATTGAAAGGGCTTGGTCTGGCAGATAACTTTGATAGCAAAGTAAATATCCATGGCGGTGCTATTGCACTCGGTCATCCATTAGGTTGTTCCGGCTCGCGTATTACCGGCACGCTGTTGCATGTGTTGGAACAAAAAGACGCTACGCTCGGTCTTGCAACCATGTGTATTGGTCTGGGGCAGGGTATTTCAACGGTAATTGAACGCTTGCGCTAATTTGGATATAAAAATTACTGCATGAAAATTGTCGACCTGCCATTTGAGCAATATTATCTTCCCGGTAAACCAGTTTTGCCGTTGAAGGCAGTGTGTGAACTGTTGGTTGGTGGTGAAGTGCGGCGCGCCTGTATCAGCGATCAATGCGATGCGATGCAAATATTGTTCGAACAGGGCAATGGTGTAGAACATATCGCTGCTACTTTGAATATTGCGGTGATAGATTTTTCTGCACCGTTTCGTCTACAGCCAGTGCATATTCCAAAACCGTGGGGGCAGGAAATCTGGTTCACGGGTATTGAAGCGCGCGGTGTATCGCAAGTGATCAGTGAAACGGGAACGACACCGCTGTCCTGGGTGATTGCTCTGGATCGTCAACGGATACTCGGTGCGCATAAGCAACCCAATTTGCTCAAGATTCTTGATCCATTGCCGGATGAAGTATTTGGTGATCTGTATTTTGAATTGCACGAAAAAAAGCGCGAAGTGTATATCGTCACGCACATTGACAGGCATGCCTGGCCTGACGGTGTGGGTGCCATACGTTATGGATTTTCATCTGAAAAACTGAAAGAGTTTGCGGATGAAGCGGTTTTTCTTGTGGCCTATCGTGATGCGGTACGACATTATCAGTCAGTGCGTCGTGAGCTTGATAAATTGATGGATGAGTTGCGTGAGCGTGATGGTGTGGAGTTGCTTGCGCCTGTTGCTGCTGCGCAAACCCAACGCTGGCTGGAAGAATTGCCGCGAGGCTTGCGTGTTCAGGAAGAATCTTTACGCGAGAGGATGGAATCGTTTACCGCTTTGCGTAAATTGCGGGTTGGTGATGTGTTGGCTGTGCCATTACGCACACCTCACGCCTTGCAGCATGGAGTACGCACGGTAGAGTTTCAAACACCGGTGTATGAACGAAAAATACTGTCATTTGCACAAAAAGTGTTGACGCAAGATCATTGGGATACCGATGAGGCGTTGGAACTGGCGCAATTGCAAACACCAGAAGATGTCGCATTCCCCGTATTGCAGGATTCGGATGGTGTGAAAATCGAACAGATTGTGCAGTTTGACGATTTCACCGTGCAACGCATCTATCTTGCAGCGTC
>DATIDQ010000148.1:0-10134 GCA_035456205.1 Pseudomonadales bacterium
AATCAACACTTGCCCGGCGGCAACGCGATCACCCTCCCTTACATTCAGTTTTTGCACGCGCCCACCGAGTGACATGGACAACTCAGAACGCTGGCAAGGCTTCACTGTGCCGGCTCGTGTATTCGATACAGTAGATTTTACAGCGCCCTTTTCCACCGTGACCACCGGCAACAATAAAGGCTCGGGTTTACGTTGTTTCAGCAACACAATAACTGCCAGCACCACAACAATGACTACTATCCATTTTGTACGCTTGCTGATAACAGGAATTTTCATAAGCCATGAACTCTCTCAAACAACGTATCGGGCAGACTATCACGAGTGCTGTGCGAGCCAGAACGCGAGAAACCGCTGACAGTACCTTTCCCTTAAAATGCCTTCCCTTAATTGCTGGAAAACCACCACGCACCGGCAGCCATGAGCAACACAGCCTGCCAGGGAACTGCGGCCAGATGCGCACCCCAGTAAGGCCACAACAATCCTGCCGCTACCAACACACCCGCCAACACACGGCTGCGTTTACGCGTCTGTTGCTGACGCTGTTCCAGCAATAGCATCTGTTGTGCAGTGGACTGGATTGCTGGCGCCACCTGCTCAAAACGACGAATTTGTTGTGCGGCATCAAACAATAACTCTGGAACTTCCGGCATTTTTTCCAACCAGCCAGGGCCATGCTTGCGAATTTCCGCCAGCAGGTTTTTGGGATGGTAGCGATTCTGCATCCAGCGCTCGAGAAACGGCATCGCGGTTTGCCATAAATCCAGCTGCGGATACAACTGCCTCCCCAAGCCTTCAATATTCAGCAAAGTTTTCTGCAGCAACACGAGTGAAGGCTGCACCGTCATATCAAAACGGCGCGCCGTCTGGAAAAGATTCACCAGAATCTGGCCAAACGAAATCTCGCTGATCGGTTTTTCAAAAATTGGTTCGCACACCGTGCGTATCGCAGATTCAAAATCGGCGGCACGGGTATCGGGCGGCACCCAACCACACTCGATATGCAACTGTGCCACTGCGTTATAGTCGCGCTGGAAAATAGCGAGCAGGTTACGCGCCAGATAATACTGATCATCACGGGACAAAGAACCGACTATCGCACAATCAATCGCAATGTACTGTGGGCGAGAAGGATGCTGGGTCGATACAAAAATATTGCCGGGATGCATATCGGCATGAAAAAAATTATGGTCAAAAACCTGCATGAAAAATATCTCGACACCACGGTGTGCGAGCAATTTCATATCGGTGCCCTGTGCAGTCAATGCTGCGAGATCTGTCACTGGAATGCCGCGTATGCGCTCCATCACCATCACTTGAGGTCTGCAGTAATCCCAATACACTTTCGGCACGTACAACATCGGTGACTGGTCAAAATTTCTACGCAACTGCGCGGCATTAGCGGACTCACGCTGCAAATTCAGTTCGTCAAAAATAGTAAGGCGATAATCCTGCACCACTTCCACGGGCCGCAAACGCCGGCCATCCGGCACAAAACGTTCCACCAGTTTTGCCAGCAAATCCATCAAGGCCAGATCTTTTTCAATAGTGGCTGCAATACCGGGGCGTATGACTTTCACCACCACTTCTTCACCACTCGTCAGCACAGCGCAATGCACTTGCGCCACAGACGCGGAAGCCAATGGCTCGTGTTCAAATGAGAAAAACAGGTCGCTGATTTTTTTGCCCAATGCTGATTCAACAATCGCCACAAATTCAGCACTGGCAAACGGCGGCACACGGTCTTGCAAACGATCGAGCTCGCTCCCAATATCTTCCGACACCAGATCAGGTCGTGTAGATAACAACTGGCCAAACTTTACAAAGACAGGGCCAAGCTGCTCCAACACCAGCCGCATACGTGCGCCACGGGACAGTTGCGTATCGCAACGCGGCAGCCATTGTAAAGGCGACAGACGCAGTGCAAGACGCAAGGCAACAGGTAGCTGTAAAGTCAGCAATTCACTGTCGAGACGATAAAATGTCAACACCCGGAGAATAGTGAACAAGCGCAACAGAGCCATCAACTCACCCTGCTATTTTTTATGCGATCAATACCAGCCTGCAACCTGTCCATACGCAACTGCACATCATCAACTTCACGACAAAAACCCTGTACTTCATGTTTGCTCGGCACAGTGTTACTTTCAAATTGCAAAAATTCGCTCGCCAGACGCTCAGCTTCCCGCCTTGCTCCACGCAACCATACATTAGCGCCCCGCGCAAAACGCCCGAGTTGATGCGCAATCACATCGCCTGTGTGTTCTGCTATCAACGCTTCCCAATCGATATCCAGACCGGCACTGATTTTTTGCATCTGTTGCAGTACAGCGCTATCACCGGTCAACGCAACACCACTGTCAGTCAACGCCGTGGTTTTACTGCGCGCACGCCACAGCGCAAGGAATGCAGCAGGCGTTCCACTCAAAGTGGCATCAGCAGACGATTCAAATAGCGACCACAACTCCACATGGTTACCAACAAATAAAACATACACAGATTGCGATGGCAGCGTGCATGCAATATGCAGTACTTTTCCATCCAGTTCGATCAGGGATTTTTGCGTGGCGGGATCGTACGACAGACTATTGTTGATTGCGCTTTCCAGCGCCATCAGCAAACCAGCCTTCAAGGTTGATTCCGAGCCGAGCGCAGACATCAAGGCTTCACGCCTTTGTGCAGTGCAACTACACCACCAGTCATATTATAAAATTCACATTCGGTAAAACCTGCGTCCTGCATCATACCTTTCAATGTTTCCTGATCAGGATGCATGCGAATAGATTCAGCCAGATAACGATAACTTTCCGCATCACCTGCGATAGCTTTGCCAATCACCGGCATCACATGAAAAGAATAATTGTCGTAGGCTTTTCCAAGTAACGGATTATTCGGTTTGGAAAACTCCAGCACCAGTAAACGCCCACCCGGCTTCAGCACGCGCAACATGGAACGCAATGCTTTATCTTTATCAGTCACATTGCGCAAGCCGAATGCAATGGTGATGCAATCAAATGTGTTATCGGGAAACGGTAAACATTCGGCATTGGCTTGTGCGAATTGCACATTGCCGACTGCGCCACGATCAATCAGGCGGTCGCGCCCGACATTCAACATGGATGAATTGATATCCGCCAGAATCACTTGCCCGTCTTCACCGACCAGACGCGAAAACTTGAACGCGAGATCACCCGTGCCGCCGGCAATATCCAGTACTTTGTGGCCGTAGCGCACACCGGAGACTTCGATAGTAAACCGCTTCCACAGGCGATGAATACCGCCTGACAATAAATCGTTCATCAAGTCATAACGCGCGGCAACCGAATGGAATACATCCGCTACCTTGCGCTGCTTTTCCTGCACGGGGACTTGCTGGAAACCAAAATGGGTCGTGTTCTGTGGATCAGTCATAACGCCTTTCTCAATCAGCAGCAGCAAGGAGAGCATTTTACACACGGCACGTCACGCCCGCATTACAGTGTTCCTTCCCTGACTGTAGCGCTTCGGGCATGATGGCTGGCTGAGCCACCAGTATCCACGGAGCAAGACGCATGACATTGACGACATTATCCCGCTGGCTGGGCTTCAGCCTGCTACTCGCACTGGCGGGTTGCGGCTACACCAAGCTTACCGACTCGTGGCAATCCCCCAGCTTCCAGCGGAAACAGCTGGATAACGCATTGATAGTCGCAGTCACCCCCAACAAAACCAACCGGATACTGTTTGAAAACGGCTTTCTGGATGCACTGCGCAGCGATGGCGTGCATGCAATAGCCAGCTATAACGTCATTGGCTCCAGCACACCGACCAGGGAAGCTGTCACCGCTTATATCGCCAAGAACAATATCCAGTATGTGATCGTGGCTCGCTACGGCGGCAAGGAAACTACAGCCACCCACGTCCCGGCATCCGTCATCAATTATTATTCTGGACCTTACTATCCCTACTATGGCAGTCACTGGGATCGCTACGGCAACACATCCACCATGACACGTGAAGCCTATGTCGATACCCGCTCGGAAGTGGTATTGACGACATCCATCTATGACGTCAAAACCGAACAACTGGTCTGGGTCGGGCGCAGCAAATCATTTGAAGCCAACTCTGTATCCCATGCCGCCAATGAACTGGCTGGTCGCGTCATCGACAGCATTCACCGTTAATGGCTGGCAGCCAATAATTCCAGCGTGCCTTTACCGCCATCCAGCCGCACTCGATCGCCTGTTCTGAATTGCGTGCTGGCTGAACGCAAATTCACCACCGCAGGCAAACCGTACTCACGCGCAATCACGGCGCCGTGTGAAACAGAACTGCCAATATCCGTTGCCAAGCCGGCAATGACACTGAAATAAGGTGTCCACGCCACATCGGTAATCGGCGCGATCAGAATTTCTCCCGGCTGTAATTGTGTGGCCTCTTCTGGCGACAATGCCACGCGACAAACGCCTTCTACACAACCGGCTGACACCGGGCGGCCTGTCAATACACCAGTATCACTATTCACCAGAGCCACACTTAATGGCTGCGGTTTTCCCTGACACAAAAACGGGAACTGCAAACGGTTCTGGTACGCCATAGCTTCACGGCGTTTCAATGCGTGAGTTATCTGCGCAACAGAAGGAATACCTTTGCAAGCCAGTAATTCTTCATGGGTAAAAAAACAGATCAAATCCCCATCCGGCAGAATATTTTTTTCTACCAGTAAACCGCCGAGATGCCGGTACGCTTTGCCTACTTCACGCGTGATAAAAACCAGCAAGGATTTTGTACGTTCCCGCCGACGAATACCGTTATGTACACGCGGCAATAACCAGCGCACAAAACCGTTGTATTGACTGATATCCACAATATGTGGCGCTACTGTTTTTTTCGGCGCTTCGCCAAGCATGGCACGCACACTGACTTGCATGGTACGGATCAGTGGCAGTGGATCTTCTGCCCAGCCTTTTTCCCGCACACACAATTCACGATAGGCACGATGACCATGCCGCGCCAGAAATGCAGCAAATAATTCCCGCACTGCACCTGCGGCACTGGATTGCAACCACTGCAAAGCACTCTGTGCATCCTCCGCAGAAAAACGCGCTGCATGATGTGTGGTTGCAATATGCTCAACAACAACATCCAGCTCTTGCACCAGTTCCGCGCTGATCACGCCGGTGGCACCTGCCATCAAATGCGCCAATTCACCCAGCTGCTCCTGTGTTGGCCGTTCACCCTTGGCAATCACACCTTGCAGAATACCGCCAGCTACCGCAGAGCTCGACGATGACAACACATGTACGTTTTCAACCTCCAATATCCACCATAGCAGCGTATTAATCTGTGCGATCTGTTCCTGCGGGGTATCACAAAAAGGCGTACGAAATTCACGCTGCAAACGCGATTCAAATTGATCAACAACTGTTTCAGAATACCGGAGATTATTGAAGAAACGAAAACCACCGCGAGCGCGCACCCACCACGACTGGCGTGGCGGCTCATGCAATTGCGGTATTTCTTCTCCACAAATACTGTAACCCGCTTCCTTGGCACTCATACCGGCAATATGCCCACCGGCAGCCACCTTGCCACTCAGGTTAAAAAACCAGTGCCCATAAAAACTGCATACCTGTTTGTAATCGGTTTCCACCGCTTTTTGTGCGCCTAACCGCACATCCAATTGCTGAAAAGCGTATTCAATGCCGCGTAATGTGACTGACATGGTCAACGGACATACTGCACCCGGCATCATTTCGCCGATATTGCCAGTGGTCATCACATCTGTCGGCAAACAACCGCTATCAAACTCGTTGAGATCCGCAGGCAGAGTCGTAACAGGTCGCGCCTGCAACCAGAATATTTTTCCATCCTGATCAATCGCCCACTCGGTATCGAGCGGCTCGCCAAAACGCGCAGCAGCGTCACGTGCCTGTTGCGTGAGTTGTAAAATTTCTGTATCCGATAAAACAGGGGCAGCTACATCAACCAGATCGCGAATCACTATGTTGTTTTGTAAATCCAGTTCATAGTGATCCGGTGTTGCTTCGCCACTCACCAATGCTTCACCCAAACCACACACCGCATCGATCACCAATCTGTCACGGCGCGCAGAAACAGGATCAGCCGTAAACAAAACACCAGCCGTGCGCGCATTCACCATACGCTGTACCACCACACACATTTTTACCGCACCGGCAGCATCCCCCCGATACGCAGCAGCACGCTGTGACTGCAATGACACCAGACACCGCTCTACCGCTTGCTGCAATGCAACGGCGCCTTCGACGTTCAACACAGTTTCGTACTGGCCAGCAAATGATGCTTCACTGCCATCTTCATCCAGCGCGGATGAACGCACCGCCACCAGACCACCGCCTAATTCACTGTAGTACTGACCAAGTTCAACGGGCAGTGAGCCGGGCTCAATATCCAGCAACACAAAACCGGGCGGCACAGCAAAACCCAGTTTGATCAGACGATACAGGCCATTGGCTTTACCGCCCGCATGAATGCCCTCCAACTTATCCAGAGGCAGTACGCGGGGCGATATTGGTGAAGATGTCATACACATTGTTCCGTTATGATTATCAGCACACAACAACACAAAAACGCAGTGAAGAAAAGACGATGAATAGCTCAAGCAATGATTACAGCTACCAACTGGCACCCACCAACCAGCAACTCGGCCATATTGCAGGTGAATACGGCTTACCTTTTCTAGGCAAGACCATCGCCATGTTCGCCGACCCTATCAATACATTTCACCAGCACTACCTGAAATTTGGCCCGGTGAGCCGAATCTCTATCACGGGCCAGAAAGCCGTGCTGTTATTGGGGCCGCAATACCTGCAAATGCTGCTGCTTGATCCCGAACGTAACTTCTCCACCAAAAAAGGTTGGGATGTATTCATGAGTGATTTTTTTGCCGGCGGTTTATTGATGCGCGATTTTGAGGAACACCGTATCCACCGCCGCATCATGCAGACTGCATTCAAGTCTGACAGCATGCGCCTCTATGCAAACACGATTAACACCATAGTGCAGAGAGCAGTAGCGCGCTGGCAGCAACAGGGCAATGTGCTTTTTTATCAGGAAATCAAAAAATTGCTGCTCAATATTGCTTTTGAGGTTTTTTGCATAGTGGATGACGAGGATAGCGACGAAGACAATATCAACCGCGCATTCATCGATTTGATGGAAGGCACCATGGGCATGGTACGCAAGGATTGGCCGGGACTGCTTTACCGGCGCGGGATGAACGGGCGCCGCTATCTGACAAACTATTTCAGGAAACTGGTGGCAAAAAAACGCTTCGGCAATGACCAGGATATTTTCAGCCACTTCTGCCGTGAGAAAAATGAAGCGGGTGAATATTTTTCTGATACAGAAATTGCCGATCACATGGTGTTTCTCATGCTGGCAGCACACGACACCACCACCAGCACAGTCACCATGGCTGGCTACTATCTGGCCAATGACCCTGCATTACAGGACAGGATACTCGCACAGATAACTCCGGAATTTCATTACGATGCACTGATGGAAAAAATGCCCGTGCTGGATCAGGTATTTCGCGAAACACTCAGGTTGCACCCGCCCGTCAGCAATATTTTCCGGCGCACTGTTCGCGAGTGTGTTATCGACGGCACTCACATCCCGGCACACACCATGATTTCTGCTCCAGTACATTACATACAACAAATGAATGAGCACTGGACACAAGCACAAACCTTCTGGCCGGAGCGTTTTTCTGAAGGCATGGCTGAACACAAGAAACATCCATTTATGTGGTCACCTTTTGGCGGTGGTGCACATAAATGTATCGGCATGCATTTTGCCGAGCTACTATTCAAATGTACCTTTTCCGAACTGATCCGGCAGTGCCAATTCAGTTTTACGCGTGAAAATTATTTTCCAGCCAAGCTACAGAATTTCCCGTTCGCCAAACCGCTGGATGATTTACCACTACTAATCAGCAAACGCAGCTGATTTATCAAACCCTTCTACAGACATCGTAGCGTAGCGCTTAACAAATTTTTCCTGCCGATTTTTTAACAGCAGTTCACGGATAGCTGGTGCATGTATACGATTCAGGCGTGACCAACTGGATATTTTCTTCTCGTCCGTTATCAACCACACGCGACCACTGGTATGTTCTGCAATGTACTGCACGCGCTGCCAATCCGGCTCAGGCTCCATACCACCACCTTGACGGTAATATCCCGAACTGTATTCAACAGGTCGGGGTAATTTTTTTTCTGGATCAAGCCGGTCAAGATAATAGTCCACCGGCATACGCAAGAACGCGGGATACACCAACAGCACATCATCCGGCTGTATATCCACAACCAGTTTTTGCACCATAGGCTTCCACCAATACCGCACAGGAACCGGCTCGGTATAAACAGGTTTCCAGGTTTCCCAGGCGGATACCGACAAGGTCAATACAATCAGCACCACGCGCAACCAAGGCCACAACACACTGAGACCAGCAGCCAACACAAAACAATACACCGGCACCAACGGCGTAAAGAAACGGTATACGAACAACGGCTGCCACCAGAAACTTTCTACCAGAACCACTGCCACGACGACCAACAAGCCTGCCGCCAACCCTACAACAAAATTGCGCCATGCGTGTGTAACAAGCCATCGTTTTCTGCGCCACAATAACGTTACTGCAACTAACAGGAGCATCGCTGCTAATACCGGTTGTTCGTGCAATCCGTCTGCACCACCCAACAGCCATAGCGTGCCAAAAATAGTGCGTGCATCCGGCACGTCTGCCCAACCTATCTGCGCCGCACCATCGGGCGGCCTGGTCAATACAATCGGGAGTGCAACGACAATAAAGGCTATGGCAGCAATAAATATTTTCTTCCATGGTTGGCTGAATCCAGCGCGCATCAGCATTGAACACAACAATACCGGTACCACCAACACAGAAAAATAATGCGTCCAGGCTGACAATCCAGCCAGCACACCAACCCATAACCAATGACCCTGTTTCCCTGTTTGCCAGGCGCGCGCCCAACTCCAGAACACAAGAGATGTCGCTAACAAGGTCAAGGTATAACCACGACAAGCCTGCACATGTTGCAACACCAGAAAATGGCTGACATAGAGCAAACACGTGGTATTTGCTGTTACCGAATCTGATAAACGCTGCGCGGCGGCATACAGTGGAATCAACGATAACAGCACCAGCAAAACTGATGACCAACGCAAGAATACTTCACCACCATCACCCAGCGGCATCCACAACCACAACAACAGGTAATGCAACACCATGTTGTTTTCCTGCGTGCGTACCATGCTAACGATACTGCTGATATTGCGCGACATGGTGACACTGAAAATTTCGTCAAACCATAAACCGTAAACATTCAGCAACGGTACAATCACACACAACAGATACAGCGCAGGTAGACAACGCATACCCACAGACTTGGCAGCCGATGACATCATCACAGGGATCGCCTCCACAAACGCCACACAGCCAGAAAGAAAGCGAGCATTGCAGCTGCACCAAACTTACTGTTGCCGCGTTGCCTGGCAGCAAAGCAATAACCCACTTCTACACAAACCAGATCAGGTTTTGCTACAAGAATTTCCAGCAACAATTTGAAGCCGGATAAATACAGGCTTTTACGCACCGCTTGCCATGCATCACGACGCAATAAAAAATAGCCGCTTAACGGGTCACTGCAATGTATCCGTAATACAGCCACTGAAATCCCTGTGGCAACCCGTGAAAAAAAACGCCGCATACCATTCCAGCGTGTGGCACTACCTTGCGCGGCGTAACGCGTAGCTACCACCAGATCCGCATGGCTCGCCGCCGTTAACATTTGCAGGATAATAGCGGGATCATGTTGTAAGTCGGCGTCCATCGCCACCAGAAACTCTCCTGCAGCGCTGTCAAATCCCGACGCTAACGCGGCAGACAGATCGCGTTTTCCGGTGCGTTGAATCAACCGGACAAATGAAAAATTTTCCGCATATTTTTCGACAACTGCAGCCGTGCCATCTGGCGAGGCATCATCTACCACAATAATTTCATAGGAATTTTTTATTGATAGCAGCTGGATTGCCAACTGATCCAGTAATACAACAATATTGTCACGCTCGTTATAGGTCGGGATAACCACAGAC
>DATIDQ010000149.1:0-27780 GCA_035456205.1 Pseudomonadales bacterium
TGATCACGAGCCGCTGTTGCACATATTTACTCACGGCGTAAATATAGTTGGTGGGATTAATAAAATGTGTGAGCGTGCTTGATTTGCGAAAAAGAGGAGCGTAGGTTGAATAAAATGGAGCAACCGTTACCACCACCGCCAGCAGACTCAACACTAACGCCAACAACTTATTCAGTAATCCGCGCGCGAATAAAGGGTAGGTCACCGGTATGCGCCAGACCAATACAGCAGGCAATATACCGAGCAAAAACAGGTACGCCAGCAAACGTAAACTGATCAGGGCACTCACTTCACCCACATTGGTTTCAAAAACGTTCTGTACCATAACGGAGTCAATGGCCACTCCGTAACTGTTCATGAAATATGCTGCTGATGCTGAACACAGCAGCAACAGGATCAATGCGGGTTTCAGCAAATATTTGAATGACACCGGGGTCAGAAGCAGGGCAATAAACGCTGTGAGAAATCCTGCAAAAGACGCATAAAAAATAGCGGATTTCACACTGTCGAAAGGAACATGGTTATTCAGTGCGTGCCAGAGGGCGCCGTTATAAAACAGCACCAGAGACAGTGCTACCATTACTATCAACCGCGATGGGCTCATCGTGGTAAAACCCTGCCATTTGCCTGCTAACATGAAACCTGCTTGTTAATATCCACACATAATTCCGGATTTTAAAATGATCGATGTAAAAAAAAGATCAAATAGCGCTCTGCTGCAGCCTTGGCAGTACACCACATCCACCGGCATTACCCTGCGTGGTTATGAGACGCCGATCACAGGAAAACCGATAGTACATTTCACCCACGGCACCGGTTTCAACGGCATGGTGTACTGGCCGATGTTGCAGCATCTGTTGCCGCATGTGGATCTGGTGATCACCAACGTGCAAGGCCATGGCGAGAGCGACATCGGCAAAAAATTTCTCGGTTGGGAAACGAATGCCTCGATGATCCACGAAGTATTGCTGCACAAACGGCAGCAGTGGCAAACCAGTGCACCTGTGATCGGTATGGGGCACAGCTTCGGTGCGATTGTCACCTTGTTGGTCGCGAGCCATTCACCTGCCGTGTTTGACCGGTTGCTGTTGCTGGACCCCATCTTCCTGCCACCCATGCTGTCTGTGCTGTCCCGGTTTTTCCGCCGCACCGGCCTGGTGGAACACGCACCCATGGTAAAAATGACACGCAAGCGGCGGGCACACTGGCCAGACCGTGCTACAGCACGCGAATCGCTGTACCAGCGCGGCGTGTTCCGTGACTGGCATGACGACGCTTTTGACGCTTATCTGGAATACGCACTGTACGAACGTGCAGATGGTGTGCATCTGGTCACGCCCCCGGATCTGGAAGCCGATGTGTTTGCCGGATACGCCGCTGGCATGTCGCGTGTGATCCGGCAGTTGCAGCAACCCTGTCATATGATTCGCGGCGACCGCACATTTGCATATGTAAAGACCGGGCTGGATCGCGCTTGCCGACTCAATAAACGGGTGACGCAGGAAACCATGACGGGCGGCCACTGCTTCATGCTGCAGTACCCGCAAGCCGTAGCCGAAAGGCTGTTGCAACGACTGACATAGTTGGGCATTGTGAATGCAGACCCGACAACAACATCATAAAAGAGCCGCTCACGATGGATTTTTCCAGTATTGATGTCACCAAAAATGAAAACATCGCCTACGCGATGCGCAACACCGAAGCGCGCGAGCATTTTCTTAACTTCAATGCACCATCACAGCTGCTGGACTGGAGCCATCTCGCCATCGAATGGATCATGATCCTCGGCGCTGTTCTCGCACTGGTGCACGCCATCCGCACATCAAGACAAACGCGGTCATCTTCGGCGCTGTATACATTTGCGGCTATTTTTCTGTACGGCCTGGTGATGGATATTTCTTCTTATTATTCGGTAGGCAATTTCTGGCACGGTGAGTTTTCTGTCATGCTGGTGTGGAACCGCTTGCCTCTGTATATCGCCATGTTGTACGCAGCGCTGATTTATCACAGCTATATGACGATACGGCGTTACAACTTTTCACCGGCTACGGAGGCTGTCAGCGTCGGATTTTACAGCGCTATCTTGTACATGATTTTTGACAATCTCGGCCCTGCACTGAACTGGTGGATATGGGACAGGAGCAGTCCTTTCAGCCAACCTCTGCTGGATAGCGTACCACTCACCAGTTATCACTGGCTGTTTCTGTTCAATACTGCATTAGCATTCTGGTTGCGAATATTCTGCTGGAATGCGCTGACTACCGGCAAAACTTTGCAAGCAAGAGTTGGCGTGTTGTTTACACCGATACTGACCATTCTACTCGGCGGCGTGTTGTTTATTCCTTATGATCTGTTTTTGTTTGTATTCAAGGACATGATCCGGGTATCGGTACTGATTCATGCCGTTGCGTTTTTTCTGGCCGGCTATTGGTTCCTGCTGCAATACCGCGCACCATCACAACCTCGCGACTCGCTATTACTGTTCTTTCCTGTGCTGTGGATCACTGGCTTGTTGTTTATTGCCATCGCCAAGTACGACAAGATATTTGCCGTGACAGCTGATGGCCTGAACAGCGACGGTCTTGCAACAGGCAATCTGATGGTGGTAATTGCTGCTATGATTATTGGTATGACGATAACACTGCTCAGTCATCCGGAAAAAGAACCGTAAAGTTATGATTGAATACAGCAACAACAATACGCTGTTCGCGCCGCGACCGGATAGAAAACTGAAAACCGGTTCGCAGGGTCGCACAGCGGTGGACATTGAATGGACCAATCGCTGTAATGCAACCTGTTCATTTTGTCCGCGCGATAAAATGCCCGCCCAGGGCATGATGCAATTCGATGTCTACAAACAGGTGCTCAAACGTTGCAAGGAATTACCCGTGCTGCCAGTGGCTAAAGCATGCGGCACAGGTGAACCCCTGATCCATCCGAAATCTGTGGAATATGTACGCTACGCCAGTGAGCAGGGTTTTGATTTCAATATCACCACCAACGCGTCATTACTTACAGCGGAAAAATCAAAAGCATTATTTGATGCGGGCTTGAGCCAACTCAATCTCAGCGTCAGTGCCACTGGCCAACTCTACAACCATATTTACAATCTTGAGTTTGATACAGTGCGGCGCAATATTGAGGCTGCTGTACAACAAAATCCCGGCAGCTGCAAAATCATGCTCACCATTGTCGAGTTCGATGATAATCGCGGACAGGTTGAAGAACTCAAGGACTTCTGGCGCAAAATCGGCATCAACCGTTTCAATGTCAACAGCGTGCACAATCGCGGCGGTTATGCCGAACAGTTTTGCCAGGACGCAAATAATACAGACATGGAAAAAGACGCGTTCGACATTCTGGCCGAAAACAAGATGTCACATCTGTGCGCGGTGCCATATATTTTCGTGATGATTGGCTGGGATGGGCAATACTATCTGTGTTGTCACGACTGGAAAAAACGCCATCCCATGGGCAGCGTATTTGATATTTCTATCGAAGAAGCGGCGCAACGAAAACTGGCTGCAACACGCGACCGCTCGCCCTGTAAATCCTGCTCTGCTGACCCCGTCAACCAGATTCGTATGGCCTTGATTGCCACCAGTAAAGACGGCGCTCCTGCCGAACTGCTGCAAGAAACTATCGACAAGATAAAACCTGTACAGCAATTCATGCGGCAGCTTGATTAACAATGCCACGCCATTGGTTATTACCGGTTCTGCTGATACCTGCATTCAGTCATGCCGCTGAATACCAGCTCGATATCCGCAAAGAAGTTGTCAATATTACCGGCAAACCGTTAGAAAAAGTGACCGTTAACCATGCGCTGCCTGCCCCGACATTGTTCTGGACTGAAGGTGAAGATGTGGTGGTGCATGTCACCAACTACATGGATGAGCCCAGCTCCGTGCATTGGCACGGTATCATGCTGCCGGGCTATATGGATGGCGTGAAAAACCTGAATAATTATCCCGGCATCGAACCGGGAAAAACTTTCACTTATCGTTTTACGGTGCGGCAAAATGGCACCTACTGGTATCACTCACATACCAATGGTCAGGAACAGGACGGCCTGTACGGCGCGCTGATTATTTATCCGAAAGGCATTCGTCCGAAAGGTGTTGATCCCGTGCACGCTGATCGCGAGCATATTGTGATGTTTTCCGATTTCAGCGAAGAATCCGCAGACGACATTCTCGGCAACCTGAAAATGGCAGCCGACTACTACAGCAAGGCGCGCCGCACCGTCGGCGATTTTTTTCATGACGTGCGTGACAACGGTTTCAAGCTCGCGTGGCAACACGCCAGCGACTGGGGTGCGATGCGTATGTCACCGAGCGATCTGTCCGACGTCAGTGGTTATACCTTTCTTGTTAACGGCAAAACACCGGACCAGAACTGGACAGGCACCTTCAAACCAGGCGAAACCGTGCGACTGCATATGATCAATGCATCATCCATGTCTTTCTACGATGTGCGTATTCTCGATACCGAAAAAAAACGTCTGAAGATGACCGTGGTGCAAGCCGATGGCCGCTATGTTGAACCGGTTCCAGTGGACGAATTCCGTTTTGGTGTCGCAGAAACGTACGATGTATTGGTCACACCCACAGAAGCAAAAGCGTACACCATTGTTGCTGAACCGATTGACCGCAGCGGCTTTGCTATCGGCACACTCGCACCGCATGAAGGCATGAAAGGATTAATGCCTGAACAGCGACCGCGCGCTCTATTGACCATGGAGGATATGGGTGGCATGGACATGAGCAATATGGACAAGAACACCATGTCGAAGGAAGAGTGGGCAGACATGATGGCGCAGATGCGTAGCGGCTGGGCAAAAACCGGCGCGCCGCGCGGTGACAAGGTGTTGTCTTATGCCGACCTGAAATTTCTTGGCGAACAAAAAGATCTGCGCACGGCAGAACGTGAAATCACAGTGACGCTGGGCGGCAATATGGAGCGTTACATCTGGACCATGAATGGCAAAACAGAAATGGACGCCGAGCCCATTGCGCTGCATTTTGGTGAGCGCGTCAAGCTGACGTTCGTCAACGAAACGATGATGGCGCACCCGATGCATTTGCACGGTATGTTTGTACAACTCGATAACGGCCAGCCTGCGGAAAAATTGCCAGATAAATCTGTTGTGATTGTGCCCCCCGGCAAATCCTATTCTGTTTTACTCACGGCAGATGAAGCGGGTGAATGGTCATTCCATTGTCATCTGCTGTATCACATGGCCGCCGGCATGATGAATAAAGTGGTAGTAGCAAAGCTGGATGGCAAGGAGTACGGACATGCTCACTAGGCAATCTATTTCGCTGCTAGTGAGCATACTGATGCTATCGCCAGTGGTCTCCGCCCATGATCATGATGCGACAATTTTTCATGCTGTCCGGTTGGAAATGGATGCTGGAGAAAGCCGTGACAATGAATCTGTTGCCAACTGGGATCTCGATGGCTGGATAGGTGGAGACGACAATAAATTGTGGCTCAAAAGCGAGGGCGCTGTGGTGGGGCATAACACCCAGACCAGCGAGCACTGGGCAATGTATAGTCGCAATATTGATACGTTCTGGGATATGCAGGCTGGCGTTCGCTATGACAACAAACCCGAATCTACCTCCTACTTCGTAGCAGGCTTCACCGGATTGGCGCCATACCACTTTGAAACCGAAGCACACCTGTTTGCCAGCGATGACGGCGATGTGAGTTTTCGCCTGCGTGAAGAAAATGATTTTCTATTCACGCAAAAACTGATCCTGCAACCTTTTCTGGAACTGAATATCTATGCACAGGACGTGAAGGAACTGGATGTCGGTTCAGGGCTGTCAAATGCCAATATTGGTCTACAGTTGCGTTATGAAATCACCCGGAAATTCGCACCCTATATTGAAGTGAGCTATGACAGTCTGTATGGAGGCACTGCTGATATGGCAGATGCAAAGGGCGAACACACCAGTGACAGTGCGATTGTTGCCGGCGTGCGCTTCATGTTTTGATGATGGATAAACAACATCACACTTGTTGCCGCCAGCATGAAACGGAAACAATTCCGTCACCTGCGATAGTGGGCGCACAATACACCTGCCCCATGCATCCGGACATTGTGCGCGATCATCCGGATACTTGCCCGATATGTGGCATGGCGCTCGAACCCGTCATGCCGTCACTGGAAGAGGAAGACAATCCTGAACTGCGCGACTTCCATCGTCGCTTCTGGTACACACTGCCTTTAACAGTTGTCGTAACCACACTGGCCATGTTCGGTCATATGTTGTCTTTGACTGATGCTAAAACCCAATCGTGGATTGAATTATTTTTATCGCTGCCTGTTGTGTTGTGGGCAGGTTCGCCGTTTTTTGTGCGCGGCGTACAATCGCTGATACACAAAAGTCCCAATATGTGGACGCTGATTGCGTTGGGCACCGGTTCTGCTTTTTCCTACAGTGTTGTCGCCACCCTGATGCCACAATGGTTTCCGGATTCGTTCCAGTCCATGGGTCGCATCGGTGTATATTTTGAAGCGGCGACAGTAATTATTTCCCTGACGCTGCTCGGCCAGATACTCGAGTTGAAAGCGCGCTCAAAAACTTCCGTTGCTATCAAATCTTTATTAGGCCTTGCACCCAAAATAGCGCGCCGCCTCAACATGGATGGCACTGAAGAAGATATTCCATTAGCACATGTTCATGTTGGCAATCACCTGCGTGTGCGTCCCGGCGAAAAAATTCCTGTCGACGGCGTAGTGCTGGAAGGCACAAGCTCTGTGGATGAATCCATGCTGACCGGTGAGCCACTGCCCGTCAGCAAAAAAACCGGTGACCAACTGATCGGTGCAACCATCAACACCACAGGCGCACTGGTCATGCGCGCTGAAAAAATTGGCGCGCAAACTGTGCTGTCACAAATTGTGCAGATGGTGGCGCAAGCACAACGCTCCAAAGCGCCACTACAACGCATGGCGGATGTTGTTGCCAGTTATTTTGTCACCGGCGTTGTCAGTATCTCGCTGATGACATTGTTCGCCTGGGGATTGTTGCTGCCGGACCAGGGCTGGGTTTACGGTTTTATCAATGCCGTCGCTGTTTTAATTATTGCTTGCCCCTGCGCATTGGGATTGGCAACACCAATGTCCATTATGGTGGCGACTGGTCGCGCTGCTGCACGAGGTGTATTGTTTCGCGACGCAGCGGCTATTGAACACTTGTGCAAAGTTGACATCTTGATCGTCGACAAAACCGGCACGCTAACCGAAGGAAAACCTTCATTTGATTGCGTTGTACCCACTGCAGGTTTTACTGCAGAAACCGTTTTGCAGTGGGCTGCGAGTCTCGATCAGGGCAGCGAACATCCATTGGCCGCCGCTATCGTGCAGGCAGCACGCAAGCGTGAATTGTCATTACAAAATGTCACCCGTTTTCAATCAGATACCGGCATTGGCGTGACGGGCACAGTAGATAACAGGCAACTGGCACTGGGCAATACTGTGCTGATGGAAAAACTTGGCGTTGCCACACAAATTTTGCACACAGAAGCTGAAAAATTGCGTATGACAGGCGCCAGTGTGGTGCACTTGTCTGTTGATGGAAAACTCGCCGGTTTACTGGCAGTGTCTGACCCCGTTAAAACCAGCACCGCAGCCGCATTGCATTCACTGCGCGTGGCAGGCGTACGGGTCATTATGGCGACGGGTGACAGTTTGACGACAGCAACATTCGTTGCGCAAACGCTTGGCATCGATGAGGTTTACGGTGAAGTAAAACCGGCAGAAAAACTGGCGCTGGTAGAAAAATGGCAGCGCAGTGGTGCGGTGGTCGCAATGGCGGGTGATGGCATCAATGACGCACCCGCCCTGGCAAAAGCGGATATCGGGATCGCCATGGGCACCGGCACCGATGTGGCAATGAACAGCGCACAAGTGACATTAGTGAAAGGTGATTTGCGCGGCATTGCTGAAGCGCGCGCCATATCCGTCGCCACCGTGCGCAATATGAAACAGAATCTCTGGTTTGCATTGTTTTATAACGCACTGGGGGTCCCGTTGGCCGCCGGTGTCTTGTACCCATTTACTGGCTGGTTGCTGTCCCCGATGATGGCTGCTTTGGCCATGAGCCTGAGCTCCGTGTCTGTTATTTCCAATGCACTGCGCTTGCGTCATTAACATCATTTAAAGGTTTTTATGGAATCCCTGCTCGTTTCCACCGGCGTTGTCGCCCTGGCTGAAATCGGCGACAAGACCCAGTTGCTCGCCTTCATCCTCGCCGCCCGCTTCAAGAAGCCCGTGCCGATTATCCTTGGCATTCTCTGCGCGACTATCGTCAATCACGGCATGGCCGGTGCATTGGGCGCCTGGATCACCGCCACCATCAGCCCGGAAGTACTGCGCTGGATATTGGGTGTTTCCTTTATCGGCATGGCCATCTGGACCCTGATTCCCGACAAGATCGAGGAAGAAGAGACCATGATCGCTGGCAAATTGGGAGTTTTCGGCGCCACATTGGTGACGTTCTTCCTGGCGGAAATGGGTGACAAGACCCAGATCGCCACTATCGCCATGGCTGCGCACTACGCCACCCCGTTGCTGGTGGTGATCGGCACCACGCTCGGGATGCTGATTGCCGATGTCCCTGCCGTGTTTGTGGGCGACAGACTGGCCGCCAGGATTCCGATGAAACTGGTGCACTCAATTGCTGCCGCCATCTTTGCCATTCTGGGCGCAGCGACCTTGCTCGGTGCCGGTGCCAATCTGGGCCTCTGAGCTCACATTCACGACAGGGATATTTATGACAACAAACACCGATCCACAACTGGAACAGATCAACGCCGATGCAGAAGCTGGCGATGCCACCGCACAATTCATTCTGGGCGGCATGTATGAAAACGGCGACGATGTGAAAAAAGACCTCGCGCTCGCCCGTCACTGGTACGAAAAAGCTGCCGCGCAAGGTTTCGCTGATGCGCAATTCAATCTCGGTGTGATGTACGAAACCGGCAACGGTGTGAAAGAAAATTATGCACTGGCAAAACAGTGGTATGAGAAAGCCGCAGCACAAGATGATTCAGCCGCACAATTTAATCTGGGCTTGTTGTACGCCGATGGTTTGGGTGTGCCGCAAGATTACGCGCAGGCAAAAATCTGGTGGGAAAAAGCCGCGCAACTGGGCGACGCCGATGCGCAAGCCAATCTGGGCGTGATGTATGCGGAAGGGCAGGGTGTGCCGCAAAGTTTTGAGCAGGCAAAAATCTGGTATGAAAAAGCGGCGGCGCAAGGCGATCCGGATGCGCAATGCATTCTGGGTGATATGTACGCCGACGGGCAAGGTGTAGAGCAGAATGATGTGATCGCCTACAAATGGTTCAGTCTCGCCGGCTCCTGCGGTATCGAAGATGCCATGGCGGCGTTGGAAGAACTCGAATCCATTATGACCAAAACCCAGATTGCCGAAGGCAAAAAACTGGCTGAACAATGGAAGCCTGCACTGAAATAGTGAAAAAATCCTGTCAGGAATTTAATTTTACTTTGCAGCGCATTATTACGGTGCAACAAATATTTTATTTGCACCAATACAGGATGTGTGACTACATAAAAATATTTTTCTCGCACCAAGATTGTCTACGTAAAAGCAGCAGTTTTTTATTTTATTAATGGCGAAACACTCTGCTACGATTAGCAACAATGTTTGCTAATCATCAGGGGATATAAACGCCATGCCAGACACAGCGATTGCCAGGGTTCGCGAGATACAACTCGATGATATTCATACAGCGTTACATACTATTGCCCACAATGTAGCGGCAGCACTGAACGCACAAGTGTCGTCTATTTATCGTTGGTCAGCCGCCGATAATGTGCTGGAGCTGGTAGCAACACACGGCTTGAACGAAGAACTGGTAGGCACATTGCGCTTGCGTCCTGATCAGGGTTTAACCGGGCTGGTAGCACAAACGCGCAAACCGGTATCGGTAAAACACCCGGCCAAACATCCGCGCTATGTTTTTGTACCACACAGTTTCGAGGAGCGGCTGGAATCCTATCTCGGTGTGCCGGTGTTCCAGACAGGCCGCCAGTTTCTCGGCGTGCTGACGGTGCAGAGTGAATCCGCACGGATATTCACTCCCAGCGAAATCAGTGCCGTGGTGCAGGCCTCTTCGCGGATTGCACAACAATTTTCCTGATTGCCTGTTCTTGCTAGAAGTGCAGGCTCGCGCTAGACGCGGGCCTGCACGCGAAAAATAAAACCCTTCAGATAGCGTTCGCTACTCTGTTCATGCAGCCAGTTGGGGAATGTTTCCGGCTGCTCCAGCCGTTTCAATACCTGCAGTGTGCGGCCGCATTGTTTTGCGGCGAGCAGGATATTTTTCTCAAATTGTTCCCAGGAAATGTTTGCCGAGTTGATCGAGGTAATCAGCAAACCACCTACTGCAAGAATATCCAACGCCAATGCGTGCAATTGCGGCAGATCTTTCGCCGTAGAAAATGTACCTTTATCGCTGCGTGAGAAAGAGGGGGGATCCATGATCACTATATCGTACGGCGCTGTTTTTCCTTGCCTGATTTCTTTGTGGAGCCTCGGCAACCATTCAAATACATCGCCAGCTATCCAGCGTGCGCGCTCACCGTGCAAGCCATTCAATTCACCATTTGCCTCCGCCCAGCGCGTAGTCGCTTTGGAAAGATCCAGTGTAGTGACGTGTGTTGCACCACCACACCCTGCAGCAACCGACAGACTGCCGGTGTAGGCAAAGGTATTCAACACGCGCAAACCCTGGCTGTTATGCATTAACCATTCACGCAATGGTGCATGATCAAGAAATAATCCTGGATGTTTTGTCTCTTGTAGCTGTATCCAGTATTTCGCTCCGCCTTCCTGCACACTAAAACGCTCTTCTGGTGGTGTGCCGAATAATACTGACGGATTTTCCGGCACACCTTTCACGGGCCGATACAACAAAACTGCAGAAGTGAAATGCTGCTGTAAAAAATTACACAGTGACACGCGCACGTGTTGCTCAAACGATTCATGTATTGCGCTATTGGCTTGCTCCTCCCACAACGTAACCCACGCGTGCTGGCCAAACCGGTCGATGGAAATATTTTTTAACACTCCTTGCAGGGCAGCATTTTGCAACTGCGCCTCACCGGGACCGTGAAACATGCGCAAGGCATTTGTTTCCTGCGCCCGACTGGACTGTTCCCGACGTGCAAAAGCAGCAGCGAGATTGTCGATGATGGATGTAGTTGACCCTGATATGGATATCAACGGGGGCTCCTGTTCTAATGCCTGCTCTCTGCACGACATTCTAAAGGAAACACCGATGTTGTATTTCGACGATATCCACCTGCATGAAATCCAGCAATCCACCGCTACGCATTGGGTAACCGCGGAAGACATCAAACGCTTCGCCAGTGAATGGGATCCGATGCCGTTTCATCTCGATGAAGAAGTCGCAAAACTCACGCCCATGGGCAGGTTGTTTGCCTCTGGCGCACACAATATTGCTATCAGCATCAAACTCAGCCACACCATGATGGAGCGTCAGGTGGCGGCGATCGCTGGCCTCGGCTGGCAGGATGTGCGCTTCCCGCTGCCGGTATTTGCCGGCGATGTGTTGCACCTGCGCACAGAAATTGTCGATAAACGTGTGTCACAATCCAAACCCGATCGCGGCATTATCACTACCCTGATTACCTTGCTGAACCAGGATGATGCGGTAGTAACGGAATACAAGATATTGACGATGGTATTGCGGAAACCCTGATTATTTATCTCTCAACACACAGTACGCGCCATTCCAGTCATCATCAGGCGGTGCAGTGAGGTAGTTGCGGCAACGCTTGAGCAACACCACACTGGGCGTATCACTATTGCCGGCCAATAACTCTTCCAGAATGACAATGGCTTGCGAAAACCGGCGCGCGGCATAGCAGAGATAGGCTTCTTCATAACACCTGATTTTCCGGATTTCACCAGCAGAGATACTGCCGTCTTCGCCCACCAGTTCATAGATATCAATTGGCACCGTTTTGCCTGTCATCACGACACGGTCAATCAGGCGAGTAATAAAATATTTTCCCGTTTTTATTTTAGTGGCTTCCGTAATCAGGATTGATGTGCCGTAGATTTTGTTGATACCTTCCAGGCGACTGGCGAGATTGACGTTATCGCCAATCACGGTGTAACTCATGCGCTCATCTGAACCCATGTTGCCGACAATGACATCACCGGTGTTAATGCCGATACGCGTATGAAAACGGTATTCGATACCGTGATCATGCCATTGATCATTCAGCGCATTGACGTGTGCCTGACACATTAACGCCGCACGACATGCCAACACGGCATGGTCTTCCAGTGGGCGTGGCGCGCCCCAGAACGCCATCACACCATCACCGATATATTTGTCCACCGTAGCGCAGTGACCCAACAAGGCAGCATTCATCACATTCAGATACTGGCCGAGATAATGCACCTGTATTTCCGGCTTCATTTTCTCTGACATCGCGGTGAAATCTGCAATATCCGAAAAGAAAATGGTCAGCTCTTTCTTGTTACCACCCAACTTTGCATCAGCACCCAGCTCAATCAGTTCCCGCACAAGATCATCCGGCACATATTTGCGGAAAGAACGCAGGCCGCGTTTCATATTTTCCAGCTGGGTCACCATGCTATCGATCTCCCGGATACGCGTCCTGATCTGCACTTCGCCATCGAGATCAAATTGCCGGACTTTTTCCATTTCGACGGTCAATTGCGCCAGCGGTTTGCGGATGCGGTGAGCAATAAAAAACCCAACCGGTAGCACCATCGCAAGCACCACGCCGCACAAAATCCACACCCTGATTTTGTAATCGTGTTCATGCTGGTAAATACTCTCGGCAGAAACATCTATGCCAAGAATGCCATCCAGTTTGCCGTCACCCGTGTAGATCGGGGAATACGCTGACAACCATGTACCAAATTCGTCTACCGATGGCTCTGTTTCAACAAACGCTGTTTTGCTGTCAGATACTGCCTCTAATGCGGCCATCATTGCCGGTGTAGCATTTGTGTAGATCTCACCAATATGGCTTCTGGTTTCCGGACTGGATTCAGCATCCACCACAAAAGTCACTCTGCCATTGTCCTGTTTGCGCATGGTGTACACGTAGCGCAGATTGGTGCCGCGATCACGGAATTGTTGTAATTGTGTCTGGAGCTGTTTGTATGTCGCACCGTTTTCATCGCCGGACTGGCGAATGTGGCTGTGCAGATCACCGTTAATCTGACTGGCGGCAATACTGACTTCATCATTCAGACGCATCCGTAATTCCTCGCGAATGAAATCTGCCACTTTGATGGAAGTCACTGAACTGAGAAAAACGCCTCCCAGCACAATCAGGCCACAAAATGCCGTCATCAAGGTCATACGTAGTGTGAATTGGCGTACCCGCAGCGGGGTAAATGCGGTATTGGCTTCCATATCGAATCCTTTCAAATCCATTTTGCTTCAAGTCCATTTGTTATGCCGATCCATCGGCAAGACATTATGGCGTGAAAAGGCCCCCGCGTGTCCTGATTTTATTCGCGCTAGCCCTCTACGCCAGACTTCAGTATGTAGCTATGGGTAACGGGTGGCGTGTAATAACTGTCGCCAAACAGTATTTTTACACGGATTCGCCAACTCTTGTTATGGCGCAATTCGTACAGCAGTTGCATTAAACCACCCAGGGCCAAACGGAAAGGGTTGTAGTACAACAATGGTTGGCCGGTGAGCCCGACTACCGGTTTTTTCTCACGCAAGGGTGCGTACGTGCCAAACATTTTATCCCACAGGAAACAGAGGCCGCCGCCCATATTCACCATATTGACCTTGTAATTTTTCTGGCTTGCTACCGCATCTGTACGTTCCGCCGAATGATGAAGATAATGGTAGACGCCGCCGCCAAACACAAAACCTGGCCAACTGATCCAGCGCCGTTTTACCGCCCATTCATAAAAAACATCGGAGTGGCCGATAATTTCCGCAAACATGAAAATCGTATTGAGAAAAAACACTTCCCGGTACAGTGGCACGGCAGAAAACAGTTTGGTGATCGCAGCAAAAATAAATACATACGGCACCACAAACACGATAAACAACGGAAAAGCAAAAAACACGGCGGCGGTGGAAAACTGCGACAAGTTGGGCGACACATGATGTTGGCGATGGAACAACATCCACAACGCACGCGACTGGTGTCCCAGGCGATGCAACCAGTAGTGCACAAAGCCTGCCATCTGGAATACCAGTAACACGGCTATCCACGGATTCAGTTCAATCACTGTGGGGATATTTATCATTACCCATTGGTTTGCTGCTATCACCACATGTTCGATAAACAGCCAGCCATCATTAAAATCACCACCAGATATCTTCAGCAGCAATCCCAACGCTGCCAGCACCACGGGAATCGACAGCGCACCCACGGCATTCACCAGAATCATGATCACAATAATATGCAGTGGAAATTTATGTCCGAACGTGCGTTCGTAACCGAAGTAACTGCCGAGCATCACCCAGGCGCGAAACGAGAGGGTGATCAATAACAGGATGCCCATGCCCCAACCCCACACAGCATCCGCACCGACCAATCGATCGAAAATCAGTTCGCGGATAATGCGGGTGCTCTGCTCATCTCCCAAACCCGGCCCCAGATAGACCGGGATGTGGAACAGCAGTGGAAACTGCACAAAAAACATCGCCGTGAAAAACACCACAAACGCAGAAACCCATGGCCGGTAACGTTCAGAAATATTAGCGAGTTCAAAATTCCAGAATTTTTTCAAAAGTGCATTCATAACACAGACTCTAACACCCACCTTGAATATCATCAGCATAAGGTAGCAGATTGCAGCCGGGGTATTCTGGCTTATCATGTCAGTTGTTTACACTGCGAGTGCCGCCATGACCCGTCACCAGGCCCATGCTCTGAAAGTCCGCCAGATCGACTTCCAGTTCAGCGAGACCATTCCCTTCCAGTGCAACGCCAACAATCCGCACTGGAGCAACTTCGTCAATTTCATCACCCTGATCGCGCCCGGCTTCGAGCGCTACTTCATCAAGGCTATCCGTCAGGTGCTGCCACAGATCAAAAGCCCCGCCGTCAAAGCGGATGCCGATCTGTTCTGCCAGCAGGAAGCGCAGCACTCACGCCAACATCTCGCCCACATGAAAGTGTTGTCTGCCCACTACCCGGGCCTCGACGATGTACGCCGTGAAGTCACGGCTTCTTATGAGCGTTTGTTCGAGCATGAAAGTATGGAATTTCATCTCTCGTATGCCGCCACTGTTGAGCTGTGCTTTGGTCCACTGGCGAGTTTTCTGGTCACGCACCGCGATGCACTGTTCAAAGGCGGCGATCCGACGATTGCCTCTTTTATGTTGTGGCATCTGGTCGAAGAATTCGAGCACCGCAACTCCGCCATTGATGTTTACAACGATGTGGTCGGCAGCCACTGGTATCGCGTGAAATCCGCGATTGGCGTGGCAAAACATCTCGCCGAGATCGCAAAAATTGTGCGCGACGGTTTTGATCGCCATGTGCCAGCTGGCAGTTGTGCCGTGCCGCCGGGGGATGTGACAAAACTGTTTCGTGGCATTCCAGCGTGGGATCAGCTGTGCCTCGCCGGCAATCTGTTCTGCACCCTGTTGCCGTACCACAACCCGAACGGCATCACGCAACCGGACTGGGTGACACAGTGGTTTGCTGATGAGGCCGCCGGTAAAGACATGACCACTTACTACTCGTGACAGCAGGCCATAGCAGGACGGAAAAACACTGTAATTTGTGCACCACTTATTTGGCAGGTTTAAGCCGGTAACGGACTTGTATATCGCCAACTGGCGGCATAACCCCCGTGCCGGCAAATGTCTGGTTAACCACCGGAACATTATTCGTCATTGCCTCAATGTCCAGCGTCAGCAATAACGTCAATAAAGTAATTTTAAATTCGTTGCGCGCAAAAAAACGTCCAGGGCAGATATGTGAGCCAGCGCCAAATGCATAGCTGACCGTTTTCAGCTTTTCATTTTTATACGAAAATTCAGGATTGTTGATGTGGCGATCCCATTTGAACCGTTCCGGCTCTGGAAAAACCTCTGCACTTAGCTGGGACCAACGCGGGTAAACGGCCAGAAAATCCCCTTTTTTAACCGATAATGTTTCACCGCTATGCAGAAGAAAATCCAGATCATCCGGCGTTTGTCGCATATTCATAACACTGGTTGTCAGACGCAAGGCTTCTTCGGTAATGCTATCAATATTTTTCATGTCTGCCATCAACTCATTAGTCAGCTTCGGCAAACCATGCTCAGTAACTTCATAGTCTTTTTGTAAAAGACTATTGATATCACTCATGATGGCGTCGCTTACCTCCTTGTTCTGCAGCATGATGGAAATAATCCAGAACATCGCATTGACTGTGTTGGTATTTGTTACCCAGAACATGGCAAAAGTCAGCGCTGAACGCTGAAACGGACACAGATTGACTTTGTCATAAAGTTCATATCTGGCCACCATGAACGGATTTCGATTTCTGTCAGTTTTTTCCGTCGCTTTCAGCAAGCGTTTCCTGGCTTTTACCGCCTTCGGAAAAAGAAAGGAGGGCATATTATTTAACAGAAAGTGCGTGTAGGAATCGAAGTCACGAAAATCTGTATAATCACTTTCCCCAAGTAAATCCTTACCAAAAATTGCATTGCTACCCGCAATAAATATCAGTCGTCCTGCAAAATCATATAATCCATTAACCTGGTACTCCGCCGTCACTTCTTTGAACAGCTGATCTTCCAGTGCAGCTTGCATATGCCGGTTATAGGGTTCCAGTTTATTTTTTTTCAATTCATCCTTGATAATGCCAAATTCCGTATCTGACAAATTCACGTAGGTATCAGCGCTTATACCGAATGCATTGCGTGAGGCATCAATGAACACTTGTTGCGTCCCCAGCATTTTATCTGCAGCCCTGAAAAAATGATCAATATCATGCGGATTAACCAACAGGGTGATGGTCTTGTTCCCGAGTTGCAGCTTGAAAACATCACCATATTCCCGTTGGCATGCATCGATAAAATTGTCACAGTCGCCCATAAACCTCAGGCCGTGACCCACAAAGGGTAAATGACCACCTTTAACGCGTTTTGCCGTCACCCGATTAGTCATGTCAAGCTCCTTGCTTCAGCAGCTGTTTGTATTTCAATTGACTGATAGTATACATAAAATTATAATATGTATACTTTGTGCACATTAACAGGCTATTTGTATATCATCCAGACATGGCCAGAACAGCGTTACAAGCACCGGAGACCCAAAGCTATCCCACGATCGAAGAGGTTAACCAAAACCGTCTTCTGGATGCGTGTGTTCACGCCGTAGATCAATATGGGCTGCGCGACTTGCAAATGAGTCATGTCATTGAGGCGTCCGGGCTCTCGCGGCGAACCACCTATAAATATTTCAAAAACAAATCAGCCCTTGTAAATGCGGCTTACTTGCGAGAGGCAATTCGCTTGTTTGAGGGCGCCAGAAAGGAAGTCTCGGCATGCTCTACCGTTGAGGATATTTTTGTCTATTCATTTTTATACATTTACCAGCACCTGCCAGAGAATCCCCTGATGCGTGAGCTGATTGATCACAATCAGGAACTTGTCAAAAATCTTGATGTGAAAAAAAATCTTGAAGATGTTGTGACTGGATTGGCGCCGGGCTCAATACTCATGAAAAACCAGAATATAAAACGGGATATGGTCAGCCTGTCCGAATACTGGGTGCAGGTGATACTTTCCTTTTTACTTATGCGCAGTGGCGAAAATAAATCTTTGGCGGATATAGAAGCGTATGTAAGAAAGCGTTTCGTCCCCGGTCTTTGTCTTGATGAATACACTGAATGACCATATAACGTTACAAGTCGATATTACATATGGAGCGATAATGAATAAAAAAGTATTACTGACAGGCGCCTTTGGCAATATCGGCAGCCTGGCAATTCGTGAGTTGTTGTCACAGGGCTACAGTGTTGTTGCCTTTGATAAAGATGGCCCCATCACGCGAAAAAACGCCAAATCTTTCGCCGATACAGGCATTACTATTGTCTGGGGCGATATAACAGTCAGACAGGATATTGAATCAGCATTGCAAGGTGTAGATGCCGTGATTCATCTGGCTGGTATTATTCCGCCCTTGTCAGAAAGCCATCCAGCATTGTGCAACGCAGTGAATGTTGAAGGTACGCGTTACATCATTGAAACGATGGAAAAATCTTCGTCGCTAAAGCGATTGGTGTTTGCTTCTTCAATTGCTGTATATGGAAACCAGCAATGGCGCAATACGCCACCGCTGAAAGCCTCTACCCCGGTTTCACCAGACGACACCTACGGCAAAAGCAAAGCGGATTGTGAGGCCATGCTGCAATCGTCTTCACTCGACTGGAGCATCATGCGTATAGCCGCTTGCCCACCGGTCAACATCAGGAACATGGATTCATTCAAGGGCAATCCCGTCTTTGAATTCCATCCGGATAGCCGGCTGGAAGTTATCCACCCGGCAGACGCAGCACTCGCTTTTGTTAATGCTGTTTCCTGCAATGAAGCGATTGGAAAAATATTGTTGTTAGGTGGGGGCGCCGGAAACCAGTTGACATATCAGCAGCAATTCAGCTCCATGTTGACTGCCATTGGCCAGAACCCTTTGCCAAGAGAAGTTTTCCAGATGAAAGAGCCGATAGAATTTTATGGCGACTGGATTGATACGGAAGAAAGTCAGCGCCTGTTGCAATTCCAGCGTCACAGCGTGCAGCAGCAACATCAGGATTTCTGGCATTCTTTCGGTTTTGTCAGATACATCCTGTTGTTATTCAAGCCACTTGCACCGCTGGTATCCTGGGCGATAAAACAAAGTTCACCGTATTATCAAAATAAAATAATCCGTAAGGCAGAAGTGCAGCCATGAACGCGCTCAAGGCGTTTGCACGAATCTTTGTATTGGTCACCGGCATCATCTGGAGCGGTTACGGCGTTGCGGTGTTGTTCTATCCGGAAATTATTTCCACCATCACCGGCATCGGTATCGATAACTGGCCCGCGCGGCTGGAAGTGCAAGCCTGGTACCTCGTGACGGAAGTCGCACTCGGTATGTTGTCGTGGTTCGCATTCAAAAATCCGCAGCGTTATCTGCGTATCACACTGTTGATCTGGCTGGTGGCTTTCACACAACTGGTGCTGTTCCGTTTCATCGGCACCTGGTATCACAACGGCTACTTCGATATCCGCGTCGGCGCTGCACACTTGCCGTACAGCTATCACATCGCGACAGCGTGGTTTTATGAATTGCCGAGCATGTTGATATTTGCTTTCCTGTGGTTGAAGCGGGATACAATCGCCCCCTGAACCACGCAGCAGCACAAACAGAACAGGATATTTGTCATGAAGAGAGACCTCACCGATTTCAGCCGCGCGCAGTTGGCACAATTAGGCCGCGAATACATGCTGGCGGCGCAATTCAATAGTCGCACAGGCTATGCAGCATTGCGCATGAAACACGGCGATGAATCTTACAAAGAAATTGCGATCACCAACTGGTTGGCGGTGAGCCCGGTGTACACACAGCGCATGCAAAAAGCGATGGGCTTTGCCGGTGGTACAGGTGTGCCGACCATCTTCAAAGGCTTGCAACTGGAATGCGGTTTTACCCACCAGTATTTTGACGTGCATTTCGAAGTGTTTTCGCCGGACAAAGGGCGCTTCTGGTTAAAAAGTTGTGGCCCGTTGCTGGAAACAGAACCGCGCGGTGAAGCTGCGGTAAAAGTGATGTGCCACGATATTGAAGATCCGACGTTTGATGGCACGGCTATCGCCACCAATCCGCGTGCGCGCGTGCGCCCCGTGCATCGTCCGCCGCGCTTGCCGACTCACACTGGCAACCACTGTGAGTGGAATGTTTTTATTGATTACGATGCCGAACCATTGACCGAACCTGCCGTCACCACCGTGATGCGCGGCACAAAACTGGCGCAAGTGGTGATTGCGCGCCCGGCAAGTCGTGAAGCGGGTGGGCTGGAAGATTATTCGGGGCCAGTGTTTGAACAACTGCAACTGGAACAATTATCGCATGCGGCGCTGGTGGTGATCTGCAAGGAAATGGCGATACAAAATCACTTGTTGATTAACAGTCTGATGATCGCGATTGCAGAAAAATATGGCGCAGAAGCGGCGCACGCGGTGGCAGAGTTCCAGATGACCGGCAGCGGCTGGGTGATGAGTAATCGCTTGCGCGACTGGCTCGGCCATAAAGCAGACAGCGGCATCGATGCCATCATCGATGTGTGCGCCATCCATCCTGCGTTCCAACCCTGCGAGTATCACGCCATCGCTATCGAAAAAACCGGTGCAAATTCCGCTTCATTCCAGCTTCTGGATTGCGCGGCACTACACGAAAAAGAAGAACTGTCTTTGGGCTGGTTTGCTGCCTTGCAGCGCGGCCAGACTGCTGGCCTGGAAGCGATCATGAAAGGTGTTGATCCGCGTGCGCGTCTGGTTGCGCGCGATGCCGATATTCTGGCGTGGGATATTGTTATCGATGACGTGTTAACTGAATCAGCTGATCCATTGGCCGTACAAATTGCCAAAGGCACGGTGTTGTACCAGACCAAACTGGAAGACCATATCCAGCTTTTGCAAATGTAGATTAAATACGCGAGCCCTATTAAATGCGCAAGCGCTATGCCTTTGGCGCGGTGGCAGCAAAATGCGGGCACTGCCGAATATCATTGAGAAATCTTTGCAGATTCGCCAAGCCATCCAGCGTGAAACGGTTACGGAACAGCGCCCAATCGATAAAGCAGGCAATGCGCAATTCGCCATCGTTGTAGGGCGTTTGTGTCGCAAATGTCATTTTGTCCAGTTCGGCCAGGCCGGTGTGCAGCCGCGATTGCTGGCGCGCTACATAAGCACTCTGTTGCGCAGTCACACCGTCTTTCTCGAGATAGAACAGGTTGATCGCCGTATCCAGCAACGTGTTGGCCGTGCAGAAAGTATTAAATGCGCTGAGTGTGTTGCGCGCATCATTGAAAAACGTATCGCCGCTACATTCACGCACATATTTCAGGATCGCGCTCGAATCGGTCAGCATTTTTTGCTGGCCATGTTCACTGTATTTAAGAAACGGCACTTTCTGTGTAGGCGATAACTTCGCACTGCCGGCGGCATCCGTTTCTACCAACGTGAACGGAATATTATTTTCCAGTAACACAATGCGAATGTGGCGCACAAAAGGTGAGGTATAACTGCCGTAGAGTTCCATGATGCTGACTCGCTGATGGATAGTGTCAGGAGTTTAGCAGAAGAACTTATCTCGCCCATGATGTTGTTGCAAATACGGGTTTGCTATAGCATCGCCGCCGCACAAAAAGGTAGCAGTAAAAACATCACAAGGAGTTCCTATCAACATCCTCTCTTTCTTCGTCCTCGTTTTCTTCATCAGCGCAATTATTTTTTTCGCGTGGTGGTACAGCAAGCACGACAGAGAATCCGCCCCGTTCGTGCGCGCACGACAGCGCTCGTTTCTCGGCGCACACTCCACGGTGCGCGTCTCACGCAAAGGCTGGCGCAACTGGAGTCGGGAGCTCGAATGTCGACCCGGACGCCTCTACTGCGATTTGCCCGGCGGCACACATCCATCGCCGCGCAGTCTCGAAGATCTGCAAGCGATCGTGCGCGACGCACTCGCACTCGGTGTGTCGGTGCGCGCGTTTGGCTCCTCGCATTCCTGGGCTGCACTCTGCCCGGTAGATGGCGGTTTCCTCGTCGACAATCGCATGATCGGCGCGGTGGGCGATCGTTACGAACTCAGTGTGACACCGCCGAGTGCCGACGGCACGCGTAAGGCCGTCGCCACCTGCCCGCCCGGACTCATCTCGAAAGAATTCGAGGACTGGCTCTGGGATATGGGTTACACGCTGCCATCCAGCGCCTTTGAAGATTGTTTCACCATGGGCGGTATGGCGGCCACCGCAACGCACGGTGTCGGCATCGACATCCCGACCCTGTCCGACATGGTCGTCGGTGTCACTTTTATCGATGGTCTCGGCGAAGTGCGTCACTGGAACCGCGAGACGGCGACGCCCGACGAGCTCGCGGCAGCCCAGTGTTCACTCGGCTGCCTAGGCCTCGTCTACTCCTATTCGTTCGAGGTGGAACCGCGCTATGAAGTCATCTCGGACGCTTTTGTCCTGCCCTACGATTCGCTGTTCGCCGACACTGATGAGGCACGCAAGCGACTGCGCGAGTTGCACGAGAGCTACGCCACGGTGGAGATCTTCTGGTGGCCGTACGTGTTCTCAAAGCTGCCGTTCTTCTCGAAGTTCGCGGTCAACCCCGAACTCTGGATCCTCACTACGCGCCGACTGACCACAGAGACAGAGAAGCTGCGGCCGCGCAGTCGCTTGCACAAGTGGCTGCTCTTTAACGTGCTCGATCTCCCCATGATGATTTTCGGCGGCTACTTCACACGTTTTCTCGTACGGCATCGTGCGCTGGTGTGCCTGTTACCGCTCTCCACCGCCTTCACCCGAGCGTGGGTGAACCGACGCCGCGGTCCACAGCGGCTGCCGCAGTACGACGCCAACCACCTCGTCAACGCGGCGGGCGTGGAGTGGGTGCTCTGCCAGGCTATCGAGTGGAACATGCCCTTTCGACCGGCGGCGGCAGACGATGAGAGCGACGGTTTCGAGCGCGTGCGCAAGGCCTTTGCCACGTTGCGCACGATGGTGGAGGAGGCGCTCGAGCAATACGTCTGGCACGACCCGCGCGCCACCCCGGTGACCGTGGCCATCGAGATGCGCACACTTGCGGCTAGCAGCGCGCTATTGTCGCCCGGCTACCAACCGCCTGAAACGCGGCAGCATGTGCGCTACGCAGCGCCCGAAGTTGTCACCGCCGCGCGCCACCCGGCCTGGGAGGCGTTCGCGCACGAGGCAAATATCCGCTTCACCACGGATCGCGCGTCCTTCGGCAACCAGGTGCGCCCACACCTTGCAAAAGAAGCACGGGACTATCCGCATCCCGAGTTCGGCTCAGGCGGTATGACCGATTACATGCGTGCGCAGTACATCGCCGCCGGCACGTGGCAACGCTTTCTCGCTGTGCGTGAGGCGGTTGATCCCGAAGGCGTGTTCCTCAATCCGTTCCTGCGCGAATGGTTCTATGGCGAGGAACAGCGTGTAGCGTTATCGGACATCCAGAACCAGGTACACGGTTTTCAGCAGCAGAATGGAAAAGATCGATCCGACGTATTGGTGTCATAAGACGAAGGCGGCACCTCAAAACAGATGCCGCCACAAATCCAGATGTGGTCTTGGCACCGTCACAGCATGCACCAGCAGGCCTTTTTCCCCGGCGCTGGTGCTGGCGACACGCACCGCTGTCTCGACATCCGCAACCTCACCCATCAGCAACATATAGCTCTTGCCTGCGATGCCGGTCGCCAGGTGCAACCGCGCCAGGCTGACATTGGCCGCTTTTATCGCGCGGTCGGCCGCTTCGATCCCGGCCGCCACGCTGAAAGTTTCCACCACGCCCAGCGCGCCGCGCTGTTCAATCGGACTCACGCCGTTGATGGCCTGCAGCACTGATTCGTGGACGTTGGCAATGACAAAGCGATCGACCAGCATCGGCCCGCACACAGCCTCACCGGCCTGCACGGCCTGCTGCACCGCAGCGACGTTGCCAGCGACCATGGCGATGTACTTGCCGGGGCTGATAGCTTTGGCCATCAACATACGCACGTCTGCACTCTTCAGCATCAGGTCAGCGACCTGCACGCCGCGGGCGATGCTGGTCAGTTCGAGCAAGCCTATGGCGTGTTGCATACAGCGCCTCCGTACGCACTGGTGGCCTGAGAGTCGGCAACAAGGTGGATGTGCGTGGCGCTCACCGCCATGACGCGGCCGGCGATACTGGCGTGCAAAGGCGCGCCGAGCTGGTCTGCGGGAATGTCGGCGATGCATTCACCCAACTTCACCTGTTGTCCCTCCACCACGCATGGCTTGGCCGCCACACCGGTGCGCTCGCGCAGCGCCAGACGCACCGCGGCAGGCTGATGCGTCTGCGCCGACAAGGGTGCCCGCTGTTCGTAAGCCTGCAGATCCAGTCGCACAACCAGCTGGCTGGACGGCAACAGCCGCTGCCCGGCCATGGGATCGGCATCGCGCAGCTCGCCCTGATAGCGCACACCCTCTGCGCGAAAGCGCGTCTTGAGTGACTGGTTGATGCGCATCGGCGAAATGCCTACCGGGCAAGCGTGCGTTTCACAGACGCCGCATTCGGAGCAGGTCAGCGCCGACAGCAGTACGCTGGGCTGCGCGGCCTGCTGGTAGTTGACGTCGCGCACAATCAGGTGCGGTGGTAATTCATGGCCGACCAGATGCCGCGGACACAGGTCCGTGCACAACCGGCACTGCACACACACCGAGCGCGCTACCGCCAGTACCGATTCCATACTCTGCTGCCGGCGCCGCACCAGCGAGTGATCGTCCGGCAACACCAGCAAGGCGCTGGTGGTTTTGCCCAACGGTTCGTCGAGGTTATCCAGCAAGCGCCCGCGCATCGGTCCACCACCGATGAAAGCCGGGCGCGTCAGCGGCGTGCCGCCAGCCAGATCCAGCGCCTCACGCAGCGGGGTGCCTAGTGGCAGGCTGATGGTCAGTGGCCGACGCACGGCACCGGTAACCGTCAACGTGCGATGGGTGACCGGCTCCTGCAGCTCGACCGCGCGGCCGACGTTGATCATCGTCTGCACGTTGCTCACTACCACGCCGACCGACAAGGGCAGCGCCGCCGGCGCTATGCGCCGACCGGTAGCCAGCCAGATGGCGATCACTTCGTCGCCAGCCGGATAAACATCCGGCAACAGATGCAAACGCACGCATTCAGGTAACAACGGTTGCAGACGATCGATCGCCATCTGGTTCTTGCTCTTGATCGCAATAATGCCCTCACCGGCACCGGTAGCAGCCATGCCGTGAAGCAATCCCTTGAGCAACCATTCGGCCTGCTCCACGGCGAGCTGTTGGTCAGTGTCCAGCAAGGGTTCGGACTCGGCACCGTTGACCAGATAGATCTGCGCTTGGTCCTGCAATTTGACGTGAGTGGGAAAGCCTGCCCCACCGGCGCCCACAACCCCGGCGGCATACACCCGGCGGCGGATCTCGGCGGGTGCCAAGTCGCCGACGGCGATCACTTCGTTGCTCCACCCGCAGGACGGTAGCGACTGTTACGCAGGCGCACCCGACCCTGGTCGAGCAGTTCCTGCAGCCAGTCCTGGGCGACAACAACCGGCACCCCGAAATGCGTCGCCACTGCACTGGCGCTGTAACCATGTTTGTGCCCGGCGAGGAACGCCAGCACGGCCTCGCGCGGCAGCGGGGCGTCGCCAGATGAAACAGTGGGTGGGATTGGCGTAGCAGCCGGCGCTGACGCAGCGCGGGGTGCTGACTTGGTGACAGATGCCGAAGCAGCAACAGGCGCCGATGCCTTGCGAGGTGCCGGAGTACGGGGAGATCGTGCCGCGCCGCCGGGAGCCTTGTTCAACAACTCGTTCACCAGGTAGGCCGTGTCGTCATCCGGGCGGCCGATCTCCTTGCGGCTGATCAGGCTACCCTTCCGCATTGCCAGTGCGGCACCCGCTTCCAGCGCAGCATTACAGGCGGCCAGATCGCCTTCTACCACCAGAGTGATCAGGGCGGACTTGGTCACGGTATAGCGCAACAAGCGCACCGGCGCCGCCTTGAGCATGGCGTCGGCGGCCTCGATACCACAGGTCAGACCGCGGACCTCCAGCAGACCCAGAGCGTTAATCATGACGCCACCTCATCAGGCTCGCTGGATCGGTGAGCGCGCAATGTCCAGCACTGCCTCGGTAAAGGCGTTGCAAGCTGCCTTGCAGGCAGCCTGGCTGCCTGAGAGGAAAGCCGCCGAGTAGTTGGTTTCCGATGGCGGTGGCACATAGGTCACCAGCTTCACGTCAGCAGCCTTGAGCGCTGCATCAATGCCGTAAGTCGCTTCCAGCGGTGGCGCCACCAGATAGGCAATGGCCTCACCGGCCTCGATGCCGGCGCTGCGCGACAGGTAGCTGCCGGTGCGCGATACCACGTGCGCCAGAAAAGCGATGGTCTGCTTCTCATCGGCCCAGCGGAAAGCCGGGCCGGACTCGATGGTCGCCACCATGGCGTCCAGACCGGCGCGCACTTCAGCAGGGTTGGGGCCACCCAGCATGATCAACACTTCACCCGCCGTGGAGGATGGCCCGTTGGCCGCCCCGGCGTACAATGAACGGCCATAGACCACTTCCACCAGCGCCTGTTTGGTCGCCTCATCGGCAGCGATGTAGGCGACGTCATCGGAGTCGACGCTGATCAAGCCCAGACTGCGGATGTTATCGCCCAGCTTCAATTCACGCCGGAAATCGTCCTGCAGCGAAGCGATCAGGCGCATGGCGGTTACGTTCGGTTTGATAGGATCCAGAATACTCATGTTGTGTCACTCCTCAATGCAGTTCAGGGTCAACGATTCAGGGCAATACCGGAGGCTTTCTTCTCCAGCATGCGTTTGGCCAGATCGACGATTACCGCCGCCGCTTCTACCGGCGGTGTACCACCGCGGTGGATATTCGAGATACAGGTGCGATCAGCCTCTACCGTGCCGTCATGGGTCGGCTTGTACACCGCGTAACAGGACAGACTTTCCGACTGGCCGAGACCGGGACGTTCACCTACCAGCAGGATCACCACCTGGGCGCCGAGCAATTCGCCTATCTGGTCCTCGACCTTGACCCGGCCGTAGCGCACGAAGAAGGGCGTACCGACATCCAATCCAGCATGCTTGAGCCCCTCCAGCAGCGGCGGCAGAATTTCCTGGAAGTTCACTGTCACCGCATCGGTGGACAGGCCGTCGGAAACCACCACCTGTACCTGCGGGTTTTTCTTGCACTCGGACAAGATAGTCGCCACCGCCTTTTCGCTGAGCCGGCGCCCCATGTCCGGGCGCGTCAGGTACTGATCCTTGGTGACGATTTCCGATTGCACTTCCAGCAACCCCTGCTGGGCCACCCATTCTGCCGGTACCTCTTTGAGCACCGTGTCCTTGGAGCGCGAGTGATCGGCGAGGAAGCGCAGCAATGCAAAAGTACGTGGACGTACACCGGCGCGACCGAGGCAGACACGCGCTGCCGTGGAATTGCGAAATTCCTGCAGCACCTCGGGGCGATGCGGATCCTTCACGCCTATCCATTGCCGGGCCTGCTCCGAGCCCAGATCCACAGAGCAGGACTCCACGGTGCCGTTAGTCCCTGACGTCACGGCTGCAGGAGATGCGGACGATGATGTGGAAGCAGACGCAGGGCGCGCCTGCAGTTCACTCAGTACCGAACGAACGATGTCTTCAATCTGTTGTTGTTGCATGGCGCTGCCCTCAGAAGAAAATGGATGGATCGCCGGCGCGGGCGGTCAGTTTGCCGTCTTTCATGATCTCCATGCGTTCGAGCCAGCGCTCGAATTCCGGCGCCGGGCGCAGGCCCAGCAACTGGCGCAGGGTGGCGGTGTCGTGGAAGGCCGAGGTCTGGTAATTGAGCATGATGTCGTCACCCATCGGCATGCCCATGATGTAGTTACAACCTGCCGCGGCGAGCAGCACCATCAGGTTCTCGTTGGACTTCTGATCGGCATCGGCATGGTTGGTGTAACAGGCGTCGACGCCCATCGAAAT
>DATIDQ010000150.1:0-32358 GCA_035456205.1 Pseudomonadales bacterium
ATTGTTGCGTGATATTGATATTGATGGTGAAGTAATACGTTTGCGTGAAGAGATTCCACAAACAACCTCTGAAACCAAACTCAAGAAACAATCCAAGCGTTTAAAACTTCTGGAAGGTTTCCAGAGTTCTGGTAATAAGCCTGAATGGATGGTGTTGCAGGCATTGCCAGTATTGCCACCTGATCTGCGTCCGTTAGTGCCTTTGGATGGCGGTCGTTTCGCAACGTCCGATCTCAATGATTTGTATCGTCGCGTTATCAACCGTAACAATCGCTTGAAGCGCCTGCTGGATCTCAATGCGCCGGATATTATTGTGCGCAACGAAAAACGTATGTTGCAGGAATCCGTTGATGCGTTGCTGGACAACGGCCGTCGTGGCCGCGCTATTACAGGCAGCAACAAGCGTCCGCTGAAATCTTTGGCGGATATGATCAAGGGTAAGCAAGGCCGCTTCCGTCAGAACTTGCTCGGTAAGCGTGTCGATTATTCTGGCCGTTCCGTTATTGTTGTTGGTCCAACACTCAGATTGCATCAGTGTGGTCTGCCGAAAAAAATGGCACTGGAATTGTTCAAGCCGTTTATTTTTGGAAAACTCGAAGCGCGCGGTCTGGCAACAACCATCAAAGCGGCCAAGAAAATGGTCGAGCGCGAAACCGCAGAGGTGTGGGATATTCTTGCTGATGTTATTCGTGAGCATCCAGTATTGTTGAACCGTGCACCGACTTTGCACCGCTTGGGTATTCAAGCGTTTGAACCGGTATTGATCGAAGGTAAAGCTATCCAGTTGCATCCGTTGGTCTGTTCAGCGTTCAACGCTGACTTTGACGGTGACCAGATGGCTGTTCACGTACCGTTGACACTGGAAGCCCAGTTGGAAGCGCGTGCGTTGATGATGTCTACCAACAACATCCTGTCTCCAGCGAATGGTGAGCCAATCATCGTTCCATCCCAGGATGTTGTCTTGGGGTTGTACTGGATGACGCGTGAGCGTGTGAATGCCAAAGGCGAAGGCATGGTGTTTGCTGATACGAAAGAAGTCAGTCGTGCGTATTACGGTAAGCAGGTAGATTTGCAGGCCAAAATTAAAGTGCGTATTCGTGAAGTGCTTGTTGATGAAGAAACTGGCGTGCGTAGTGAAACGGTAAAACTGTATGACACCACGACAGGTCGTGCGTTGTTGTGGGAAGTGGTGCCAGAAGGTTTGCCATTTGAAGTGGTGAACCAGGCGATGGTGAAAAAAGCCATTTCACGTGTGATCAACCAATGCTATCGCCGGGTAGGTTTGAAGGCGACTGTAATTTTCGCTGATAAACTGATGTATACCGGTTATGACTTCTCGACAAAATCTGGTGCATCAATTGGCGTTAATGATTTTGTTATTCCAAAAGAGAAAACAGAAATCATCGACAAAGCCGAGGCTGAAGTTATTGAAATCGAGCAGCAATTCGCTTCAGGTTTGGTAACGCATGGCGAAAAATACAACAAAGTTATCGATATCTGGTCGCGTGCAAATGACTATGTAGCCAAGTGCATGATGGAAAACCTGTCGAAAGAAGCTGTGACTAATCGCAAAGGCGAGCAGGTGCAGCAGGATTCTTTCAACTCGGTGTACATCATGGCAGATTCTGGTGCGCGGGGTTCTGCTGCCCAGATTCGCCAATTGGCCGGTATGCGTGGTTTGATGGCGCGTCCCGATGGCTCCATTATTGAGACGCCAATCACTGCAAATTTCCGTGAGGGTTTGAATGTATTGCAATACTTCATTTCAACGCACGGTGCGCGTAAAGGTTTGGCGGATACTGCATTGAAAACTGCTAACTCCGGATACTTGACGCGTCGCTTGGTTGATGTCGCGCAGGATCTGGTTGTTACTGAAATTGATTGTGGTACAGATGAAGGTTTGACCATGACGCCTGTTATTGAGGGCGGCGATATCATCGAGTCACTGGGTGATCGTATCCTTGGTCGTGTTGTAGCAATTGATGTATTGGTGCCAGGCACCAATGAAACTGCTGTTGCAGCCGGAACGATGATTGATGAGAAACTTGTGCTGGAAATTGAGCGCATGGGTATTGATGAAGTATTGGTGCGTTCGCCGATTACGTGCAAAACCCGTTTTGGTATCTGCTCAACTTGTTATGGGCGTGATCTGGCGCGTGGACACTTGGTGAATGTCGGTGAAGCTGCTGGTGTTATGGCGGCGCAATCTATTGGTGAGCCAGGTACCCAGTTGACGATGCGCACATTCCACATTGGTGGTGCTGCTTCACGAGCTTCTGCGGCAGACAGTGTGCAAGTAAAAAATGGTGGCGTTGTTCGTTTGCACAATATTAAATTGGTTGAGCGAGCTTCCGGCGAATTGGTGGCGGTATCTCGTTCTGGCCAATTGTCAGTAGCGGATGAAAACGGTCGTGAACGTGAGCGTTACAAACTTCCTTACGGCGCTGTAATTTCGGTGAAAGATGGTGTGACTGTTGAGGCTGGTGCCATTGTTGCCAAATGGGAGCCGCATACACATCCAATCATCACAGAAGTGGCTGGTAAAGTGCGCTTCTCTGGCATGGAAGACAACCTTAGTATTCGCCGTCAAACTGACGAACTAACAGGTTTGTCAAATATCCAGGTTCTTGATCCAAATGAACGTCCCGCAGCCGGTAAAGATTTACGTCCAGCCGTTGCTCTGCTTGATGCCAAGGGTAAAGAAATGTGTTTGCCCAATTCAACTGTACCTGCACATTACATGCTTCCGTCAAATGCTATTGTGGCGTTGACCGATGGCAGTATGGCTGGTATCGGTGATGTGGTGGCGCGTATCCCGCAGGAAGGTTCAAAAACACGTGATATTACGGGTGGTCTGCCGCGTGTAGCTGATCTGTTTGAAGCGCGCAAACCGAAAGAGCCTGCGATTCTTGCAGAAGTCTCCGGTATTGTCAGTTTCGGCAAGGAAACCAAAGGTAAGCGTCGCCTGATCATTACCCCTGCGGATGGAAAACCGTTGGCTGATGGTAGTGCAAACTGGGAATTGCTCATCCACAAACATCGCCACATGTCAGTATTCGAGGGCGAGAATGTAGAGCGCGGTGAAGTGATTTCTGAAGGCCCACCCAATCCACATGATATCTTGCGCTTGAAAGGTATTGAGGAATTGGCGCGCTATATCGTTAATGAAATCCAGGAGGTGTATCGTCTCCAGGGTGTAAAAATTAATGATAAGCATATTGAAGTTATTGTTCGCCAGATGCTGCGTAAAGTGGAAATCCAGGAGATGGGTGATTCATCTTATGTAAAAGGTGAGCAAGCAGAGTTCAGTAATATCCAGGAAATTAATGAACAGCTGGAAGCAGCTAACAAGACGGGTGCGAAGTACGAACGTATGTTGTTGGGCATCACCAAAGCATCGTTGGCTACGGAGTCATTTATCTCTGCTGCCTCATTCCAGGAAACTACGCGTGTTCTGACAGAAGCTGCGGTTACTGGTAAGCATGATCCATTAAGAGGACTGAAAGAGAACGTGGTTGTTGGACGCCTCATTCCTGCAGGTACTGGCTTGGCTTATCATAGTGAGCGCCGCAGGAAGCGGTTGAAAGAAGCTCAACGTGCCGAGTTTGGCGGAGCATCTGCGCAGGATGTAGAAGCCGCTCTGACTGAAGCACTGAAAACCAGTGCTTCTTGAAGGGTTTATTAGCGCGCCAATAAAAAAGCCCGGCATGCCGGGTTTTTTTATGTCCTGTATTTATGTTTTACAGTGAAAAATCCTGCCCGAGATACACCTTGCGCACTTTGGCATTATGCAGAACATCATCAGCTGTGCCTTCAGCAATAATGTGTCCCTCACCAACAATGTAAGCGCGCTGGCAAATAGACAGTGTTTCACGCACATTATGATCAGTGATAAGAATGCCGATATTTTTTGATTGCAGGTGGTGAATAATCTGCTTGATATCAGCAACGGAAATAGGATCAACGCCAGCAAAGGGTTCATCAAGAAGAATAAACCGGGGTTCGCTTGCCAGAGCACGTGCAATCTCTACACGTCGCCTTTCGCCGCCAGATAAACTCATGCCCAAAGAATCTGCAATATGTGTGATATGCAGTTCTTGCATCAATTCATCGGCACGTGATTTTCGTTGTTGCAGTGTTAATTCCTTACGTGTTTCAAGGATGGCCAGAATATTATTGCGCGTACTGAGCTTACGAAATACAGACGCTTCCTGCGGCAGATAACCTAATCCGCGTTGTGCGCGACTGTGCATGGGCAGGTGCGTGATATCTTCGTTGTTGAGGGTGATCTCACCCTTATCAACGGGTACTAAACCGACCATCATATAAAAACAGGTGGTTTTACCCGCGCCATTGGGGCCAAGTAATCCGACGATTTCACCACTAGACACCTGCAATGAAACGTCATCGATGACAGGGCGTTTTTTGTATGCTTTGGCCAGGTGGCGTGCGCTGAGAGTGCTAACCGTCACGGTTTCTGCTTCTCTTTTGCTGTTGAGGTGGAGTTCGAAGATGATTTTTTACTGGGTGGAATAACAACAGTAATGCGCTTGCTATTATCCGTACTGCCAGATACGGCTGCTTGAGCTTTAACACGTTCGGTTTTGATATCGTATTCAATACGCTCGCCACTGATATTGCCACTTTGTTGTTTCAGACTGCTATTGCCCAATAAAGTGATTAAATCTTTGGCGACATCAAAATGGATGGTATTAGCCTGCGCCTCGACAACATCATCAGGCCCCGTCAGCTGCTGGTGATAAGTTGCGGGGCTGCCAGATGCATTGATTTGTGTCAGTTCATTATTCTTGCTATCCAGCACGACTGTGCCAGCGGAAATATGAATACTGCCCTGTTGGATATCGACATTGCCGGTATATGTCGTGACGCCAGTCTTGGCGTCCCGCTCTGCGCTGTTAGCCTGAATTTCAATCGGCTTGCTGCGATCGTCGGGTAGTGCATGAACCCAACTGGCTGCCAATACAGATGCAAAGGCGATGAGTTTAACGGCGAACTTCATGGATCTCCTTAACGCGTGACGGCAGTAACAAGTGTTTGTTAGCTAGATCAGCCTGCAAACCGGTTGCTTTCGCTTCACTGCTGCGGGCGCGTATGGTAACAGCTTTGTCTGTTTCGGCGAATTGCCTGGCTGTGTCGACAGAGAGTTGTTCGGTGAGAATTTCAGTGCGACCATCAGATGCAGAATCATTCCACAGATGGACATTACCTTGCAGATCGGCCCGATTGTTTGTCTGATAAATAGTGGCAGTGTCAGCAGACAGCTGCCAAGGCGTGGGAGACCGGTTTTCGTTTTGCTGCTCAAATTGAATGCGGGGAGCGCTGATGATGCTGTGTTTGTCTGTATCAAAATAGGTGAGTTTCTCGCCGTGTAACTGGCGGGTTTTTCGGCCTGTATTGTCAAAAGTATCCAGCACAGGATGCCCTACAATCGTGTCAGGCAGTAGATCGTCAGGATTGGTCTGGGTCGTAGCTGGGTTGCTACTGGTGGTGTGCCACTGCAAATTCAACCCGGCAGCAGCCAGACCCAGAATGGCGACTATTACAGCTGATTGGCGCCAATTATTCGACGCGGATGCAGAATTGTCTGGGGTCTCTTTCTGGTGCATCAAGTGAGTCCGGCGTAGCCTTGATGAATGCTATCCAGCAGTCCCTGTGCTGTCAGGATGAATTCACAGGCTTCACGCACTGCGCCATTGCCACCGGGATTGCTAGTTACCCAGTCGGCATGTTGGCGAACAACAGCAGCTGCATTGGCCGGGGCTATACCGAGGCCTGCCTGACGGATAGCGGCCAGATCGGGCAAATCATCCCCCATATAAGCCACTTCGTGGCTGTTTAATCCCAGTTGTTTCTGGATGTCTTTCATGGCGACAATCTTGTCTTCCCGGCCTTGTACCAGAATGGTGATGCCAAGTTCATTGGCGCGTCGTTCCACCATGGGGCTGTTACGGCCCGTGATAATGCCTACTTGAATTCCGCTGCGTTGCAGCAGCTTGATGCCAAGACCATCATGAATATGAAAGCTTTTTAGTTCCTGCTGCTCGCTGTTGTAAGTGATGCGGCCATCTGTCAGCACGCCGTCCACATCCAGCAGTAATAGCTTTATCGTCGCCGCCATCTCTGCAGCAGGACTTTCCGGCTGGGAAATCATCAGGCAACCCCGGCTTTCAGGATTTCGTGCAGATGGACAATGCCTTCAATGCGCTGTTCGCTATCAGCCACCACCAGTGCGGTAATGTGTTTGTGTTCCATGATAGACAGTGCTTCAGCCGCCAACATGTGCCGGCTGACAGTTTTGCCGTTGCGTGTCATGACGCTATCGATGGAGGTGTGGCGCAAATCAACGACATCACTGTGTAGTGCGCGCCGTAGATCGCCATCAGTAAAGACACCCAGTAAACGGTGTTGCTCGTCACAAATGGTCGTTAGCCCCAGCCCTTTGGTATTCATGACTAACAAGGCATCAACCAGGGGGGTTCCAGCGGTCACCGTGGGAATACGCTCGCCGGTATGCATAATATCTTCGACCTTGAGCAGCAATTTACGACCCAGTGCGCCGCCAGGGTGGGAAAAGGCAAAATCTTCGGCAGTAAAGCCCCGTGCTTCCAGCAAGGCTATGGCCAATGCGTCTCCCATGACCAGCGCTACCGTCGTGCTGGCAGTGGGCGCCAGATCTAATGGGCAGGCCTCGGATTCCACACTGACATCCAGATGCACGTTGGCGGCCTGGGCAAGTGTTGAGTGGGGATTGCCGGTCATGCTGATCAAGGGCACGCCCATGCGCTTGATCAGCGGCAGCACTGTCACGACTTCGGCGGTCGAGCCTGAATTGGATAATGCAATAACCACGTCTTTCGAGGTAATCATGCCAAGATCACCATGACTGGCTTCGCCGGGGTGCACGAAGAAGGCTGGGCTGCCGGTGCTGGCCAGAGTGGCGGCAATTTTTCTGGCGACATGCCCGGATTTACCCATGCCCGTCACCACAATGCGTCCCTCGCAACCCAGCAACAACTGGCATGCCAGACTGAAATCATGATTTATCGCTTGTTGCAGTCGATTAACGGCCGCGCCTTCAAGTTGGACTGTGCGAAGGCCGGAGGCAATAAAATCATGATGGGTGTAAGGCTGGTTCATAGTGTGATGCTTGCGTCTCCAGAGGGTACTCAGCAGATGTGTTCATTCAGCATGGTGCGCGCAAATGGTATAGTGACTGCCCTGAAAAGTCATGGTTAAAAGAGAGTACGTCGGCATGAGTGGGCATATAAATGATTGGATTGAGCGGGTGCTTACGGACGAGCTGGCTGCCGAACAAGTGTTGGTTGGTGGTGATGGGCGACACTTTGACATTACAGTGGTCAGTGCGCACTTTGAAGGCCAGCGGCCGGTTAAAAAACAGCAGCTGGTATACGCTGTATTAAATGAAAAAATTGCCGATGGCACCATACACGCGGTGATGATGAAAACACTGACGCCAAGCGAATGGCAGGCTCAGCAATAGTACGCTTCCCTTATGTCATCTCCCGGAATTATTCCGAAACAAGATAATTTTTTATAAAGGCTGTTTGAATGGATAAGCTGATTATCACCGGCGGCAAACCGTTGTCTGGCGAAATTTATATTTCTGGTTCTAAAAACTCTGCACTTCCGATTCTGGCAGCAACATTATTGTGCGAAGAGCCGGTCATACTCGGCAACTTGCCGCACCTGCATGATATAACCACCATGATTGAGCTGCTTGGCTGCATGGGTGTGCGTGTCGTGGTTGACGAAAAAATGCGTGTGGAAATTGATGCCAAAGAAATGGGATGTTTTACCGCGCCCTACGATCTTGTTAAAACTATGCGCGCATCGATTTTGGTACTGGGTCCTTTGCTCGGACGGTTTGGTCGTGCACAAGTATCGTTTCCTGGTGGTTGCGCCATCGGTTCTCGTCCAGTGGATTTGCATTTACGTGGCATGGAAGCGCTGGGTGCAGTTATTGAGGTGGAAGGTGGTTATATCAATGCTACCAGTGATGGGCGCTTGAAAGGTGCTACCATTTTTCTGGAAACGGTAACTGTCGGCGGCACAGAAAATATCATGATGGCTGCAGTGCTCGCTGAAGGACAGACGGTGATACAGAATGCAGCGCTCGAACCGGAAATTGTTGATCTTGCTGAATGTTTGAATGCTATGGGTGCTGATGTCACAGGTCATGGTACAGACACCATTACTATCAATGGTGTAGAAAAACTGCACGGCTGTTCATATGACGTGATGGCGGATCGTATTGAAACAGGCACCTATCTTGCGGCAGCTGCAGCGACGCGTGGTCATGTCAAATTAAAAAATACTCAAGCAGATTCACTGGATTCTGTTATTGCTAAACTGCGTGAAGCCGGTGCGGATGTTACAGTGGGCGAAGATTTTATTGAGCTGAATATGCATGGTAAGCGCCCGAAAGCTGTGAGTGTGCGAACGGCTCCCTATCCTGCATTTCCAACGGACATGCAGGCGCAAATTACAGCGATGAATGCCGTTGCAGAGGGAGCAGGTACTATCATAGAAACGATTTTTGAAAATCGATTGATTCAGGCTCATGAAATGAATCGAATGGGTGCGAAAATTGTGATTGATGGTAATCATGCTGTTGTCACTGGTGTTGATCGTTTGAAAGGCGCACCGGTTATGGCAACCGATTTACGTGCATCGGCAAGTCTGGTTATTGCCGGTTTGGTAGCAGATGGACAGACGGTGATTGATCGTATTTATCATATTGATCGCGGATATGAGTGTATTGAAGAAAAACTGATGCAACTCGGCGCAGATATTCGCCGTGTGCCCGATTAAAAAATGACGATAGAAATAACATGACAGACATGATTACCCTGGCGCTGACAAAAGGTCGCGTATTGCAAGAAACATTGCCTCTTCTGGCGGCGGTAGGTATTGCTCCACTCGAAGATCTTGAAAGCACCCGGAAACTTGTTTTTGCAACAACGCATTCACAAGTGCAGTTAGTGGTGTTACGGGGTTCTGATGTGCCGACTTATGTGCAATTTGGTACGGCAGACATGGGTGTGTCAGGTAAAGATGTGATTCTGGAACATGGTGGAGAAGGTTTCTATGAGCCACTGGATCTTGGTATTGCACGTTGTCGTTTAATGACGGCAGGCATGAAAAGTGCGCCACTCAAAAATGGTCGCATCCGCGTGGCGACAAAATTTGTGAATATTGCACGCCGTTATTATGCCGAGCAAGGCAGGCAGGTTGACGTTGTCAAACTGTATGGGGCGATGGAGCTTGCGCCGATCATGGGGCTGGCAGATGAAATTGTTGATATTGTTGATACTGGCAACACCTTGCGAGCTAACGGTCTGGAAGCTCGCGATGTGATTGCGTCGATTACATCGCGATTAATCGTTAATAAAGCGGCAATGAAAACCAAACACGACGTTATGCAGCCGATTATTGATTTGTTATCTGCTGCGGTAGCAGCCCGAAATAACGGCTGACTATCTATGTATATCAAGCGATATATTTATGGTCGTGTACCATTTGATCTAATCTGGCAGGGGCACTCCAGCCAGAAAATGGAATTTGATCAGGATGTGCGCCATGCTGTCCTCGATATTATTAACAATGTCATTGCTAATCAGGATTCAGCGTTGATTGAGTTGACCAATCGATTTGATCGCCGTGCTGTAAAAACCATTTCTGAATTACACATTACATCTGCGCAGTTGCAAGAGTCATTGATAAAAATTAGCGCTGAGCAGCGTGATGCACTGGAGCAGGCGGCTGTTCGTATTCATGCATTCCACGAAAAGCAGCGTGCAGATTCCTGGCAGTACACCGAAGTTGACGGCACGGTATTGGGGCAGCGTGTTACTCCGCTGGATCGCGTGGGTATTTATGTTCCTGGCGGCAAAGCATCTTATCCATCGTCTGTATTGATGAATGCCATTCCAGCTAAAGTGGCTGGTGTTGCAGAAATTATTATGGTGGTGCCGGCGCCAGATGGTGAGCTGAACGATATGGTATTGGCTGCTGCTGCGATTGCCGGTGTGGATCGCGTGGTTACCGTCGGTGGCGCACAAGCGGTCGCGGCACTCGCGTATGGCACAGAAACAGTGCCGAAGGTGGATAAAATTGTTGGCCCCGGAAATATCTATGTGGCAACTGCCAAGCGTGAAGTGTTTGGCCAGGTTGGTATCGATATGATCGCAGGGCCATCTGAAATCCTGATTGTGTGCGACGGGAAAACGGACCCAGACTGGATTGCGATGGATCTTTTTTCACAAGCTGAACACGATGAAAATGCACAAGCCATTTTGATTTCAACCGATGCTGTTTTTCTTGATGCTGTGCAAGCAAGTTGCGAACGCTTGTTGCCTGGATTGGAGCGTAAAGAGATTATTCGCGCTGCAATAGAAGGTCGCAGCATGTTCATTCAGGTTGAAAATCTGCAAGAAGCTACTGAAATTTGTAATTTTATTGCCCCGGAACATCTTGAATTGTCGATGGATGAGCCGGAAGCATTTGCAGAAACCGTGCGGCATGCCGGTGCAATTTTTATGGGGCGTTACACGCCTGAAGCTTTGGGTGATTATTGTGCTGGTCCAAATCACGTGTTGCCGACATCCGGCACTGCGCGTTTCTCATCGCCACTGGGTGTGTATGATTTCCAGAAGCGCACGTCGATTATCCATGCATCAAAGCAAGGTGCAGTGACATTGGGGAAGGTGGCATCAGTGCTGGCGCGTGGCGAACAGCTGACAGCGCATGCCCGTTCTGCTGAATACCGGATTGATCGAGGCCTCAGTGATTAAGAGGGTGTTATGAGTAAATTCTGGAGTCCATTGGTGAGTACGCTGGTGCCTTATGTGCCCGGTGAGCAGCCAAAAATAAATAATCTGGTAAAACTCAATACCAACGAAAACCCTTATGCGCCTTCTCCGAAAGCATTGACAGCAATGCAAGCGATGCTTAATGATGATTTGCGTTTATACCCTGATCCCAATTCGGATTTGTTGAAAGAAGCTGTTGCCCGTTATTACAGTATTGATAAGTCACTGGTGTTTGTCGGCAATGGTTCGGACGAAGTGTTGGCGCATGTCTTCCATGGTTTGTTGAAACATGAAAAGCCGATCTTGTTTCCCGATATTACCTACAGTTTTTATCCAGTGTACTGTGGTTTGTATGGTGTGGAATTTGAACAGATCCCACTGACAGAAAGATTTGAAATCAATCTTGTAAATTACCAACGGCCTAATGGCGGGATTATTTTCCCTAATCCCAATGCGCCAACGGGTGTATTAACACCTCTGTCAGCAATAGAAAGTTTGCTGCAAAAAAACCATGATTCAGTGGTAGTCGTTGATGAAGCCTATATCGATTTTGGTGGTGAATCAGCGGTTGCGCTGGTAAAGCAATATCCCAATCTGTTGGTGGTGCAAACGCTATCAAAATCGCGCTCGTTGGCTGGATTGCGAGTCGGCATAGCCATTGGGCATCCCGATCTGATAGAAGCGCTTGAGCGGATTAAGAACAGTTTCAATTCTTATCCATTAGGGCGTATGGCCATTGTTGGTGCTGCCGCCGCGTTTGATGATAAGGATTATTTTCAGCAAACCACGGCTGCTGTTATTAACAGTCGTGAGAAATTGGGTGCTGATTTGGCGGCGTTGGGTTTTTCGATATTGCCGTCACGGGCAAATTTTATTTTTGTCACTCACCTTGATCATGATGCAGTTGTGCTGGCTTCTGCTTTGCGTGAGCGCTCTGTAATTGTGCGGCACTTCCAGTTGCCGCGTATCGAGCAGTATCTGCGTATTACTATTGGCTCTGCGGCGGATAATGAAGCGCTTGTCGCTGCACTTAGAGCTATTCTTGCGGATTGACAGGGTCTTCTCTGTATTTCCAGATAGTAAATGCTGGGTGTTTCCATTCCACCTGGTAGTGCATATTCAAAAAATCTTTCAGTCCCGGTATTTCAGTAATTGTGTTAATGCCTGAAGGGCGGGTGAAATCCGTCATCACAAGAAATAGCTTGGGTGGTTTTTCCTGTAAGCGTTGTAGAAAATCCTGTTGTGCTTGTTGTACATAAGGTTCGTGTATGTGGTGCAGGAACATAAAGCTGCCAAGATAAGGCGTGGCTAGAACAGCGTCTGCTTGCAGCAAATACAATGTCGATGGGCCGCCTTGCTCGATAATCTGGATGGTGTCACCTGGCAGAAGGCGCTGTTTGATAAAGTCAGCTACATCGGCTTCAAATTGCTGATCAATGTGAATGTCGGGATAGTTTTTTATCTGATTCTGTAGTCCTTGCCAAGGAACATATTGCCCACTCAGGGAGTAGAGAAAAAACAATATCATGCAACATGATAGCAGGCTGTTGCGCCATGTTGCTCTGGATGGGGGAAATAGCAGTATCGATGTGCTGAGTACAGAAAAATAAGAATAGGGTATCCAGTGATAGTCCCAGAATTTTCCTGAAATCAGCGGGTAGAGGTTGTAGCACATAGCCAGTGTGGCCAGTGAAATAATTATTGCACGTTGTTGTGATTTTTTTTCTGTGTTGTAACAGCCGTATGCTGTTGCCACGGCAATAGCATATGGCCAGATCCACAGGAAATATTTCCACCACCGTAATGTGTTTTGCCATCGTTCAGTGCGTGTGGACATTTCATGTGCGCCGTTAAGCTCCTGATAAAGTGGCAAGTAATGCAATGTCATATCAATAAATGCATCCAGCCCGTTGCGATACCAGAGCCACAATAGTCCAACCCCCATCGTGCCTGCGCCACCCAATCCGCAATAAAATAATGAGCGGAATATGGAGCGTTCTGCACCTGATTGTGAGTAAAGTAAAGTCAGAATGACTGGAAGGCCGATAATGGCATGGGGCTTTATTGAAGCTGCAGCACCAAAACAGATTCCAATAAGCAAGGCGCGCAATTCGCTATGCCAGTCTGTTTGCAATGCAACCAATAGTGCAGCGGCAATCGGCAGCAGTAACACGTAATCCCGTTGCAGGGTATTGGCTGGGCCGTAATGCAGGTAAGTGAGCCCGAAACTCAGGCAACCAACCCAGGCTAACCAAAAATCCAGCCGCCGTAATATTTTCCAGGTTAAAAATAACAGGCTGGCCAGAAAGACAATGTCGGCGGAGCGAAATGCTGTAGATGTGTATCCAAACAGTTTGCCGATAGCCATATGAAACAGGAATGTACCGAACCAGCTGGTTTCCAGTACGTCTCGATAGGGGGCAAAGTTGTGTTCGTTAATCAGGTAGGCAATGTAATGGAGAAAATGTGCTTCTCGCATCATGGGCCATTGCAGCATTAAATATTCGTAACCTACCAACAGGCAGCCCAGTATCAGGGCAATCAGCGCCAGCAATATTTTTATAGGCAGTATATGGGGGACTGTTTCAGTCTGGTTCATGATGGCGACTGTAACAGCGACGTTCCTTGTCTGTCGAATCAATACCCGTCAAATCAGAAGTTTTCCAGCGTGGCGTAGCGGTTATAGTGAAATTGGGCGCTGCCGAGCAGTTCTGCTGATACCCGCGCCCGCTTTAAAAACAGACCGATATCCAGCTCATCAGTTACGCCGATACCACCGTGCATCTGGGTAGCTTCGTTGCTGACCAGTTCGTAGGTCTCACTGATTTTTGCTTTGGCTGCACTGATCAATTGGCTGGCATTGTCCGTGTTCTGTTCCAGTGCATCCAGAGCCAGCATCAGAATGGATTTGCACATTTCAATTTCGGTATACATGTGCGCTGCGCGGTGTTGCAAAGCCTGAAAGGTACCGATCAATACACCAAATTGTTTACGTTCTTTAAGATACTGTACTGTGCGCTCAAAAATTTCCTGCATGCCCCCGAACATTTCTGCAGCCAGGCAAATGCGTCCACGGTCCAGTGCTTTATCCAGCGCGCTGAACCCGTTGTGCATTTCACCGAGCAGATGGGATGTTGGAATACAGACATTGTTGAATGAAAGCCGAGCATAGTTGCGTGAGTCGACTAGCGATGTTTTTTCAACGCTGATGCCCGGAGTGGAGGCATCGAGTAACAACAGGCTGATGCCTTCTGCATCACCAGCTTTTCCAGCGGTGCGAGCAGAAACAATGTAAAGATCTGCGCCTAACCCATCAATCACGCGCGCTTTGTTGCCATTCAGCAAAAAAGTATTACCTTCAATGACTGCGGTGGTGGTAATGGCGGTAGGGTTGTGGTGAAAACCTTCGTCGCATGCCAGCGCAATGCGTTTCTCTCCGCCGACAATCTGGGAAAGCAGGCTTTGTTTTTGTTCTTCCGAGCCAGCCAATAAAATAGTGGAACCGGACAGTACGACAGATGATAACAATGGCGAGGCTACCAACGTGCGCCCCAACTCCTCCATGCAACCTGCCAGACCCATATAGCCAAATTCAAATCCGCCATAGGCTTCCGGGAAAATCATTCCAGACCATCCAAGCTCTATCATGGCCTGCCAGATATCGGCGGAAAAGCCTTCTGGCGCTGTGCTGTCACGCAAGTGGCGGAATGCTTCAATGGGAGACTGGTTTTTGGCGAATTCGCGCGCTGTGTCTTTCAGCGTGCGCTGTTCTTCGTTGAATGCGAGAGTCATTAGATCTTCCTCAGCTGGCAGCCGCTCAACTCAACACGCCAGGCATACCCAGCGCGCGTTTGGCAATAATGTTTAATTGAATTTCTGATGTGCCGCCGGCAATAGTGTGGGTTTTCGCACCCATCCATTCGATAGTGGTATTCAGTTCGGATTCACTGAAGTGTTGTGAATCACGCCAACCCAAGCCGTTTTCGCCCATGATTTTCAGCAGCAGTTCGAATTTCCGTTTTTCTTCTTCCGTGCCGCAATATTTGAAAATCAGTGCAGTGTTCATATTGCCTGCACCATTGGTAAATTCGTCAATCATGCGTTGCTGTGTAACATCAAAGGCGCGTTTCTGGATTTCATGCCGTGCAATAGCGGCGCGCAACAGTGGATCAGCAATCGCACCGCTACTGTCTTTGCCAATGTAATGTAGTGCGGCTTCGCGCGGTTCTACACCGCTGCCTGTTTCACTGCCGAGATCAGACATCATGTTGCGCTCAAATTCGAGCACGCGTTTTGCGACAGTCCAACCCTGGTTAATGACACCCAGTGCATTTTTCTTGGGCACGCGGACATTGTCGAAGAATGTCTGGCAGAAATGACGTTCGCCGGTAATCAGTTCAATCGGTTTTGCTTCTACGCCGGCAGATGCCATGTCAAACAACAGGAAAGTAATGCCATCCCGTTTTGGAGCATCAGGGTTAGTACGCACAAGACAGTAAATCCAGTCAGACTCGTCTGCATACGACGTCCAGATTTTGGAGCCGTTGATAATAAAATCGTCACCATCTTCTACCGCTCGGGTTTGCAAGCCTGCAAGATCGGATCCTGCGCCCGGCTCTGAGTAACCTTGGCACCAGCGAATTTCACCGCGCGCAATTTTGGGTAGGTGTTCGCGTTTCTGTTCTTCGGTACCGAATTCAAGAATGGCAGGGCCAGACATCCAGATACCGAGATTCACTTGCGGTGGTCGACAACCCAGTTTGCGCATTTCTGATTTAAAAATACGCGTCTGTTCTCCATCAAATCCTGCGCCGCCGTACTCGGTAGGCCAGTCTGGCACGCAATAACCTTTTTCTACGCAGCGTTCAAACCAGAGTTTTGCATCGTTATTGGGGAATTTTATATTGCGGCCACCCCATACCTGCTCTTCCTGTGTGGCAGGGGTTCGCATTGAAGCCGGACAGTTGGCTTCTAGCCATGCGCGGATTTCCTGACGAAAGGCTTTGTAATCCACGGGTAAACTACCTCTATATGAGCGTAAAAATGATTGTGTGTGATTCTAACGTGGCCAGGTCCTGCGCGCTAAGTGGCAATTACTTATGGTGAGTCAGCGTACTGGTATTGGTCATGTGCATAAAATAAAAAGCCGCTGTTATTTCACAGCGGCTCTTTGGAGAGACATTCAAGCAGAAGCTTGCTCTCCTTCCGGGTTGTCATTAACAGCTTTACGGAGAGCTGTCATTTCTGCTTTGGTTTTGTGTTTGACGACTTTGGCTTTTTTGAGTGCCGCAGCCTTCAATTCAGCAAAAGATTTTTCCAGGCATTCACGGTAAAAACCGGGATCCGGCATGATATTTCGATCAGCGACGATGCTGATGGTTACTGTACCGCAATAACTCATGACCAGATGGAACAACCCGACTCCCGGGGTTAATAGCCCTACACCATGGTACTGCACCAGTTTTGCACCTGAGCAATACAATGGGAACGGAGGCCCCGGCACATTGGAAATCACTGAACTGATGTTGATCGGCAGGTGTTCGGTTAATTTGTTGTCAATGTAAAAGTGTACGAGGCTTTTTGTCAGGCGAGGTGAAAAGACACCAGCCAGTTTGAGCGCATCAACCAATGGTGTTTGCTCGCCAAATTCCTTGGCTTCATCGGTGCTTTTATGGATGGCATGTATGCGTTCGACCGGGTCTTCAATATCGGTATGGATATTGGCAAAAATTGAGCCGATCTGGTTGTTCTCTTCGGTTTCACCGCGGCGTGTCCGCATATTGACGGGCATGATGGCAGACAGTGCTTCCATGGGGAGTTCATTGTGATGCTGCAGGTAATGGCGGATACCACCGGAAATGACGGCCAGCGCCACATCATTGATTTTCGTATCGGTAGCGTTCTTGATCTCTTTGAAATCTTCCAGTTCAAATAATGCAGCTTCAAATATCCGGTAGGGGCCTACCGGATTATTAAAACGGGTTTTCGGTGCACGGATATCTGGCATAGGTACATTGCCGCGTGACACATCAATCACATTTTTGCCGACCTCAATGCCGGTTTTAAACAGGCCCTTCACCAGATCCACACTATTGCGCGCAGTGTTGAATGTACTGCGTGCCAGCATATGGAAGGCCGTGGGAGGCGTTTCGCCCAGATAGGTCATGTCATCGTCGTCACAGCTGGCAGGAATCGGCTCCAGATCATGCAACGCAGCCATAAATGAGGAGCCACCTGCACCGTCCACCAGTGAGTGGTGCATCTTGGTGTAAACAGCAAAACAGTTTTTCGGTAAGTGAGGAATATTATCCAGTCCTTCGATGATGTAGGCCTCCCACAAAGGGCGCGACATATCCAGCGGACGTGCGTGTAGACGGGCAATCAGGATGCACAGCTGGCGCCAGTCACCGGGTTTTGGCAGGGCAATATGGCGCAGATGGAACTCCATATCGAACTTGTCATCCTTGATCCAGTAAGGGCGGTCATAACCGCCTGGCACCTGTACCATGCGAGTGCGGAATAGCGGCAGTTTTTTCAGCTTGCGTTCAAAGCTGGCAATCACTTCCTTGAAGCGGACGGTGCCGCCGGGTGCGGTAGACTGGTCGTAGATGCCCAATCCGCCAATATGCTGGGGGGTATTCGGGTGTTCGAGGTTAATAAATGCTGAGTCGAGTACGCCTAACTGCTTCATTGATAGTGTCCGTCTGTCCGTGATGCCAAGGGTTCATTATTAGACAAATGTCGTAGCTTGACCAGCTGCATTTATCACCGCAATTACAATCGGCTTCCAGATTGTAGAAGGAATGACATGGCTCGTCGATTACATCACGCAGTACTCGCACCAGTTTATTTACTGGCTCTGCTCCTGTTGTTGGAGTTGCTGCTGCAATTAGCCGCGCTGCTTGTCAGGGATCAGGTGCGACTCACGCCCGCACAATGGTTGACCGGTAATACGCGTATTCTGGCCGTGGGTGATTCCAATACTTACGGTCTGTATCTGAAAGCGGAAGAGGCATGGCCAGCGCAATTGGAGCGTCAGTGGAATGCAGCAAATACTGCGCATCCAATCGAAGTGCTGAATCTGGGTTATCCCGGCACCAATTCCTTTCGCGTCCGCGAAAATTTACCTGCGCTGCTTGATAAGTTATCGCCAGATATTGTGTTGATCATGGTGGGCTTCAACGATTTCTGGACGCCATTGGAAACGCTGGATAGTGAACAGGAAAAAAATGTGTTGGCGTGGATAAAAAATCGCAGCCGACTTTATCGTTTTTACTTGATTGCATCGCGCAGCTATATTACCCAGGGCGATATGACATTCGGTTCCAAACGCGACGGCAGTGCTGTCGATGTTAATAATATTGAGCAGCATCTGGTGCATATGGATGGTGATGCATTTTATCTCGGAACTCGCCAAGGTGAGCCAGCCAGGAACCGCGATGCGTTGCCGGAAAATTTGCAAGCCATGATTGAAATGGTTCGCGCCCGAGATGCCAAAGTGTATTTGCTGACGTATCCATCCGGTTGGGGTTTTTATCCGGGCGCCAACAAACGATTGGAAGACGTAGCAGACAAACAAGGTGTGCCGCTGATTAATCTCACGCCGTTGTTCGTCGAGCGTTGTAAAGATGGTCCGGTTTCCTGCCAGGATCTGTTATTTCATGATGGTCATGCTACAGCGCAGGGTAATGCATTGGTGGCTGCGGAAGTAAAGGCGCAATTAAATTTGATACAGAAAAATTGATTTGGTGTTAGCGTTTTCCGCCGCGCAGTTTTTCCTGTAACAGTGCTTCCTGCACCAATTCACGCAACAGGGATTCCAGTCTTGGTAGCGCACTTCTGACAATATCGTCCACTAACTTTTCTCTATCACTAACTGCTGGTGTAGTCGGGTTCTGTGTTTTTTGGGGCGGTGTTTTATGATTGCGCTGGCGCTCGGTATTGGCGACTACTTTTGCAGCAGCTTGGCGAATAGCCTGTAAGGGATCAACAATAGGGGCAGCAGGAGCGGGAGCTATCGGTGCATCAATAGCGATAACCGATAACACCGGAATTTTGTCGGATGCCTTGCTGTGATCTTCCGGAATCAACAACGGAATATTGTCGCCGTGTGAGTCTTCATCCAGCATGGTGCGTATTGATTCCAGCTCAGCAAGCAGGGCATCACGGCGATTTTTACTGGTAGCTGTCATGCGGGGTTTTTCATGCTGTTTTTATTCATATCATGAATTTGTAATTCATAGCCGCGCTCACGATAAAAACGGTAGCGTTCACGGCTGGTAGCCAGTTGTTCAGGTTGCTGGCAAACAATTTCTGCAACGCGTTCGAAGCGGCTAAAAAATCCCGGAATATTGTTACCTAGATTGATCAGCAAATCATGGTGATTGCCACTGTCTTCTCCCCAGCCAATATGCACAGGTGAATGCTGGCTGGCGGGCAGTATGGCGTGCGGCAGAAAACTGTCGGCGCGATATGACCATAACAATTCATCCAGTTTTTGTCCGATGGCGCTGTTGGCAGTATGCACCAGCATGCGATTGCCCAAGCGCCAGGCTTTATCTACCAGACGGCAGGCAAATTGCCAGCGTGCATCATCATCGATTTGCGGAAGAATGTAGAAATCGACGCGTGTCATCGTGTGTTGCTAACCTGAGCTGCATTTTTAATTGGCATGACAGTAATCCAGAAGAAATTTCACCAGCAGTGGAACAGGGCGTCCGGTGGCTCCTTTGTGTCCGCCACTGTTCCATGCAGTGCCTGCAATATCAAGATGTGCCCATGGGTAGTTTTCAGTGAAGCGGGCAAGAAAGCAGGCTGCAGTGACGGAACCAGCGTTGCGCCCGCCGACATTGGCAACATCGGCATACGGGCTTTTCAATTGTTGTTGGTACTCTTCCCACAACGGCATCCGCCAGGCTTTGTCTTCTGCCTGTATGCCTGCGTTGAATAACTGTTCACCGAGTTCATCGCGATTGCTGTACAAGCCGCTAGCGTGATTGCCGAGAGCAATCACACAGGCCCCGGTCAATGTAGCGATATCGATGACTGCAGCGGGTTTGAAGCGCTCGGCGTAAGTCAGTGCGTCGCACAACACCAGTCGACCTTCTGCATCGGTATTGATGACTTCGATAGTTTTGCCACTCATGCTGGTGACGATGTCGCCGGGTTTGGTAGCGCGACCACTGGGCATGTTTTCTGCGCAAACCAGCATGCCAATAACATTCAGTGGAATTTGTAGTTCTGCGATGGTTTGCATCACACCGATGACGCTGGCGGCGCCACACATATCAAATTTCATTTCCTCCATGCCGCCGCCCGGCTTGAGGCTGATGCCGCCGCTATCAAAGGTGATACCTTTACCCACGAGCACAACAGGTTTCGCATTTTTTGCGCCGCCCTTGTAATCCATGATCACCAGTTTTGCTGGTTCATCACTGCCGGCTGATACAGACAGGAGTGATCCCATCTTGAGTGCACGCATCTGTTTTTCATCCAGCACTTTTACTGTCAGGTTTTTTTTGCCTCGGGCTAGCTGCTGAGCCTGGTTGGCTAGATAACTCGGGGTACAAACATTTCCTGGCAAGTTACCCAGTTCGCGTGCCAATGACATGCCAGCTGCAATGGCCAGACCGGTTGCCAGAGCGTGTTCGACAGTTTTTTGCTGTTTTTTGTCCTTGCTGTGCCAGACCAGTTTTTGCAGTGCAGTAGATTTCTTGTCTTTTTTAAGGGTGTCAAAATGGTAGCAGCTGTTACTGAACTGACGGCCAGCTATCTCTGCACACCAGGCAGCGTCACGATCCTGCACGCTGATTTCATCCAGTATAAGCACTGCATCCTTGGCACGTATTTTGTGCAAGTGATCCGCAATGCTGGTCAGTAGTGCCAGATATTGGGTGCGGGTCAACGCTTTGCCATCACCGACACCCACCAGCAATAAACGGTCAGCAGCAATTGCATCAACGTGTGGCAGTAACAGGCTGTTACCCGGTTTTCCTTCGATGTCACCGCGCTTTTGCAGGTTGGCGACAAGCTTGCCCAGTTCTCCCGTAGCGTGGGTCGAGGTTTTCTTTGCGCTGAAAACGGGCAGGACAAGACAGGCTGTCTTGCAAATAACGGGATTAACATGATGAGTACTGACGGTCAGCATAGGTGCTGGCTCCATGGTTCTGGGGTGGATGAAAGGCTGGTATAGTCTACCCCCTGCCTGATAGCCTTCAACCTTTGATTGCTTAGTCCGTGATGATTATTCCTGCCGGTAGCCTGTAACGTGATATCACCTCGCCTTATCCTGGCGCGTTATTTTGCGCGTGAAATCTTGCAAACCACATTGGCTGTCACGGTAATTTTGCTGCTGATTTTTTTATCGGGGCGCTTTGCCAGATACCTCGCTGATGCGGCTGCTGGCACTATTTCAGCCGATATTATTCTCACGCTCTTGCTCTATCGCGCTCCCAATATTCTTGAGCGAGTCCTGCCATTGGGATTATTTCTCGGCATATTGCTGGTGTTCGGGCGTATGTATGTTGAAAACGAAATCACTGCGTTACAGGCGGCTGGCGTGAGTGCGCAGCGACTGTTGTGGAGCAGTGGGTTGGCCATTGCACCTATCGCGATATTTACGGGTTTGCTGACGTTCTATATCAGCCCCGCCAGTTTCCAGCGTGTCGAACGTATGTTGAACCATGAAAAACAGCGCAGCGAACTGGAATTGGTTGAAGCCGGAAAGTTTTTGCCTTTGCGTGCGCGGCGCGGCGCCATGTATACCGGTGAAATTGGTGCTGGGCGTCAGACCATGAATGATGTGTTTATTGTCCAGCAGCACATAGATGGAGAATGGACCGTATTGCGCGCTGCTAGCGGATATCAACATTACGACAGTGCATCCGATGCACGCTTTATGACACTGGAAAATGGAACACGTTTTACATTCAAACCGGGTGAAGCAGCTGGTGAGCGATTACGGTTTACCTCGTTGCAGCAGCGTATGATGCCGCCAGACGACTTTGATCCGAGAAAATTGAAAGAAGATACATTATCAACATCTTATTTGTTGAAAGAATCGTGGCGTCCCAGTTTTATGGCTACGCTGCAATGGCGTTTTTCGTTGATTATTCTTGTGCCTCTTGTCGCTATGCTGGCGGTAGCGATGAGCCGTACTACGCCGAGACAAGGGCGTTACATCAAACTCTTGCCCGCGATGTTGTTGTATTTTTCGTATATATCAACCATTGATGTTCTGCGACGCAAGATGGCGGAGGGTGATTGGCCTGTTATGCCCGGGTTGTTGGTAGCGCATCTGTTATTTCTGGTTATCGCATTACTGTTTCTATATAGCGATCACATCAGCAGATGGAGACGTTCTTTATGAATTATCTCAGCGCACATGTTGCGCGACATGTTGTTAGTGCAGTGGTATTAGTGATAGTGGTACTGATCGGTTTATTTGCAGTGATATCGTTTGCCGATGAGCTGGGATCTGCACCGGATCACTACAACATTCTCAATCTGGTCTTGTACGTCTTATTGCGAGTGCCTGGCATGATAGTGACAAATGCAGGCTTCGCTATATTGATCGGTTGCTTGCTTGGATTGGGTGTGCTGGCTAGCCAGAGCGAGCTGACAGTCATGCGTGCCAGCGGTGTTTCTGTCATGCGCATTGTGTGGATGGTATTGAAGCCAATGCTGGCAGTTGTGTTATTGGTAAGTCTGATGGGAGAGTATGTTGTACCGGATATTGATCGTTACGCCAGTCTTGTGAAATCAGAAAAACAAGAGCAGGAGTTCATCTTCAATATGATAAGAGGTGATAACGGCTTATGGATGCGTCAGGAAAATGATTTTCTGCATTTTAATCACGTTAGCGCCAATGGAGATATCACCGGTTTTGCCCGTTTTGTTTTTGATGATCATGGAGAGCTGCAATACGCCCAGTATGCATCTCGTGCAAAGCATTCAACAGATGCCGCACGGCCCGGTTGGAGTCTCAAGAAAATTCGCATGACCAGATTCAGCGAAAATGCGGTTAGCACAGAGTTGCAGGCAGGAGATGATCACTGGTCCAGTGAGCTGGAGCCCGGATTGTTAAGCGTGGTGGCATCAGAACCTGGAAGTATGAGCTTGCGTGAGTTGCGCTACTACATCAGCTATCTGGCAGGGCAAGGGCAAGATAGTCGTATTTTCGAGTTGGTCTTCTGGCAGAAAGCCATGCAGCCCTTGGCAATGATTGGTTTAGTGCTGGTAGCTATCTCATTTATTTTTGGACCGCTGCGTGACACCACAATGGGGTACCGTTTGTTCACCGGCGTTATGCTGGGCATTCTTTTTCGTTTTAGCCAGGATTTGCTTGGTCCCACCAGCATGGTGTACGGATTTACTCCACTGCTGGCAGTGATGGCTCCGATTATTGTGTGCTGGTTGTTGGGTGTATTTCTGTTGCTCAGGACGCGTTAGCGCTTCTCATGCACAACAATCCGTGTGCCAGACAACCTGTCATGCCATGTCATATGCGCGGGCAGCAAGCACCACAGATAACCCAGTCCCACACAGCTCCACGACAATAATCCGTACGTCAGGCGCAGTAAACCGTGTTTCAGAGTGAGTGGGGAGCCATCGACTGTTTCAATTTGCAGTCTCCATGCCTGCATGCCCAGTGTCTGTTTATTGCGCAACCAGAACACAGAGTAAAACGCGCAGATCACTATCAGCATCCCGACAAAGACCAGCGGATTTCCGCCTGCAGTAGGGGATTTTTCCACGTGTTCGACACCCAGCAGCAGGCTCTCAAGCCCAACAGCGGTATAGCCGAACAGCATCAGCAGGCCAAAAAGCAGGAAAGCGTCATAAACCAGCGCGGCGATTCGACGCCATAACGGGGCATTGGGTAATGGATTATTGGATAGCGGCTGAACAGGCAACATGAAATATCCGAGAGTGTTCCAGAGGCAGCAAGCAGTATAATGGTCGGTCGCCCCAGTGGGGAATTCTTCATGAAGAGCAGCAGTAGTTGATGAAAAGTATCCAGATCCGCGGTGCCCGCACCCACAACCTGAAAAATATTAATCTCGATATTCCACGCGACAAACTGGTGGTGTTTACCGGCCTCTCTGGCTCCGGCAAATCTTCATTGGCATTTGACACCTTGTATGCCGAAGGGCAGCGCCGCTACGTGGAGTCACTGTCTACCTACGCGCGCCAGTTCTTGTCGATGATGGAAAAACCGGATGTGGATCATATTGAGGGGTTGTCGCCAGCAATTTCCATCGAGCAAAAATCAACGTCGCACAATCCCCGTTCGACGGTGGGAACTATCACAGAAATTTATGATTACCTGCGTTTGTTGTTTGCTCGTGCCGGAGAGCCGCGTTGCCCTGATCATGACAAACCGCTGGCAGCGCAAACTGTCAGCCAGATGGTTGATACCGTGTTGGCAATGCCAGAAAACACCAGATTGATGTTGCTTGCGCCCGTGATTCGTGATCGTAAAGGTGAGCACACGCATGTTATTGATAAATTGAAAACTCAGGGATTTGTACGCGCACGCATTGATGGCGTGGTATGCGATCTTGATGATGCACCAAAGATGACGAAGAACATCAAGCACACTATTGACGTAGTGGTGGATCGTTTCAGTGTGCGGCCCGAAATGCAATTGCGACTAGCAGAGTCTTTTGAAGCCGCACTGAAGTTGTCGGAAGGTATCGCGATAATTGCGCATCTGGATGATACAAAGCAATCTGAGCAGTTATTTTCTGCCAAATTTGCTTGCCCGGTGTGCGAGTACAGCATCAATGAACTTGAGCCGCGCATGTTTTCGTTCAACAACCCGGCCGGCGCTTGTCCCGGTTGTGATGGTCTAGGTGTCAAACAGTTTTTTGATCCTGATCGCATTGTGCAATTCCCGGAAGCTTCAATCAGTGAAGGCGCTATTCGTGGCTGGGATCGCCGGAATTTTTATTACTATCAAATGCTGACATCGCTCGCACAACATTATGGTTTTGATGTCGATACGCCGTGGAAGAAGCTGAAAAAATCACACCGTGAAGTGTTGTTATACGGTTCTGATGATGAGGATATTGTATTCCAGTACTCCAATGATCGAGGTGATATTACCCAGCGCGAACATCCGTTTGAAGGTGTAGTGAATAATATGGAGCGCCGCTATCGGGAAACGGAATCCAATAGTGTTCGTGAGGAACTCGTCAAATATGTCAGTAGCCAGCCTTGTCCTGATTGTGCTGGCTCGCGTTTGAAACGCGAATCGCGCCACGTCTTTGTTGATAACCACACATTGGCACAGTTAACGGAATTGCCAGTAGGTAGTGCAGCAGATTATTTTACACAACTGGATTTGCCTGGCAGGCAGGGCCAGATTGCCGAAAAAATTATCAAGGAAATTCAACAGCGTCTGCGTTTTCTGGTCGATGTTGGCTTGAACTATCTGACACTGAACCGCAGTGCAGAAACGTTGTCTGGTGGTGAGGCGCAACGCATACGACTGGCGTCGCAAATCGGTGCAGGACTAGTAGGCGTCATGTACATTCTGGATGAGCCTTCAATTGGCCTGCATCAGCGCGATAATGAGCGCTTGCTGTCAACGCTGATTCGTCTGCGCGATCTTGGTAACACGGTGATTGTCGTAGAGCACGATGAAGATGCGATAAAAGCGGCTGATTTTATTGTTGATATTGGTCCAGGTGCCGGCGTGCATGGTGGTGAAATTGTTGCAAGTGGTGTGCTGGCAGATATTGTAGGTAATAACAGATCACTGACTGGCGAATATTTGTCTGGTAAAAAAGGTATTGCTGTTCCTGAAGATCGTCTGCTATTCAATCCAAAAAAAGTACTGGTTCTTGAGGGGGCAAGCGGGAACAACTTGCAAAATGTGACATTGGAAATTCCGTTGGGGTTGTTGACCTGTATTACCGGTGTATCCGGTTCTGGAAAATCCACGCTGATCAATCACACCCTGTATCCAATTCTCGCGGAACAGTTGAATGGTGCCAGTACGCTGAAACCTGCAGCTTATGAAGATATTCGTGGCCTTGAGCATATTGATAAATGTATTGATATTGATCAAAGTCCGATAGGTCGTACGCCGCGTTCCAATCCGGCCACGTATACGGGGATGTTTACTGCTATCCGTGATCTATTTGCGGGTACACAAGAGGCGCGTTCGCGCGGATATCAGCCAGGGCGTTTCAGTTTTAATGTCAAAGGTGGTCGGTGCGAAGCGTGCGAAGGCGATGGCGTCACCAAAGTGGAAATGCATTTTTTACCAGATGTGTATGTGTCTTGTGATGTTTGTCACGGCAAACGCTATAACCGCGAAACGCTGGAAGTGTTGTACAAGGGAAAGAATATTCATGACGTACTGGATATGACCGTTGAGGCTGCTTTTGAGTTTTTCAAGCCGGTGCCGGTTATTGCCAATAAATTGCATACGCTGCTGGATGTAGGCTTGTCTTATGTTCGCCTTGGCCAGAATGCGACCACGTTGTCGGGTGGTGAGGCGCAGCGTGTGAAGTTGGCGAAAGAGTTGTCCAAGCGCAGCACCGGACAAACCATCTATATCCTGGATGAACCCACTACCGGGCTACATTTTCATGACATCGCACAACTGTTGAAAGTTTTGATGCGTTTGCGTGATCAGGGCAATACCGTTGTTGTTATCGAACATAATCTTGATGTGATAAAAACAGCAGACTGGGTGGTGGATCTCGGCCCTGAAGGGGGTTCTGGAGGCGGACAAATTATTGCACTCGGAACGCCAGAGGATATCGTGCTGAATGAATCTTCGCATACCGGACGCTTTTTGAAGCCCCTGCTATAGCTGCCCCTGTTATAATTGGTGCCTGTATTTTTAAGAGAGAGCTCCCATGACCGAGCGCAAAGCCAGTATCCAGCGCGATACGCTGGAAACCCAGATCAGTGTAGCCATCAATCTTGATGGCACGGGCATCAGCCGTTTTGATACGCCGGTGCCGTTTCTTGAGCACATGCTGGATCAAATTGCCCGTCATGGATTGATTGATCTCGATATCACTGCCAAAGGCGATATGCAGATTGATGCACATCACACGGTCGAGGATATCGGTATTACTCTCGGCCAGGCTTTTGCAAAAGCGGTCGGGGACAAGAAAGGTATTTGTCGTTACGGGCATGCGTACGTTCCGCTCGACGAAGCATTGTCGCGTGTGGTAATTGATTTTTCGGGTCGTCCAGGTCTGGAAATGCACGTGAATTTTGTGCGCGGCCGTGTTGGTGATTTCGACGTGGATCTCTTTTATGAATTCTTTCAGGGATTTGTTAATCACGCGAATGTCACATTGCACATTGATAATTTGCGCGGAGCCAATGCGCATCACCAGATCGAGACTGTATTCAAGGCGTTTGGTCGTGCATTGCGTATGGCATTGACACCTGATGTGCGGATGGCGGGCCAGATGCCTTCAACCAAAGGTACGCTCTGATCGTGTCATCGACAGTCGCAGTTATTGATTACGGCATGGGCAATCTGCATTCAGTGGCAAAAGCACTTGAATATGTCGCTCCGGATGCGATGGTTAGTATCACCAGTGATCCTGCAGTTATTCATGTGGCAGACCGGGTCGTGTTTCCGGGTGTAGGTGCTATTCGTGATTGCATGGCGGAGATCCGTCGGCTAGGTATTGATAAGTTGGTGCGTGAGGCGGTGCAACAGAAACCGGTATTGGCTATCTGTGTTGGTATGCAGGCGCTTATGACGCACAGCGAAGAAAATAATGGCGTGGATTGCATCAGTTTACTGGCCGGTGACGTGAAGTTTTTTGGTGATGATTTACATGATGCCAACGGCGAGCGTTTGAAAGTGCCACATATGGGGTGGAATGAAGTAACGCAAATGACTGCGCATCCATTGTGGGATGGTATTGCACAAAACAGCCGGTTTTATTTTGTGCATAGTTATTATGTGGCCGCACAAAATCGTGATCTTGTTGCTGCAAGTTGCAGTTATGGGGTGTCATTCGACGCAGCGCTCACGGAGAAGAACTTGTTTGCAGTGCAGTTTCATCCTGAGAAAAGCCATACTGCAGGCCTGCAATTACTCAAAAATTTTATGAACTGGAACGGGAGCTGTTGATCGTGTTGATTATCCCCGCGATTGATTTAAAAGACGGGCAATGTGTTCGTTTGAAACAAGGCCGTATGGATGATTCGACTGTGTTCGGTTCTGATCCGGTAGCGATGGCGCAGCGCTGGGTGGATGCCGGCGCACGCCGCTTGCATCTGGTTGATCTGAATGGCGCGTTTGCTGGTGAGCCGATCAATGGTGAAGCAGTAAAAGCGATTGCGCGTGCGAATCCAGCATTGCCGATACAAATCGGTGGCGGTATTCGCAATGCTGACATTATTGAGGCGTATTTATCCGCCGGTGTCAGCTATGCCATTATCGGAACGAAAGCAGTAAAAGAACCGCAGTTTGTTACTGATATGTGCAAACAGTTTCCTGGAAAAATTATCGTCGGCATTGATGCGCAAGATGGTTTGGTCGCTACAGATGGCTGGGCCGAAGTCAGTACAGTGAAAGCCGTGGACCTTGCCAGGCAATTTGCCGGTGATGGTGTGTCGTCTATTGTTTATACAGACATTGCCCGCGACGGCATGATGCAAGGTGTCAATGTTGAAGCGACAGTGGCCTTGGCTGAGGCATGCGGTATTCCTGTGATCGCTTCAGGCGGTGTCACCAATATGGATGATATTCGTGCATTAAAAGCCGTTGCGGCGCGCGGCATTCTGGGAGCAATTACCGGACGCGCTATCTATGAAGGCACGCTGGATCTTGCACAAGCACAGCAGTACTGTGATTCTTGAAGTGCCAGCATAGCGCGCTGGCTACATAGAGGTTTTTATGGTCGCGCAACGTTCAATTCTTAATCGTACACTGCGGCGTTTACGTCAGGCATGGTCTGAACTGAATACAACGTTGCGTGGCAATGACCGCTATCAGTTTGATCCGTCATTGAATGAACGTGATGTCGAACATTTGCGACAGCTTATCAAGGGATGCTTGTCTGCGCCGGGTGGTGAATTTGCCATGCGGGCACAGGCCGCACATATAGGCCATGCTTATATGACGCTTAACCAGCAGGGGCGCGTGCGTTTTTTGCGATTGCTGGCTACCGATTTTGATGCAGATAATCAGGCTATACAGCAGGCTATCAAAGCCTACAACCAAGCTGGTAGCGCAGATAATTTACCTAAACTCAGGCACAAGTTGAGCAAGGCACTGGTTGCCCCTCGTGTGCAATTACTGACGCTGTTCAATGCCTTGCCAGAAGGTATCAAGTTTCTCGTTGATATGCGTGGTGAACTGCTGGATATGGGTGCTCACAAGGATGTGGAGTTGGGTGAAGTCGAGCGCGATCTCAAACATTTATTATCAAGCTGGTTTGATATTGGCTTTCTGCAGTTGCAACAATTAACATGGAATTCTCCTGCATCATTATTAGAAAAACTGATTGAATATGAAGCGGTGCATGAAATTGCCAGTTGGGCAGATCTGAAAAATCGTCTGGCACCTGATCGTCGTTTGTTTGCTTTTCTGCATCCGAATATGGAAGACGAGCCATTAATTTTTGTTCAGGTGGCGCTGTGTAATGGTCTGGCCAGTAATGTGCAGGCATTGCTGGATACTCATGCGCGTATTTTTGATGTTGAGCACGCTAACACCGCTATTTTCTATTCAATCTCCAATGCGCAACGTGGATTGTCCGGTATCAGTTTCGGTAATTTCCTGATTAAGCGTGTCGTGGCCAATTTGAAGCGTGAGCTGCCGCAAATTGAGCAGTTCGCTACGCTTTCTCCGGTGCCAGGTTTTATGGTCTGGCTGGCAAGTCAAATGCTGGATGGTGATACGCCCTTGTTGAGTGTCACGGAGCGTCACAGCATTAGTGTGGTTGCATCCGAGCTTTCCATTGAAAAAAATCTTGGTGGTTTGCTGGGGTTATCAGCATGGCATCAAAACACACAAGTAACACAAGTGTTGCAGCCAATATTGTTGCGTTTATGTGCTGAGTATCTGCTTGGTCTGGAGCCGGGGAAATTGCGGGCGAGAGATGGTGTGGCGCATTTTCATCTCAGCAATGGTGCAACATTGCAGCAGATGAACTGGATGGCTGATATTTCTGCAAAAGGCATCCGCCAGTCTTGCGGCATGATGGTTAATTATTTGTACGATCCGCTCACTATTGATACTAACAGTGAAGATTATGTGCAGACGGGTAGTATTGCTGTATCCGCCGAAGTACGTGAGTTGCGTAAAGACAAGGTGCTGAAACATGTCAAATCGGCCGGTTGATTTGTTTCAGGCTCGATTACAAATTGAGCGTCTTATATGTGCTTATGCAGAAGCGTTGGATGCAGGAAATATCACGCGAGTAGCAGATTTGTTTTCTCGTGGACAAATCCGCATCCACGGCATGGACGTTGTGCATAAAGGTAGCAATGCAGTACGCGATATGTTTCTGCAATTTACGTTGTTTTATGATAAAAATCTGCAGGCGGTTGATCCCACTGTTGTCAAGGCAAAACCGTGGACAAAACATATTTCTAGCAATCTTCGTTTTGAATCATTGAAGGCAACAGATGCTGTACTGTGGAGTGATTTTACAGTCTTGCAGGGGTTGCCCGGCAAAGAGTTAAAAACTATTGTTGCTGGACGATATTGCGATACTTTTTGTTGTGAAGATAACGAGTGGTTTTTTACAGATCGTTTGGAGTATATCGATCTGGTTGGAGATGTTTCCAGTCACCTCAAGGGCAATCCATTTGCCTGATAGTGTATAAACAGAATTCAGGCAAGATGCTGATTGACAACTTTTAATACCTGCTTGAAACACTTCGGGTTGCCACAAACGACATCGCCAGTTTCCATGTAATGGTTGCCGCCGGAAAAATCACTGGCCAAGCCGCCTGCTTCCTGAATCAATAATAAACCGGCAGCGATATCCCAGGGCTGTAATCCCATTTCCCAAAATGCATCAAATCTTCCTGCTGCTACGTACGCAAGATCGAGAGCGGCTGATCCTGCTCTGCGAATGCCAGCAGTTTGTGGCGCTAGCTCGGCCAGTGTCTGCAGATAACCTTGCAGTTTGTCGTTGTGATGGCTGTGAAATGGAATGCCAGTTCCCAGTAGTGCTCCCTCAAGATTAGTGCGCCCGGAAACGCGGATACGTCGACCATTGAGTTGTGCGCCTCGGCCTCGACTAGCAGTAAATTCTTCGCGAGTTACTGGGTTATAAACTACAGCATGTTCAAGTCTTCCCTGGTGCTGACAAGCAATGGAAACGGCGTAGTGCGGGATGCCGCGTACAAAATTTGTCGTGCCATCCAGTGGGTCGATGATCCAGCAGAATTCGGCGTCTGCGTTAGTGGAGCCGCTTTCCTCTGCCAGAAATCCGTGATCAGGATAGGTTTTGTGCAGCAGTTTGATAATGATGTCTTCTGCGGCCTGATCAACTTCTGTAACGTAGTCATTGCTGCTTTTTTCAGTGACAGCGATGATGTCCAGTCGGTCAGATGCACGTACGATGTGCTCGCCGGCCAGACGCGCAGCGCGCAGGGCAATATTCAGCATGGGCTGCATGATGGGTCACAGGAAGGTAGTTTCGAGGCCGCTATTGTAACGTTAGCGGCGTGCGCGGTAAATGAAGCGCTATGGCGCGACCATGAAATCGGGCACAATAACAGCCCCGTTTTTTGCCCTTACCTTGGTGAGTTTGCGCATGAATGCAACAGTTAAAGACCAGACAATCGTGCTGGATGGCAAAAAAATTGCTCAGGAAACGGAAGCGCAAATTCGCTTACGCGTTGAAAATATCAAGTCACTTTCGGGTGGTGCAACCCCTATTCTGGCAACTATCCTGGTGGGTGATGATCCATCATCCGCCACTTATGTGCAGATGAAAGGTAGCGCTTGTCGCCGGGTTGGCATGGATTCTCTGGCAATCGAGTTGCCGCAATCCACAACAACGGAGCAGTTGCTGGCGAAAATAGAAGAACTGAACAGCAATCCCAATGTGCATGGAATATTGCTGCAACATCCTGTGCCTTCCCAGATTGATGAGCGAGCCTGTTTTGATGCTATTGCTCTGGATAAGGATGTCGACGGCGTTACTTGTCTTGGTTACGGCCGTATGGCAATGGGGGAGTCTGCTTATGGGTCGGCAACTCCGGCTGGAATTATGAGGTTACTGGAAGCCTACAAAATTCCTCTGGCGGGCAAGCACGCTGTGGTTCTTGGGCGTAGTCCGATTCTGGGCAAGCCAATGGCTGCCATGCTGCTAAATGCTGATTGTACGGTGACAATTTGCCATTCCCGCACTAAAAATTTGCAGCAATTGGTTTCTCTGGCTGACGTGGTGGTGGGTGCCGTTGGCAAACCCAGATTTATACCTGGGGCGTGGATTAAGGACGGAGCTGTAGTGATTGATGCCGGGTATCACGAAGGTGGCGTTGGCGATATCGA